>CAZTJY010000010.1:29237-44009 GCA_964613725.1 uncultured Parapedobacter sp. | reverse complement strand
TAGCATAAGGCGAACAAATGAAAATAAAATCCGGTTTACCGGACAACAATGATAACTTATCACAATTGGTAATTACGTTTATATAGTTTTTCCGGATTCCTCCCGGTTATCATTTTTTCCCACCGAAACCTGCACCACACAAAAAATTAACACCCCACCACGGCTCGAATAAGGCGTCAATTGGTTAACTTGTAATCATCCCACGAATATCGGACGTATTTTGGCTGTGTTACAACTCTCCGTTAACCAATGCTGACTGTATTTTATCATTAACGGCAGCTGAAATAAGTGTATATCTCACAATTCAGCGATAATACACCTGTTTTTTAGCTTAGGCTGACTGTATTTTACCTAATTGCTTTTACATCTTCCAGAATCTATCTGTTCGCACTAACTCGCGTGTGGCTGTATTCTTTATCTTTGTCGGGCTCGGGGCTATGCCGGTCGACTTCTCACATATCGCACTTCCCATCATGGAAATCGTGCCGCAACTGCGGGAGCGGCTCGCTGTGCACACCACCGTCATCGTTACTTCTCCACCGGGGGGTGGGAAAAGCACCATCGTACCGCTGGCTCTTTTGGATGAGCCGTGGTTGCAGGGGCGGAAGATCATCATGCTCGAACCACGGCGACTGGCGGCCAGCACCATTGCTCATCGGATGGCAGCACTGCTTGGCGAAAAGGCCGGCGAAACGGTGGGCTACCGGGTGCGCTTCGAAAACCAAACGTCATCACGCACACGCATCGAAGTGGTCACCGAAGGCATCCTCACCCGGATGCTGCACCACGACAATGCATTGGAGGGGGTTGGGGCGGTTATCTTCGATGAGTTCCATGAGCGACGGCTGCATACCGATCTGTCCATGGCACTGTGCCGTGAGAGCCAGCAGGTACTTCGGCCCGACCTGCGTATGCTGATCATGTCGGCCACACTGGATAGCGGCGCACTTGCCGACCTTCTCGATGCACCCGTGATGGAAAGCCAAGGACGCAGGTATCCGATCAACATTATCCACACCGAAGATGCCCGCCCTGAGGAGCTGGCCAGTCAGTGCGCACGCACCGTCATCCGGGCCTGGCGCGAGCAGCAAGGTGATATCCTTGCTTTCCTGCCCGGCGAAGCGGAAATACGGGCATGTGAGGAACGGCTCCTCGCCCATGCGATGGGTGTAGCGATCCATCCATTGTACGGTCAATTGTCATTGGCGGCACAACATGCAGCTATCCAGCCCGACCGGAGCGGACAACGCAAAATTGTACTGGCCACGGCCCTTGCCGAAACCAGCCTGACCATCGAAGGCATTAGCGTGGTGGTCGACTGCGGATACACCCGTACCATGGTGTACGACCCACCATCGGGACTCTCCCGCCTCCGTACCGAACGTATTTCACGCGATGCAGCCGACCAACGGGCGGGACGGGCTGGGCGCCTTGGCCCGGGCACGTGCTACCGCATGTGGTCGCAAGCAACTGAACAACGCATGGCCGACTTCCGCACACCCGAAATCCTGCAGGCCGACCTCACCCAACTGGTACTCGATACGGCCAAATGGGGGGTACAGGACGCGGCACAGCTCAACTGGCTCACACCGCCACCAACAAGCGCCGTGGCTCAATCGACCGATTTACTGCATGCACTCGGCGCACTTCAAAATGGGAAAATCACACCCCACGGCCGGGCTATCCACGCCTTACCTTGCCATCCGCGCCTAGCCCATATGCTGTTGACCAGCAAAACCATCAACCAGCCCGGCCTCGCCACGGATTTGGCCGCACTCTTGGAAGAACGCGACCCACTCGGACGTGAAGCCGGCGTTGACATCAACCTCCGCATCGAAGCATTACGCCGACACCGGGCCTACGGTAAACAAGGAAAACGTTTCGATAACCTCGAGAAAATAGCCCGTTCTTACCGTAAATTACTTGGTACCGACGCGACGAATGGTGCCACCGATGCCCACGCTACCGGACTGTTGCTCACATACGCCTATCCCGAGCGCGTGGCCAAAGCACTTGACCATGGCCGAGGTGCGTTCCAGCTGGCAAACGGGAAACGGGCAGTGATCCCTTCTGGCGATGACCTTGCCTATGCCGAATGGCTGGCCATCGCATCGCTCGATGCCCGCGACGGGCTAGGTAAAATATTCCTGGCTTCGGCCGTTGCCCCAGCAGATCTCATGCCCCAAGCCCGCGAGACCGAACGTATCGTGTGGGATACGAAAAAGGGGGGGGTCGTCGCCACGAAAGACAAGCGCATCGGCCGGATCGTCTTGCAAACCGCGCCACTTCCCCATCCCACCGATGAAGCCGTGATGCCCGTATTATACGAGGCTATCCGTACCGAAGGAGCGCAGTTGCTCGCGTTTTCCGATGCGGTTTCGCAATGGCAGAACCGGGTAAACAGCTTGCGGCACTGGCACCCCGACCAGGGCTGGCCAGACGTGGCCACCACCGCCCTCCTGCAACAGCCCGAAAATTGGCTCGCCCCTTACCTAACGGGCGTCCGAAAAATTGAAGCATTGCAGAAGCTGGACATACACAACATCCTCACCAACAGCTTGCCTTACGATCAGCAACAGGCCTTAAGCCGACTTACGCCGACAACGCTTACGGTGCCTAGCGGATCGGCCATCAAACTCCACTATTCGCCAACGGGCGAACCACCGATATTGGCCGTTCGCTTACAGGAAGTATTTGGTATGCTGGATACGCCGTGCATAAACGAGGGTCAAACACCGGTGGTGTTGCACCTCCTCTCGCCGGGTTTCAAACCCGTGCAGGTTACGGCCGACCTCCGCAGCTTCTGGCAAAACACGTATTTCGAGGTGCGCAAGGAACTCAAGCGGCGCTACCCCAAGCATGCCTGGCCCGACGATCCGCTCCAAGCCACAGCGGTAAGGGGCGTTACGCGCTCACGATAGCTATCGAATAAGTCCTTCACGCAAGGCCTTACTGATAGCCTCGCTTTGTGACTGCACGTGTAGCTTGCTGTAAATATTCTTGATGTGCGAACGTACAGTCTCCACGCTGATGCAAAGGTCGTCCGCCACCAATTTATAGCTATTGCCATTGGCCAACGATATCAATACATCCACTTCTCTCGGTGACAGGTTGTAGTTGCTCACCGCTTTGGGAATTTCCTTCAGTACAATATTTTCGATAATCATCCGTGCTATCGCTGGGCTCATGGGGCTGCCTCCTTCTAGAACGTCCCGTACGGCCACCACCAGCCGATCCGCAATGTGCTTTTTCAGGAGGTAACCGTTGGCACCGGCATACAAAGCGTCGTAGACGGAAGTGTTGTCGTCGAACACCGTAATCATTAGGATACGGACATAGGCGTCGATCGCACGGATTTTACGCACCCCCTCAATGCCGTTGATTCCCGGTAAATCGATATCCATCAAAACCACGTCGGGTTTGAGCGAACCGAGGTGGTAATCTACCGATCGGCAATGGGGAAAATCGCCAACTACAGCGAAAGCCCGGTCCCGGCTCAACAGTTGGACCAAGCTTGCCCTGAGTTCCTCGTTATCTTCGTAAACAACTATTTTAACAATGTCTTTCGCCATATTTCTTCTTGATATAATGCTGCTCCGCCCCAATGTCCATGGTCAGGTGTACCTGTACCCCCTCCCCAATCGCGGTGTCCACCGCTACCTGGGCTCCGATCTCGGCTGCCCGGGCATGCATATTGGCTACTCCATTACCCGGCTTAACCGTGGCAGGATTAAACCACACACCATTGTCTACGATAGAAATCACTAATCGGCTATTCGCATCTTGGAAACAAAGCAAGATTTCCGTGGCCCCACTGTACTTCACCGCGTTGCATAAGGCCTCTTTCAAAATCAAATAGATATTTTTCCGTTGTTCGGGGTTCAATTTGATGAGCTCGGCATCGGCCATGCCCGAAAAAACCAACCGGATATCCACGGGCTCAAGTAATTCTGCAGCAAATTCCCTAATCCTCAACATCATCTTCCGCAAGTTGTCGTTCGCCGGATTCACTACCCATACCATCTCGCTCATTTTCTCCATGATGACCTGCGTATGCCGGTGTATGCGCGACAGCTGCGCGCGCGCGGGATGGTCAGTTGGCAAGTCTTGTTCGGCAATCTTGCTCGTGATGTTGATGCTTGTGAGCGTTGAGCCCATTTCGTCGTGCAAATCACGTGCGATCTTCGAGCGAAGGTTTTCTTCGGAAAGGAATTTAGAAATACGTTCGCCGCAGATTGAAGCAATAGCCGCCAGTACCCGAAGGTGATAGCGTTTGTAAAACCCACGGTCTGGGTGCTCCGAGTCGATAATCGCATACAACTGACCATCGACAAACACCGGAACCGTAATCTCGGAACGGAATTTTTCCATATCCAATACATAGCGTCTGTCCCTATGGGTATCCACGATCCGTTCGCTAACCCCCGTTTGGGCAACATGCCCCACGATACCGGATCCGAACGGCAATTCCAGGCAATTCGAGATTTGACGGCCATAGGGGTTTTTGTGACCGCAAGCCGCGGTCTGCACCATCACGTCGCGCTGGCTATCGCGCCGGTACACCACGCAATCTACAAAGCCCAGCCGTTGTACGCAATTGCGTGCCACATCCCAGAACATGTCGTCCACGGTACTTTGGCCATAGAGTGAAGTGGCAAATGCATTGATGATTTTTTCGCTTTTTAGCTTGCGCGAAAACCCGGCGAACGTTCGATACCCCGCTCCCACTAACACCACACCACAAAGCGCCATGAACCACATCGTTTTCCAGAACGGCGGCACGACAGTAAAATGCAGGGTATTGACCGCCGGATACCAATCCACCCCATTGGCCGAAGCGGACAACTCAAATACATACGCACCGGGAGGTAAATCCCAAAGCGCCACCTGATATTGGTTTTCGACGTCGTGCCACGAGTCGCTTGGGTGCAATCGATAACGAAAGCGAAGCACTTCATTCGAGCCGAAATAAGGGACAGCGAACCCGATTTCCAGATCGTGGTAGCGCGTACGCAGAAAAATAGGCTCGCGGAAGTCGCTGTAAACCGTATCGGCAGCAACGACGGTGAGCGACTGGATTCGGGGTTTGAGCGGCAATATTTCTTTTGCCATCGATGGCGGATGGAAATAATTGATTCCCTGAAGGCCGCCAAGGTACACAGTGCCATCAATGGCCCGGAACCATCCGTTCGGATGGAAAAACTTCGCCTTCACATTTTCCGAGCGGCCGTAATAGGAAAATCTTCCATCAACCTTGCCGATACGGAAAAGCCTATTTTCCGTCGTGCCCCAGATATCACCCAGCGAATCGGCGAACAGGTTGGTTATCCATTCATCCCGCAGCTGCGGAAATACGCGCTCGATACGTCCACGGTTTTGTTCATCGGTGAAACGGTAAACACCATGCTCCGTACCCAGGTAAAAGCCGTTGCCATCTTCCAACATGGTAAAAACACGCAGCGGTTGGTCGCCAACATCCAACATGTACCGTAAGCGATGGGCGCTATCGAGCGCGTATAAACCGTTAAGCGTACCGATATAAAGATGCCCGTGGCTACTTTCGTAAGCAAACTTGACATTGGTGGTATCGCCCGGAAAAGGCAGTTCGGTTACCCTATACGTCGACCCATCCATCACGTATGCACCATCCCGGGCCGAAACCACGTGATTTCCGTTCCGCAACGTACGTATTTCATTGATAAAGTCACGTTCAAGCCGCACCCTTAGTGCATCACCCCGGGGCGTTGGGTCGAATGACGGCCTACGGAACCGTCCGGTGGCGGGATTAAACAACCAAATGCCCTTATTGGTCTGGCCGACAATCAGGTTCGTACCGTCGTATACCAAGCCACGGATGGAGGGATGGTTCAGCCAGTCGCTCCCGCCGTCTTCGGCAAGGATAGTGCGTACCCGGCTGGTCAATGGAACCCAACTGGCCAGTCCATGCACGGTGGCCAACCACAGTCGGCCCTCATTGTCCGCGGCAAAACCCCGTACGTCCGTGAGAGCCTCGTTAAAACGAATTGTGCCCTCATTTTCATGGAACCGCATCAAGTGCGCGTTGGTCGTCATCCAAATGGCCCCATCTGCCGTACGGAACAACGCATTGAAACGTTGCACGACAACTTGACGGCTTTCATTGAGCAAAAGCAGGGGCCTTAACGTAGCTTGGCGCAAGTCAAGCACCATGAGCCCCCTGGAAGTAGCCAAGTAAAAGCTATCGTCCGTATGCCGCAAAGCACCATACACCGTCAGGAAGGGGTCGCCTGTCGATAACGACAACGGACGTAGTAAATCGCTTTCGAAATCATAAAGCCACGACTTGTTTCGCCAATCGCTCACCACTGCCCTATCTGCTGTCAGTGCCGTGACCTTCCTGAACTCGCTGAACACCCGCCCCTGCACGGTACCATCGATCAACCGATGCCGGTAAAGCGTGTCGCCCACCGTAACGAAAAGGGAATGCCCCGCATACGAGAAACGTTCGAAATCAATGGTCGGCTGGTAGCCCATCTCACCGATGGCTCCGCTATCCAGCGAAAAACGGTCGGTGGCCGGATCGTACACATAGCTGCCATCGGCGCTCAAATACTTCAGCTGACCGGTTACGGTCTGGTATAACGCCTTGTTGTTTATCGTATCGTCTGTTTGAACGGCTCTGAATCGGTTGATATCGGCATCATACCGCCATACCTTGTGGCGTTGCGTAGCCCATACACGACCGGCGGTGTCGCACAGCATGGAATAGAAGCCGGCCCCGGAAAGGAAAGTTTCCATCCGCCGACCGTCGAACCGCTGCAGTTGATCGTCATACATGATCCATACGAAATCAGCCGAGTCCTGCATCAGCTTCTTCGATCCGTAGTGAAGACCGCCTCCGTGTTCAATCAATCGCACCGCGACGGCGGTCTCCTGGCCGCTTAAATCATCAGCCATACCCCATTGCATTACAAACAACAGTAAAAACCCGACTACCGTATGCATGGTTACTTTGCCCATTAGTAGTATCAAAGATAAAAAACTGCAACCGTATTAAAACCCCATATATATGGGATTGAGTGGCTATGCTGAATGAACCATCTTTGAAAAAATAAAAAGCTGGGTTATGAAAGTCAGAAAAAAAACGCTGGCCATGCGGCTCAAAGTATGGGGGAAATATTGCTTCATCCTGATGTGGATACCCTTCATCACCCTGATGATAGGCATCATCACAATGCCTACAGGTAAGCAGGGAAGTGTTTCTTTCACCGATATACCCGCATTGGTGTACTATTCCCTGTTTCCGATGGGGCTGTTTTTTGTCGGTACATTCCTCTTTTTCATCGCCTCAATGGTGGTGGGCAACTTCCAGCATCGGCGGTTGCTGAAAAACGGAAAGGCGGCCCAAGCGGTGATCCAAAAAATCGTAGACACCCGGACAACGGTAAACCGCCATCCATTGGTCGGGTTTGAACTGGTGGTCCATCCCGCCGACACCAACACATTTTCCGCCTACGCAGAGCAACTGGTTTCCCGGTTGTCTGTCCAAGATTTCCAACCGGGGCGCATGGTGGATGTGCGTTACAACCCCCGCACGCAAGCGGTGGTCATTGTCGGACTCACCGGACATGTGAAAACCCCATAGATATGGGATTGCTCATCAAGGTGCTGCCCGCGAACTTTGTTAAACACGAACGCTAACGAAACATGAAACATTTTTTACCGATTGCTATGAAACGTTCAATCATTTTTTATGCATCATGGGTTATGCTGGCTAGCGCTATCCTATTGAGCACGGCCAATTCCTGTAAAAAAGGAGACATTGGGCCACAAGGGCCCCAAGGTGAGCAAGGAATACAGGGCGAACAGGGACCGAAAGGAGATAAAGGTGATAAAGGTAATCAGGGCGAACAAGGGCAGAAAGGTGACAAGGGCGACAAAGGCGATACCGGCACCGCCAATGTCATCTACTCCGGATGGCTTGAGGTGGACTTCACCACCAATGTGGTGGGCGATTACATTGGTAAAATCGAACACGGCTCGATTACGCAGGACATCCTGGACAAAGGCGAAATCGCCGTTTATATGAAAACGCAAAATGGGAATGTATTGAAACTCTCCTACTACAACGGCGGTGGTCTGTATATCGGCTTTTCCGTCGGCAAAATCAACATCAGCATCCTTAGCGGCAACTCGCCGCCACATCCGGACTCCCGTTTTCGGTTTGTCCTTATACCGGGCGGTTCACCGATACGTGGAGTAGTCTCAAGTGGCGTCTTGGATTTGAACAATTACTACGAAGTCGCCAAAGCATTCAACATTCCTAACAAATAAATACACCTCATGAAACTGTCTGCCGCCTGCCTACGAATCGTTTTCGCCACCATTGCATGGTGGGGCTGCTTCCTTGCCGTAGCCATCGCCCAAGCGCCGTTCATCACCACCTGGGAAACCACGGCTAACAACGAGTCGATAACCATACCGACGTACCCCTTTGCCTCTTACGACTATTCGGTAGATTGGGGTGATGGCCAAACGGATGCCAGTATAACGGGCGATGCCACCCATACCTACGCCACGGCTGGGGTGTATACCGTATCCATTACGGGCTCGTTTCCTCGTATCTACTTCAATGGGTCGGGCGATAAAGACAAGCTGCTGACCATTGAACAATGGGGCGATATCGCATGGACTAGCATGCAATATGCATTTTCGGGTTGCTCGAATCTACAGGTAAATGCCACGGACGCACCGAATCTGTCCAATTGCCCGAACCTGACACATATGTTCAACGGCGCTTCCTCACTAAACGCAGATTTCAACCACTGGGATATATCCGGTGTGTCGTCGCTTTCGGGTATGTTTATCAACTGCTCATCATTCAATGGAAACATTGCCGGATGGAATGTATCCTATGTAACCGATTTCGCTGCACTGTTTTACAACGCCGCTTCGTTCAACCAACCCATAGGCAACTGGGACGTATCAAAGGCCACCACGATGGTACAGATGTTCTTCGGTGCGTCGAGCTTCGCCCAAGACATCAGCAATTGGGATGTATCAAACGTGACCGCCATGGCGAGCATGTTCAGCGGGGCCAGCAGTTTTGACCAGCCCATCGGCCAGTGGAACATTACCAATGTTTCAAACATGTCATTGATGCTCAACGGTGCGGGGCTTTCCACATCCAACTATGACGCTACCCTGATGGGATGGGCAACACAGGCTGTTCAACCCAACGTTACCCTCGATGCCAACGGACTGCAGTACTGTGCCGGAGAAACCGCACGCGACGAGCTGATCAACACGCACGGATGGACGTTTACAGGCGACAGCAAATCGGTGGATTGCGGGGCCTTCATTACTGTTTGGCAAACCACCGCGAGCAATGAAACAATTACCATACCTACCCATCCCGCCGAAACCTATCTGTACAACGTGGATTGGGGCGACGGAAGCAACGATGCGAACGTATCAGGTGACGCCACGCATACCTATACCACGGCAGGCACGTATACCGTTAAAATCACCGGTGATTTCCCGCAAATCTATTTTGCGAATTCAGGCGATAAGGATAAAATTTACGCGATAACCCAATGGGGCGATATTTCCTGGACGTCAATGGTCAATGCATTCAACGGATGCTCAAACCTGGCCATCGACGCACTTGATGCGCCAGACCTGAGCGGCGTAACGACCATGCTCGGCATGTTCTTCAATGCCAAATCGATAACAAAGGGTGTTGCCCACTGGGATGTCAGCCAAGTCGACAATATGTACGCCTTATTTTCCGGAGCCACCGCTTTCAACGACGATTTAAGTGGATGGAACGTATCAAATGTCACCAACATGGCATGGATGTTCCGGGACGCAACGGCTTTTGACCAGAACTTAGGAGAATGGAACATCAGTGATGTGACGCAAATGGACCTTATGCTCGATAACGCCGGATTATCGGTGAATAATTACGACGCCACATTGGATGGATGGGCAGGACAAGCGGTCGTAAACGGCGTGACGTTGGGCGCGGCCAACCTGGAATATTGTGCGGCTGCCTTTGCCAGGCAACAGCTAATCAATACCTATGGGTGGAACATCGTAGGTGATATGCAGACATGGGCATGTTATTCGCCGGACCTCTTCATCACCACGTGGCAGACCACCGCCAGCAACGAAACGATCACGATACCCACGTTTGATGGTGAGACCTATAATTATACGGTGGATTGGGGCGATGGAAACACGGACGTCAATATTACAGGTGATGCTACGCACACCTATACCACGGCCGGAACGTACGCCGTCACCATCAGCGGTACGTTCCCACGCATCCACTTCAACAACCAGGGCGACCGGGAAAAAATCCTGTCCGTGGAGCAATGGGGTTTTATCGGTTGGACATCCATGCACAATGCATTCTTCGGCTGTTCAAACCTACAGGTCAATGCCTCCGATGCACCCAACCTAAGCGGCGTCACCTCCATGGTTAGTATGTTCGAGAATTGCACCACGCTCGATACCGATTTCAATCATTGGGACGTGTCTGCCGTGGAGGAAATGTCGCGACTATTCGCTGGGGCCACACAGTTTAACGGGGATATCGGCAACTGGGACATGGCGAATGTCACTTCTATAGGTGTCATGTTCCAAGGGGCGAGCAACTTCAACCAGGACATCAGCAATTGGGACGTGTCAAACGTAACTGTTCTGAACCACATCTTCGGCGGCGCTACCGCTTTCAACCAACCCATCAGCAACTGGAACGTAGGAAACGTTCAACATATGGACTACGCATTTGCCGGCGCTACCGCTTTCAACCAACCCATCGGCAACTGGAACGTATCAAAGGTGCAATATATGGAGGGAACGTTTTCTGGCGCCACCGCATTTAACCAACCTATTGACGTATGGGACGTCTCAAACGCGACCGATATGTCCTACCTTTTCCATGGTGCCACTGCATTCAACCAAAACATCAGCGGCTGGAATACCGGCAACGTAGAAAACATGGAATGGATGTTCAACGGTGCCATCAATTTCCAGCAGGACCTCAGCGGGTGGGATGTATCCAGCGTGACGAATATGCAGCGAATGTTCGACGGCGCGGCGAAGTTCACGAGCGACCTCGGCGGTTGGGACATCTCTCAAGTGACAGCGATGGACGACATGCTCGACGGTACTTTCATGACGCCCTATCACTATGATGCCACCCTCATCGGGTGGGCTAAGCAGCAAGTCCAACCGAATGTGGCATTGGGTGCGCAGGGACGCCGGTATTGCGCTGGCAAA
The DNA here is from genome assembly GCA_964613725.1 of uncultured Parapedobacter sp. Classification (GTDB taxonomy): domain Bacteria; phylum Bacteroidota; class Bacteroidia; order Sphingobacteriales; family Sphingobacteriaceae; genus Parapedobacter. Next base: position 32,741 of record CAZTJY010000010.1, on the reverse strand, counting down.
GAGGCACGCGACCTGCTGATGAACACACACGGGTGGACCATCACCGGCGACAGCCAGGCGACCGATTGCGGAGCCTTCGTGACGCTGTGGAACACGACCAACCCCGGTACGTCCAACAGCGACCAGCTGACAATACCGACGTTCGGCGCGGGCTATAACTACGATATCTATTGGGAAAATTTCAATGACCCCTCCAATAACGGCACGTTAACCGGACAAACAGGATCGGTGACCATCACCTTCCCCGCACAGGGTATGTATTGGATAAGAATCACGGGCGCCTTCCCGCATATTCGGTTTAACAACGCGGGTGACAGGCTGAAATTGGTCGAAATCAACGCCTGGGGCGATATCCAATGGCAATCCATGCAATCCGCTTTCTGGGGGTGCGAAAACCTGCAGCTCAAGGCACTTGACGTGCCTGACCTGAGCCAGGTAAACGACATGAGTCTGATGTTTGCTGGATGCACCAACGTCAACGCAGACATCAGCGGCTGGGACGTCTCCAATGTACAAAACCTCTTTGCCACGTTCTTTGGGGCTACCTCATTCAACGGTGACGTGACGACGTGGCAGCTCGACAACGCCACCAACACAGCGTCCATGTTCAAAATGGCCTCCCAGTTCAACCAAGATATTTCCGGCTGGTATACGGGCAACATGATCGACATGAGTGAGATGTTCTATGATGCAACGGCGTTTGACCAGCAGCTGGGCGACTGGGACATCTCGTCCGTAACGACAATGGATGAAATGCTGCGGAACACCGCCCTGTCCCTGGCCAACTACGATGCGACACTTACGGGATGGGCCGCCCAGAGTGTGCAGGCCGGTGTGCCGTTGGGGGCGTTGGGATTGCACTATTGCGCGGCCGAAGCCGACCGCGATGCGCTAATCAATACACATGGATGGACCATCACCGGCGACATCCAGAGCATCGCCTGCCAGCTACCCGGTGCGTTCATCACCACCTGGGAAACCACGTCGGCCAACGAAACGATCACCATACCCACCTTCTCCGGGGAGACTTACAGTTATGCGGTGGACTGGGGCGACGGCACCTGGGACACCAACCTGACGGGCGATGCTACGCATACCTATGCCAACGCGGGCGTGTACACCGTATCCATTGCGGGCGGCTTCCCCCGGATTTACTTCAACAATACCGGCGACAAGGATAAGATCCTCACGGTGGAACAATGGGGCAGTACCACGTGGACGTCTATGGAGCACGCATTCTACGGCTGCTCAAACCTACAGGTAAACGCATCTGACGCACCCGACTTGGCCAGCGTGGCCAGCATGCGGAACATCTTCCGTGGTTGCACCGTGCTAAACAGCGATCTGGACCATTGGGATGTCTCGAACGTGACGGACCTGTTTTGCGCGTTCGCATTTACCGGGGCGTTCAACGGCGATATCACGGGTTGGGACGTGTCTAACGTCGTCGAGATGGTTGGGATGTTCTGGAATGCCACGGCATTCAACCAGCCCATCGGAAACTGGGATGTAGGGAATGTCACTAACCTATCCAACCTATTTGACGGCGCCACAGCCTTCAACCAGCCAATCGGCAACTGGAATGTGGCCAATGTCACACAGTTGTACGCCACGTTTCATGGTGCCACGGCATTCAACCAACCCTTAAGTAATTGGGATCTCTCGAATGTGACGGACATGGATGCGATGTTTGGCAATGCCACGGCATTCAACCAGGACCTCAGCAATTGGAACGTCAGCAATGTGCAATTTATGGGGACATTATTTTCCGGAGCCACCGCATTCGACCAGTCGCTCGGCGACTGGGATATCTCCGCTGTGACGGACATGGCGGATATGCTGAGCAATTCAGGACTGTCGGAGGCTCACTACGATGCGACCTTGATTGGTTGGGCGGCACAACAGGTGCCATCCGGTATTACCCTTGGAGCCTTGGGATTGGACTACTGCGCCGGACGCGATGCACGGGATGAACTTATCAATGCCCATGGGTGGACCATCACCGGCGATAGCGAGGCACCCGACTGCGGGGCGTTCGTGACCATCTGGGACACCAACAATCCCGGGGTTACTTCCTCTAATGAGATCCAAATCCCCACGTTCCCCGCCAATTATAACTATAACATCTATTGGGAGGATGTGAACAATCCGTCGTACGCCGGTTCAATCCTGAATGTCACGGGGCAAACCACCGTTAATTTTGTCTTTCCCGGCACTTACCGGGTGAAGATCGTGGGCGATTTCCCCCGCCTGTTTTTCAGCAACGGCGGCGACCGCCTGAAACTTGTGGAAGTGGAACAATGGGGTGATATCCAATGGACATCCATGGAGGATGCGTTCTTCGGCTGCGCAAACCTGCAGATCACCGCCACTGACGCACCCCGCCTTGGCAACGTGACCAGCTTTGCCAATATCTTCAATGGTTGCACGGTGTTGAATGCCGACCTGAATCACTGGGATGTGTCGACCATCACCCAACTATACCATGCATTCGCCTTTACCGGTGCGTTCAACGGGGATATCTCCGGGTGGGACGTATCGAACGTCACGGGCATGTGGAATACCTTTGAAGATGCCAAGGCGTTCAACCAGCCCATAGGCGGGTGGAATGTGTCAAATGTGACGGATATGACCGGTACGTTCGCGGGCGCGTCATCGTTCAACCAGTCGCTCGGCGATTGGGATATCGCCAACGTGACAGATATGGTCAACATGCTGAACGGCTCCGGACTATCGATGTCCCAATACGATGCCACGCTCACCGGCTGGGCGGCACAACAGGTGCAAAACGGCATCACGTTGGGTGCCGACGGATTGGAATACTGCGCCGAGGAACCGCGAAACGACCTGATCAATAATGCGGGGTGGACCATCATAGGCGATGCCCAGGCAACGGTTTGCCTGCTGCCGATCACCGGCGTAACGTTTGATGATGCATCCTTCGTCTACGACGGCACCGAGCATATCCTGGCCATTTCAGGAAATCTTCCCTTGGATGCCTCTGTTACGTACACGAACAACGGCCGCACGGATGTGGGCAGCCAGACCGTGACAGCCTTCATCGATGGCGGTCCGTTGTACGAAGACCTCACGCTCACGGCGACACTGACCGTCACCCAAGCCACCATCACGGGCGTAACCTTTGATGATGCGTCGTTCACCTATGACGGTAACGAGAAATCCGTCACCATATCCGGTTCGCTACCTTCAGGTGCATCGGTAACCTACGCAGACAACACCCGCACGGATGCCGGCAGCCAGACAGCCACCGCAGTAATCAACGGCGGAAACAACTACGATGACCTCACCCTCACCGCCACACTTACGGTGACCAAAGCGACAATCACCGGCATCACCTTCGATGACGGCACCTTCCCCTACGACGGCACGGCACACGAAATCACCATCGGGGGTACCCTGCCCCAGGGAGCTTCGGTAGCCTACACCGGCAACACCCGCACGGATGCCGGCAGCCAGACAGCCACCGCAGTAATCAACGGCGGA
>CAZTJY010000010.1:0-29137 GCA_964613725.1 uncultured Parapedobacter sp. | reverse complement strand
CGAGGCCGGAAGCCAGACCGTGACGGCCCAAATAGACGGCGGGACCAACTACGATGACCTTACCCTGACCGCCACGCTAACCGTCGCCAAAGCCGCCATCACCGGCATCACCTTCGACGATGGTACCTTCACTTTCGACGGCTCGGCACATGAAATCACCATCGGCGGTACCCTGCCCCAGGGCGCATCGGTAACCTACAACGACAACTCCCGTACCGAGGCCGGAAGCCAGACCGTGACGGCCCAAATAGACGGCGGGACCAACTACGATAATCTTATCCTCACCGCCACGCTAACCGTCACATACCCTTCACATAGCATCGATCTACCACCGCTGCCCCAGATGACTTATGGAGACACCCCCTATCCGTTGCCCGCTACAACCACCGGCGGCGTAGCGATCAACTGGACATCAAGCGACGAATCAATAGCGGTCATCGAAAACGGAAAGTTGGTCATCACCGGCGCAGGAACAGTAACCATTACGGGTACAGCCCACGAAAACCCCAACTACAGTAACGCGCCCGAGGTGGCACAAACACTTTCTATAGCAAAAGCCGCCCAAACCATCACCTTCAGCCCACCAGCCACCGTGAACCGCAATGCGGGAGCCATCTCCCTCGATGTCTCGGCATCCAGTGGATTGAATGTGTCATTGACCGTCGACGACCCCGAAGTGGCTACATTAGAAGGGGCCACGCTCCATATCCATCGCTTGGGCACCGTGCAGATTACCGCCGCGCAAGCCGGCGACGCCAACTATGAGGCTGCGGGATTGGTCACCGTGACCGTCCGCGTTGTTGACCCCACAGCCGAACTACCGATGCGTGTCAGCAAGGTCGTGTCGCCCAACGGCGATGGCATCAATGACTTCCTCCTCATCGAGGGAATCAAGGACCACCCCGAAAACAAGGTGACCATCTTCAACCGGAACGGCACGGTCCTCTATGAAGCAAAAGGATACAATAACGGGTCCATCGCCTTCCATGGCATCAGCACCGGGCAGCTATCGCTACCGGCGGGCACCTACTTCTACATTGCCGAAATAAAGGTAAACGGCACATGGAAATACGAAAAAGGATGGTTTGTATTGCGGTATTGAGTGAACGAACGAGCAAGGGAGCAAGGGAACGAGTGAACAAGTGGGCCAGAGACATTTCACAGGCTCACTGACTCACAAGCTCACTGGCTCACAAAAAACACAGCTATGAAAAGGAAAATATTGATTGGAATAACAGGTCTATTGGCCAGCATGGGTCTTCAAGCCCAGCAGCCCCTTACCTATACCCAGCACGGGCAGATCCAGACGGCAATCAACCCCGCCGCCTCCCTGCTCCAGCAGGACGGTGCCGTGTCCATTATCGGCCGCCGCCAGTGGGTCGGCATGGACGGCGCACCCACCGTCTTCTGGGGAAGCGGGCACATCGGCCTGCAAGCCATCGATGCCACCGCCGGCATCAACGTCCGCCACGAAAGCATGGCCGTGGAAAAGCTGACCGAAGCCTCCGCCTTCTTCGCCAAAAGTGTCCGCATATCGGAATACGAGTACCTCGGCCTCTCCCTCAATGCGGGGGTGGGCTATCTCGAGGGAAACTACTCCGGACTCGACCCCATCGACCCCACCGTGAGGGATGACATCAGCGAGACCGACGCCCTCGTCGGTTTCGGGATTGTACTCTACCGCCCGGAACGCTATTACGTGGGCCTCTCCCTGCCACGCCTCATGCTGGGCAACCTCGGCGTAACGGGTGAATCACGTTACGATTTCAGGAACATGTACCACCTCTCGGCGGGTGCGGTCTTCCCCCTCGGCCCCGAATTCCACTTCCGGCCATCCCTGCTGGTGACGTATTCCGAAAGCCTCCGGCCACAGGCCGAAGCCTCCGCCCTGGTCTTCATCAAACGGGTCTTCGGCATCGGGGCCAACGTAAGGAGCTACGGCGAACTGGCAGCCATGGCACAGTTCAATTCCGCCGGAATCGGAATCGGGTACGCCTACCAGTTCAACCCGAAAAACGAACCCCTCAACCGGAGTATCAACAACAGTACGCACGAAATCGGGATCAGCTACCGGTTCGGAAAGGTAGCTTCCATGCTCTGACCGCATGGTAGCGATGTGTTCGAGAAGGGCACACACGTGCACCGGTCGCATTCCGTGCGTTACATCCGCATGGAAAATGAAGGCTCATTTCCCAAAGACATGGGCTTCCAGAAACTCCGCACAATTAACTACGGGAACTTCCGAGAAATAGAAATCATCACGGTCCTCCGTAACAATGACTTCGCAGCGAGACCGTACTGCGGAATAATACTCCAGGCCGTCCTCGAAATCGTGGATACGTTTATCGGCGATCGTCTGTTTGACGGTTTCCACATCCGATGCCGCAATCGCCAAATTCGATGCAAGCAACGCAATCTTGGCCCGTGCGTGGTCGGTACCCGACTTCTTCTCGGCGAAATAAAAGGAAATGGCCAAACATAGTGGAGAGGTGAACAGTGTAAAACCGTTGCGTTCACCCAAACTCAATATCCGCGCCGCCCTGCTGAACAATGGATATTCCTTGTTGAGTACGGCAATTAGCACATTGGCATCGATAAACACCTTCATTTGCGGGTATCGAGGTACTCCCCTTTGAGGGCCTTGCGGCTACGTGGCGAACGCTGGTATTCAACTTCCCCCTCCGCGAGCATATTCACCCAATCGGAAATCGGCAATTCCTCCAAGCTGTCATAGGATTTGAGGGTAAGCTGCCGATAGATAAACTCGGTAAGCCGCGATAGGCTGATGTGATGGGCATCGGCAAACGCCTTGGCTTGGTTGACAACCTCCTTATCGAACGAAAGGGTTATTTTGGTATCCATGTTATGTTCTTCCGCTAGTTTATACGACAAAGATAAAAAAATAATACGTATAACCAAAGACCCCCCTTACTTTTACGGTGTGCCGGTCGTCGTGCCATTCGGCGTATTTTTAGTAAATTCGCCCATTCTTACATTGTTGTCCGCAAGTGGGCAGCCCCAAATTATCAAATACATGAACAATCCGTTGTTAAAGCCATTTGGCACCCCTTTCGATAGCGTACCGTTTGAAGACCTCAAGACCGAACATTTCAAGCCCGCCATCCTCCAGTTAATCGGCAACGCCAAAAAGGAAATCGACGCCATTGTCGACAACCCCGAGCCGGCCGACTTCGCCAATACCATCGCCGCAATGGAATACGCTGGCAAATCGCTTAATATCGCATCGGCCACGTTTTTCAACCTTGATGCTGCAGAAACCAACGACGAGATGCAGCAGCTGGCCCAGGAGCTCTCGCCTATATTGGCCGAGTATAGCAACGACGTGATGCTCAACGAGGGGCTGTTCAGCCGGGTAAAGCAGGTGCACGATGACGTCGATCCGGCCACCCTTACCCCAGAAGAAGCCCGGCTGCTGGATAAGACCTACCAAAGCTTTGCGCGCAACGGCGCCCTGCTTGGCGATGCGGACAAGACAACGTTACGCGAGATCGATAAGCAACTCGCAACCCTGACGATGAAATTCGCCCAACACGTGCTGCAGGAAACCAATGACTACCACCTTCACATCCAGGATGAAGAACAGCTGGAAGGACTTCCCGATTCCATCCGCTCGGCTGCCAAAGCCGAAGCGGAAAAGCGCAAGCTAGCCGGTTGGGTGTTCACCCTGCATTTTCCCAGCTACATGCCTTTCATGAAATATGCCACAAATCGGGCGCTACGCGAAGAACTCTACCTGGCCTCGGCCACCCGTGCATTGAAAGACAACGCCAACAACAACGAAGCGATCGTACGCGATATCGTTGCCCTGCGCCGCAAACGCGCCAACCTGCTTGGCTTTGGCACACATGCCGATTTCGTTTTGCAGGAACGGATGGCCTCCTCGCCCGCCCTTGTGTTGGATTTCCTGAACGAATTGTTGGTCAAAGCCAGGCCCCATGCCATCCAAGAAGTGGACCAGTTGAAAGCCCTCGCCGCCAAAGATGGCATCGACGAAATGATGCCCTACGATCATGCCTATTATGCTGAAAAGCTACGCGAAGCGAAATTTAACCTTTCGGAAGAAGCCCTCAAGCCTTACTTCCCGCTAGCACAGGTGTTGGATGCCGCTTTTGACGCTGCCGCCAAGTTATATGGGTTGAGGTTCACGGTGCGGACCGACATCCCGACCTACCATCCGGAGGTAACCGTCTATGAAGTACTCGAGCACGGCCAGCACAAGGCATTGCTCTATACCGATTGGCATCCGCGCGAAGGCAAACGTGCCGGCGCATGGATGACCGCCTACCGGGGCCAATGGACCGAAAATGGCCACCAGATACGGCCCCATATTTCCATCGTCTGCAACTTCTCACGGCCCGTGGACGATACGCCGTCGCTGCTCACCTTCAACGAAGTGACTACACTTTTCCACGAATTCGGCCACGCCCTGCACGGTATCCTCGCCGACACGGTCTATGAAAGCCTGTCGGGCACCAACGTATACTGGGACTTCGTCGAACTGCCATCACAGTTCATGGAAAACTACTGCTACGAAAAGGAGTTCCTGCGGTCGTTCGCCCGCCATCACCGCACCGGCGAGGTCCTACCCGACCAAGAAATCGACAAGATCGTGGCCGCCGCCAACTTTATGGAAGGCTATCAAACCATGCGGCAGCTCAGCTTCGGCCTGCTCGACATGGCTTACCATACGGGAAAGCTGGAGGCGGATACCTCCATCGAACACTTCGAAAAAAATACCATACGCGATACGCAACTTTACCCCGATGTGCCCGGCACGGCACAGAGTGTGGCATTCTCGCACATCTTCGCCGGGGGGTATGCTGCCGGATATTATTCGTATAAATGGGCGGAAGTATTGGATGCCGATGCGTTCGCCTACTTCAAGGAAACCGGCATTTTCAATGCCGATACCGCATCCAGGTTCAAAACCCTGCTCAGCAGCGGCGGCACGATAGACCCCATGGAACTTTATATCCAGTTCAGGGGACGTAAGCCCAAGTCCGATGCATTGCTGAAGCGAGCAGGGCTGGTGGGAGAAACACCATGAACAAAACCGACGACTTCGATGAACGGGATGCGTTGACACGGGCTGCTGGGGGCGACCAGCATGCCTTTCGGGTAATTTTCGATACCTACCACCGGCGGGTGTACACCTTCGCCCTGCGCTACCTGAAGTCGGCCCACCACGCCGAGGAGGCGGTGCAGGAGGTATTCATGAAGTTATGGCGCCAGGGTGCGGCACTGGATGGCATCGACGACCTGCAGCAGTTCCTTTTCACCATCACCCGCAACCATGCCCTGGATAGCCTGCGGCGGATGAAGGTGCGCGAACATGTACAATTACCGCTGCAGGACAACCACGATGCCGCCAGCACCGACACGGAAGATGCCATTGTGCTCAACGAAACGCGTCGCATCCTGGAGGAAGGTATCGGAAAACTGCCGCCCCAACAGCAACGCGTTTACCGCCTTTGCCACCAGCAGGGGCTCACCTACAACCAAGCCGCCCAGCAACTGTCTCTCTCCGAGCAGACGGTAAAGCGGCATATGAAACTCGCCCTGCGGTTTTTGCGCACATACCTCGAAAAACACGGCGTAGCTGGTATCCTATGGGTCTTGCTAAAACTTTTTTGATATTTTTCAAACAGCCATTGCCCCTTCCCGTAGTCTGTTGCGTCTATCTCTTAAATGGCCCTCTTCAATATGGATAAACAACGTATTGCGTACCTGCACCAACGCTACCTCGACGGGGAATTGTCGCCGGAAGAAGCCGCTGCGTGGGCGGAAGCGGTGCATTCGGATGAACACCGGGAAACCATCCACGCCTTGATGCACACCACTTGGAACGCTATCACGCCGGAAACGGAACAGGCCATGGCATACCCCCAACGGATCTTCAAACGGGCGGTCGCGCCGCCGCGCACCAGGCCGCTGTGGCCCTGGTTGGGTGCCGCCGGCCTACTCCTGTCGGCGTCCGTAGCCTATTGGCTGTCGCGCGGCCCGCTGCTGCCCGAACCGCAGGTGCCCCTGGCGAAAAACATCGCCCCTGCCGGCAAACCACCTACCCTATCGCTTTCCGATGGCACCACCTTGGTTCTTAGTGAAGCCCAACCCGGCATTGTCGTGGGTGAGACCCTCACGTACCTCGATGGCAGCGATGTAAACCATCGCGGCCGGGCCGACACCTATACCCTACGCACCCCACCCGGCCGTACGTATCGCGTGAAGCTACCCGACAGCACCAACGTTTGGCTCAATGCCGCTTCGACCCTCACCTACCCCAGCCGTTTTTCGGAACCCGAACGACGAGTTACCCTCACGGGCGAGGCATACTTCTCGGTAGCCAAAAACGTCGACAAGCCCTTCATCGTGAATAGCCGCGACCAGCGAATCGAAGTAACCGGTACGGAATTCAATGTCAGCGCCTACCCCGATGAGACCTTTACCGCCACAACCCTCCTTTCGGGAAGCGTAATCGTAGCTACTCAGGGAGGAGACGCGGCAACACCAGCAACGGTGCACCGGCTTTCGCCCGGCCAGCAAAGCATCCTGCAACAAGGAGCATTCCGTATACAACAGGTCGACACCGACCAATACACCGCCTGGATGTCGGATCGCTTTAATTTCAACGGTAAACCCCTGCCGGCGGTCATGCGTGAGCTCGCCCGGTGGTACGGCATCAAGGTGGCATACAAAGGAACGATGCCAGACATCGTATTCTACGGCGGTGCCCAACGCAACAACAACCTCGATATGGTGCTTATCTTGCTTGAAACCAACGGCATAAACTATCAATTGACACCCGATACCACGTTGATCCTATCCAAAGTAAATGAATGGGAATAACGCCTACAAATGAATGAGATGAAAAGACCGTTTGCTATTTTACACGTTGCCCTGTTTTTACAGATCAGCCTCGCCGCGCACGCCCAGGAAATCACCTACCGGGCGACCAACCGGCCGCTTTCCGAAGCCCTGAACGTAATCCGCCAACAAACCGATTACGAAGTGCTCGGCAACATGGCCATGTTTGCACAGGCCGCTCCCGTCACCGTTAATGTCCGTGAGGTCGAGGTTTTCGAATTCCTAGCATTGGTACTGAAGGACCAGCCGCTGACCTACCGGTTGGTCGATAAGACCATCATGCTCGAGCCCAGGCCGCGCTCCGCACCGACCGAACGTGCTGCCGTGGAGAACCAGCAGCTCATCCGCGGGCAAGTAATCGGTCCCGTCGACGGGAAACAGGTCCCCCTTGCGGGGGCGACCATTGCCGTGTTGGGGCGACCAGACATCGTGGCGGGGAATGACGGGCGGTTCACCCTCACGGAGCGGCCGAGCGACAACAGGCTGGTGGTTAGCTTCATCGGATATGAACCGCAAACCGTCGTGTTGACGCCCGGGAAGACCGACTACACCATCGTGTTGACCGAAGCAACCAGTGCCATGGACGAGGTGATCGTTACCGGCTACCAGGTCATCAACCGCGAAAGTTATACCGGCACGGCCATCACCAAAACCGGCGAAGAACTCCAGCAAGTAAACCCACAAAATGTATTGCAGGCCATGCAAACTTTCGACCCCTCGTTTCGATTGGCCGAAAACAATTTGGTCGGGTCGGATCCCAATGCCCTGCCCAACATCACCGTGCGGGGCTCGTCGGCACTCCCCGGGGGTGTCGATACGGATATCCTGCGGCGCGACAATGTTACGTCCACGGTAAACATGCCCGCATTCATCCTCGATGGATACGAAGTAGGCGTACAGAAAGTGCTGGACCTAGACATGAACCGCATCGCCTCCGTAACGCTACTCAAGGATGCTGCTGCCACGGCCGTGTACGGATCGCGTGCAGCCAACGGCGTCATGGTCATTACCACCAAAGCACCCAAAGATGGCAAGCTACGGCTCACGTACAGCCACGAGACCAGCGTGAGCGGGCCGGACCTGACGGATTACGACGTGCTCAATGCCGCCGAAAAACTCGAGTATGAGCGGCTCGCTGGCCTATACACCGCCCAAGCCGGTCAGACGCAGTACGATCTCGATGTCCTTTATTACGCCAAGAAAGCCAGTGTCGTGGGCGGCGTAGATACCTATTGGCTGTCGCAGCCGGTACGTACCGCCGTCGGTCAGAAGCACGGGCTCTTTATCGAGGGCGGCTCGCCCGTATTCCGTTACGGCGTCGATCTCCGCTATCAGACGCGGCCCGGCGTCATGAAAGGTTCTCATCGCAATCAATATTCGGGCGCCATGAACTTCAGCTACGACCTTAACAACAAAATCCGGTTCCAAAATGAGCTGTCAATCACCATGGTCGGTGCGCAGGAATCGCCCTATGGCAATTTCGAAAATTACGTTCGTATGAATCCGTATTACCGGATGACCGACGACAACGGCAACATCATCCAGAGTCCCGAGCGTCTGGCTTACGCCGAGGCAACCGGCAACGTCAACTACATCAACCTGCTGAATCCGCTCTACGACGCGACGCTCAGCAACTTCAACCGCACGAACTACAACGAAATCATCGATAACTTGGCCGGCGAGTTCGAGCTGGCACCGGGGTTACGCCTTCGAGGCCAACTCAGTTTCACCAAAAGGCTGCATCAGGTCAGCCATTACCGCTCACCGTTAGCTAATGAATTCTACAACTACGAAGCTGCCCGGACCGACGAAAAGGGCGCTTACTACAGCGCCAACCTCGATGAGACCTACTGGGATGGCAACATCAGACTCAACTACGTCAAGCAGTTGGGCGACCACAGCGTCAACCTCGTTGGCGGTGCCAACATCCGGACAGTGCGGTTGGAAGATCGCTCCTTTGAAGCCATCGGCTTCCCCAACGACCGGTTCAGCAGTATTGGGTTTGCCAAGGGCTATGCGGAGAATGCCAGTCCGCAAAGCACCCTGGAGGAGTCTCGCTTGTTTGGCCTGTTTGCCAGCACCAACTATTCATTCCGAAACCGCTACCTGCTGGATGCCACCATCCGATTGGATGGTTCCTCCAAATTCGGCAGCGACAACCGTACCGCCCCTTTTTGGTCGGCCGGCCTGGGTTGGAACGTTCATCAAGAGCCTTGGTTCCGGTCGGATGCGGTAAGCCAGTTCCGCCTCCGCCTCACCACCGGCGTCACCGGGTCGGTACAATTCTCGCCCTACATGTCGCGCACCACCTACCAATACCAACAAAGCAACTGGTATTCGTCCGGTATCGGCGCCGTTGTACATACGTTCGGAAACAACAACCTGTCCTGGCAGCAAACGTTCACCACCGACGCCGGGTTTGACCTCGGGTTGTTCGACGACCGGCTGATGGTAACACCACGGGTGTACCGGCGCCTCACCCGCGATATCCTGGCCGATATCACCATCGCACCCTCCACCGGCTTTACCTCTTATAAGGAAAACCTCGGCGATATGGAAAATCGTGGGGCAGAGCTCAACGTCATGTGGCAAGCCGTGAATACGCGCGATTGGACGGTGTCGATCATGGGAAACTTCGCTCATAACACCAACAAGATCGTGCGCATCTCCAATTCGTTGAAAGCCTATAACGACCGGGTAAACGATGCCCAGCAAAACGAACCGACCGAGCCCGACGAGCCCGACTACCGCGGTGTCCCGTTGTTGCGCTACAACGAAGGGCAGTCGATCGATGCCATCTACGCCGTGCCGTCGTTGGGAATCGATCCGGAGAACGGGAAAGAGGTTTTCATCAAACGCGACGGCACCCTCTCCTACGTGTGGGATGCCCGCGACATCACAGTGGTGGGCGACGCCACGCCCAAGATGGAAGGGTCTTTCGGTACCACGCTACGGTACAAACAATTCACCGCCGTGGTTTATTTCCACACCCGGTTTGGTGGCGACACCTACAACCAAACACTGGTAGACCGGGTGGAAAACGCCGATCCGCGATACAATGTCGACCGTCGCGTGCTTGAGAAAAAATGGCAGGCTCCAGGCGACCGGACGTTCTTCAAGAACATTCAGGACCTGGGCGAAACCCGTGTGTCATCGCGCTTCATCATGCCCGACAATACGCTGTCGCTGCAATCGGTTTACCTCTCGTATGACCTGGATCAGGCACTGGCTACACGGCTGGCCCTATCGCGGTTGCGCTTGGGCGTTACGGCCAACGACCTCTTCCGTTGGTCTTCCGTCCAGGTGGAGCGCGGAATCAACTATCCGTTCGCCCGCACGGTAACCCTGTCGCTTCAAGCCTCGTTTTAGTAAGTTATCGCATCATTTGATCTTGAAAATAATGAACAGAATCATCTTATCGTTACTCCCCTTACTGCTTGCCGGATTGGCGTCCTGCAACAAATGGCTGGATGTCCAACCGGAAACCGAAGTCGACCGCGACATCCTTTTTAGCAGCGCCGAAGGCTATGAAGAGGCGTTGCTTGGCATCTATAGCCGAGGTACGATCGACGACCTTTACGGCAAGGAGCTCACCATCGGCACCCCCGAGGTGTTAGCGCAGCATTACACCATTTCCGACCAGGATCCGCTCGGTTACCTGCAGACCAGCCGCTATGCTTACGATGATGACGATTTCATCGACCGCAAAGACCGCATATGGAGCGGGCTCTACCACGCCATCGCCAATTGTAACCTTATTCTCGAACGAATCGACGGGGATGCTGCGCTCTTCGCCCCCGGCGTTTACGAGCTGATCAAAGCAGAAGCGTTGGCACTGCGCGCCTACTTCCATTTCGACGCGCTGCGCCTCTTTGCCCCCGCACCCGCCAGCAATGCCGGCGCCGACGCCATCCCTTACGTGACGGCGTACACGAAGAACACCACGCCCCTATCCACTGTCGATGCCGTGCTCGATTCCATCGTACGGGATCTGCAGGTGGCGAAGGCCTTGCTGGAAGACGACCCCATCCGCAGCCCTAGCTACGTGGTCGGTTATCCGGTGGAGCCCACCCGCAACACCGAAGAGCAAAGCAATGACCTTTTCCTGCAGAATCGGCGGCACCGGATGAATTACTTTGCGGTATGCGGCACCCTAGCTAGGGCCTATCTCTATAAAGGCGATAAAAGCAACGCACTGGCCGAAGCGAGGGCGGTCATTGAAGCTGACAAATTTCCATGGACGGCCATGGAAGACTTCGTGGCCGTCGATGACAAAGATAAGGATCGTATCCGCTACAAAGAACTCGTTTTCGGCTGGTATATCCCCGGAAAGCGCGTAACCTACAACAACAACTGGTTCAGGGAAAACACCAGTGGTATGTTTATCGAACAATCCGTTAACCAAGCATTTTACGAAACGGCCACCGTGGGAAGCAACGACCAGCGGTACCGGCAATGGTATATGAGCATCGCTCAGAACAACACCCTCCTATCGATCATCACCAAGTACCGGCGCAATAGCCTAAGTGATGCCGATGACGCGAACCGTCACTACATGATGGCGCCGGCCATCCGCCTCAGCGAACTGTATTACATCGCCGCCGAATGCACCTATCCGACCGATTCCGATGCCGCAGCAGCCTACCTCGATGCCGTAAGGATACAACGGGGCATCGGCGAGCCGGTAAACGCAGCCAACGAAGCCGCGTTCATCGAGGAGCTGCTCAAGGAATACCGGAAAGAACTGCTGGCCGAAGGCCAGGTGTTCTATGCGTATAAAAGGCTCAACCACGCCATCCCGGCTCAGAACGGCACTGCTATAACGCCCTCCGATGCCGTATTTGTGCTCCCATTGCCCGATGATGAAATCATTTATGGAAACCGTTAACCCCGCCCGATATGTGTCTTAAACTAACCTTCAAACTACTACGTATCTTCGCCGGACTATGCATCCTATTGGGAAGTTGCGAACAGACCGACCTGTTCACGTATGACCATCCGGCCAATATTTATTTCGACTTGGATACCGATGCTGATTCGGACGCGAGTCGTCGTGACAGTCTTGTTTACACCTTCGCCTACGACATGACCAAGGCCCGCGACACCGTCTTCCTTCCGGTGCGCATTTCCGGAATTCGCGAAAGCCGTGATCGCCAATACCAGGTAGCCGTAGAACAAGACTCGTCGTCGGCCGTCCCCGGCACCCACTATGAAGCCTTGCAGTCGACTTACACGCTTTCGGCCGATTCGGGCACCGCCTCGCTCCCGGTGGTCATTTACAATACGGCCGATCTGGAAGAAAGGGCCGTTTCGCTTATCCTAAAGCTCCAGCCGTCGGCAGACTTCGGTATTGAAAACCCCGACCTGGTCCGGGCCAAGGTGGTGATCTCGGCCCGCCTCGAACAACCGGCATGGTGGAGCATGTGGCTCGGCGCCTATTCGCGCACCAAACACCAACTGTTCCTCCTGGTCACCGAGCAGATCGAATTATCGATGGACGGTTTGGATGCCCCTAAAAACCTTTATTTCGCGCAAATGCTGACGATGATGCTCAACAACCCGTTCGGTTGGGTACAAGACCATTCGGAGAAAGGATACGTGCTGGAACCCGTTGATCCGGAAAGCACGGACCGCTATTATTTCTACCACGAAAACAACCCCGCCCGTACCATTGTACTGCGGCAAAATGCATCGGGCATGTACTATTTCATTGACGAAAACGACGAGGAGGTCAGGTAATATGAAACAACGCATCATCATTTTTGGTACAGCCTGCGCCCTCCTGTTGGGCGGGTGTTACAAAGACAAAGGGCATTATGACATCGACATGCCTGTCGCACCGGAGGTTTCCAACCTCGACGAACGTTACGAAGCCGTTGTCGGCGACAGCCTTATCATCGAGCCCGTCGTGAAAGCGGCTCCCGGTGCCGACATCGAATTGGAGTGGCGGATTTTCGCCCCCGAAGCGCCCGAAGGCGATTACGCGTTCGTGGGGCCGTCGTTGCGCATTATTTTCGGCCTCCAGGCAAACCGCTATGCCGCGCGGCTTACCGTACACAATAAAGCCGACGGCATGCGGTATTTCCACAATTTCGAAATACAAGGTGCCACGGAATTCGTACGGGGCACCACCGTGCTCAGCGTCGAAGACGGTGTTACCCGCCTTTCGTTCATCAAGCCCGATAGCACGGTACAGCCCCGGTTGTACGAAGCGATCCATGGGAAACGGCTTCCGGACGACCCGCTTCAGTTGTTCTACATGCATGACGAGGCCACCGGCAACCTGCCCTTGGGTTACTGGATCATCACCCGCCACGATGGCGTACGGCTGAATGTTTCTACGATGCAGGAAGATCCGCTCTACCCCAATTCGCTGGCCGCCAACTTTTTCCTCGCTCCAACGGACATCGATGTCGGCTCGTTCCGACACTTCAATCGGGGTGTTCTGATGGGTGTGGTGAATGGTAAGTTTTATGGGGGCGCCACCACCACCTGGAACCAGTCGGCCACCTACGGTATGTTCGGCGGCTATGCCGACGGCGACTACAACCTTTCCCCCTCTTTTGTGATGACCACCCTGGATGCCGGCACTAGTTTCATCGGCTTTGACCGCAGCCGAAAACAGTTCCTACGGTTCAATTTATATGGCAATCCGGTTTTCTTCGGCACGCAATACAACGTGTCGAATCCGGAAATTTTCAACCCCCACAACGTCGGCCTGGACTTGATCGATATGGTACAGGTCAACAATTCGGAAACGTATGCGTATGTCTCGGAAGCCGATGGCACGATCCACGAGCTGGCTTTCCAAGTGAACTTCAATGGACCCTTCACCTTTACCCCCATCCATAAACGCCCCTTTGTTCGCCAGGAACTGTTCGGTGAAGGCACCAAGCTTCTTGCCACGCGTACCGGCGCCATTTACATCGCTGCGGGTAGCAAGGTATACCGGTACAACCCGCTCAATGAAGAAGTTCGGGAACTGAATACTTCGTTTTCCGCACCGGTAACCATGATCAAGCTCAGCGACAATGAAAACACGCTGGTGGTGGGTGCGGGAAATAGCCTCTACTATTTGGCCATCCAAACCGGGCGATTTGGCGATCTGACCGGACAAATCGACGGCATCCCCGGTACGCCGGTAGACATCGCATTCCGAAATTAACAAACAAAAAAACAAACAAACAAACAAACAAACAACGAAGCAGATGAATACACTCAAAATTACATTAATCAGTCTCTTTACCGGGCCGGCCATGGTGTTTGCCCAAGAAGGTTTCCTGATCAAGGGAACGGCGCCGGCCGCAAAGGAAGGCGCCATGGTGTACCTCGATTACAGTAGCAACGGCGAAAGCCAAACGCGACTCCACCGTCGTGAAGGACGGCACGTTCCAATTCGAGGGCATCGTTTCAGAGCCCAACTACTCGCGGATGATTTTCGACCACGAAGGCAAAGGCAAATACATGATCCAGAACATCGGTGACCGCCTCTTTTTCTACATCGGCAACGAGGACTACCACATTGCCATTACCGATTCACTGCACAACGCCACCGTCACCGGATCGCCCCTCCATGCGGAACACCGGGCGTTCCTGGAAGCCATAGGCGGCGATTTCATCGCCATTATGGATGAAGCCAGCAAAACAGCAGCCTCCATAAGCCGGGACGATCCGCAATACAACGAAAAAATGACTGCCCTGCGTGAGAAATATGATACCATCCTGGAGAATCGCCGCCAGAAAGCATTTGAATTTGCCAAAAACCACCCAAATTCCGTCTTTTCTGCCGAAGCCCTCCGCGATGTCGCCAACACCCATCCATTGAGTGAAATCGAACCCGTACTGGCTAGCCTCTCCGAAGAGGTCCGTAACCTGACCATTGCCCGCGAACTCGCCGCGCGTATCGCAGCAGAAAAGACCATCCAAATCGGCAACGTGGCACACGATTTCGTCCAACCGGATCCCGACGGCCATCCCGTACGCCTATCTGACTTCCGTGGCCGCTATGTATTGGTCGACTTCTGGGCCAGCTGGTGTGCACCCTGCCGAGCGGAAAACCCCAATCTGGTGAGGGCTTACCAGGAGTATAAAGATAAAGGGCTGGAGGTACTGGGTGTGTCGCTCGATAGCAAAAACGGCCGCGATGCCTGGCTGAATGCCATCGAAAAGGACGGCCTGCCGTGGGTGCATGTGTCCGACCTCAAAGGGTGGAGCAACGCCGTTGCCGTACAATATGGCATACGTGCTGTGCCGCAGAACTACCTAATCGACCCCGAAGGCAAAATTGTGGCTTCCAACCTACGAGACGAGCGGTTACATACGGTACTCGCCGAGGTTTTCGGAAATTAAGCCGACGATAACACAATAACAGAAACCCCTGGAAATCAACCGATATTTCCAGGGGTTTCATGCTTAGGGCACCCCCATAGACCGGATTAAACCGGTCTTCGGATGGGGTGTCGAACGAACCGGCGAGACCGTCCCTTACGTTTCCCCGATTTTTTATAGTACCAAACCAAAAACCCGGTTACCGGCAGGGACGCACAAACCAAGGAAGCAATAAACATGAAAATTTTGCTACCCCAGCCCATAAACGAACCGACATGCAAATCAAAATTCATCGCTCGCACTTTTTCCCCACTGTTCAGGTCGTCAGTGCCGTAACTCGAGAGGAAATCGCCTGATGCCGGGTCGTAAAAAGCCCATTCAAAGTGGTAGGTACGGCTTTTCACCTTGCGGACCTGAAAGTCAATAGGTGCGGCAGCATCATCACGGAAGCGCATGGAAATCATATCAGCGTTGGGAAAACTCTTCAAGATATCGGCAAACGCTCGATCCATCGGAATCGGCGACGGTTTCTGTTCCGCCGGGTGGACACGCACCTCGCGTACGACGTTAGGTTGCCCACCACTGAAAACGAAATATACGGAATTCGCCACCCATGGAAAGGAATAAACCAACCCGGTTAACGCCAGTATCAATGCCGGGATGAGCAGATAAAAGCCAACGGTTTTGTGCAAATCGTAATTCAAGCGCTTAAACCGTGCGCGCCATCTTACCACAAAAATGCGGCGCAGTGAATTTCGGCTCCATTTTTTCGGCCACCACAAAATCAATCCGCTGATGAGCAGCAATACGAATACCACCACAGACCATCCCACCAAAGGTTTACCAATCTTTTTGCCCAACATCAGATGCGTATGTAACGATAACACCATCTGAAAAAACTCACGGTTGGTATTCTCCAGGTGTACCACCTCGGCCGTATACGGGTTCACATAGACGCGGAAATAATACCGGTAGTAACCCGAATGGCCGAACCCCTCCGGATTGATATCCATTGCACGAAACACCCAAGTTCGATTAGCTGTGGGCTGGAAATCACAGCGGCTTACGGAGTAGGCGGGCCCCAGCGCCTCACGCACATTAGCCAGCATTTCGGATACCGGCTTAAATGGCGCTTGCTGTGGCTCGACAAAGAAACGTTCGCTGTAAACGATTGGCTTGAGGTCGTCGATGAACACATAGATACAGCCCGTGATGCTCACTACAAAAACGATTGTGCCTGAGAGGAGCCCAAACCAGAGGTGAAACCAGGCATTCAATTGCGCGAGCCGCTTCATCCCGTCAGAACGCGTAGTAGATATTTAGATTTGCACGAGCCCCGTTTCCCATCACGTAGCGTTCGCCACTCGCGCTATATTGACTATAAAACGGAAAATAATCTTTATTAAACAAGTTTTCAACCCCGAGCCCAATGTGTAGCGCACGGTTTAGGCGATACATGCCACTAAAGTTGAACAAGCTGACTGCCTTTACCGGCCCTTCATTGGTAGCATAGGTGCCGTCAGGTTTTGGGTTGAAGCGGTCCCGACTACCATTATATATCCAAAACAGCCGGAGGTCCAATTTATCGGTTGGAGCCACATGCACATACGCCGTTGTCCGTGGCGGCGCAATGCGTCCATAACCGAGATACGTTTTCGTACCGTCATCGTTTTCGGCTTTCCCTTCTACATACGCATAGGTCGCCCCCACTGCCAATTGTCGGGTCAGCTGCGCGTCGGCCGTCAATTCCACGCCATACACGCGCTCCGGCGCCCGCACAGGAAGCAATGTTCCATGTTCATTGGCCACGAGGTTGGCCCCAAGCTCCGAAGTGCTCACGTAATAGGCCCCAGTCAGGTGAAATACAGAAAACCGGCTACTCACACCCACCTCATAATTATTGGTGATAATGGGATCGGTCTCCAGTTGTTGCAAGGTGTTCTCGTCGGCCGCGCGCACAATCCGGCCGAGCTCATTCAGGCCAAACGCCTGCGAGAAGCTTAAGAACGGGTTGAAGGCCGGGTACTTCGTATACCGCAAGCCAGCATTGAACATGGTCGCATTGTAGCGGATGGTCCCCCCGGTAACCGCGATACTTCCTTCACCATCGGGCCCTTTGGCCAGCGTTTGGAAATCGGCGATCTTTACCGATGCATTTTCATGGCGAATCCCGCCTTTCACCACCAAGTGGTCAAAAAGATCGACTTTCAGCTGGACGTAAGGCGCCAAGTTACGCATATCCATATCGGGGATGTAAATTCGTCCATCGAGAAGCGGCTGGCTGGTTACATCGCCTAGCAAATCAAGGCCATAGGTCGCACTTCCCTTTATCCCCTTAGCCATCCACGGCGTGTGTAGATTAAGGCGGAGCCCCTTCTTTTTTGAGCTGATGTGGGTTTGCCCCGGACCGTACCAGCCATTCGCCCGCTCCACGTATCGGTTGGTGGAGAGGAACCGATTGAAATAGCCGGTGAGCTCGAGCGACGAACCAAACGGCAGCGCTTCCTGGCGGTACGTGAGGTAGGCATTATGGTTCTGCGGCGTACCGGTGGGTGCCCCTGGATCGTCACCCCGTTCGCCCATGGCGGGCCGGACGCCATATTCGCCGGCCACATTCACATAATCGGTGTGTTGTAAACTCCGGAAGAAACTGTAGGCGGCGGTGAGGCGCGCTGTCGGCGTGAATGCGTAAATACCCTTCGCGAATACATTGGTAGATGCCGACTGAGAAAGCCCGTCTTCTTGCGCGAGAATGTTGCCCGCTCCGTCCTTAAACACACCCAGGGAGTTGTAGGTGCCGCTTACCGCGTACGAAAACTTATCCAAGGTACCATCAAACGACTGCGAGAAGCGATACCCCATGGAATGGGCCGGACTATAGGGATGCGCGTGGGCGCCCACGGTGGTGCGACCGCTGATTTTCCTGTCGGCGTTCGGTACCTTGGTGATGTAATTGATGATCCCTCCGCCCGAACCGTTTCCGTAAATCGACGTGGCCCCTTTGATTACTTCCACACGTTCAATAATAGCCGGATCGAGCGACCGGATGTCGCGGTTACCGTTCATGAGTGGTGTCGATTGGGGCACGCCATCGATCAATACGAGCACGCTACGCCCACGTAACGTTTGACCTGAATTCGTTGCTTTGTTTGTCGCCGGACCTAGGCCCGGCACCGTAAAGCCCAGTATTTCGCTGATGGAGTTATTGATGTTCAACTGCTGTTCGATAGTCGCCGCAGATACGACGGTTACCGACGACGGCACCTCATCGATATGCTCTTTTACGCGGCTTGCCGTGACAACCACTTCGGCGAGATCCTGCCGACGCGGTTTCCGGATCAGCACGTCGTTGCTTCCCCGGCGCATAACAGCGGCCCGATCCCCCAGCAATCGATGCAGCGCATCGGCCACCGTGATGCCTTCGAAACCTACATTTACGGTCGAATCCATATCCAAGTCGGCATTCCCGTAAACAAACGAGCAGTCGGCGGCCTTTGCAATCCGATCAAGTGCCTCGGCCAGTGGAATATGGGTTGCCACAACGTCAATACGGCGGTCCAGTGGGTTGGTTTGTGCTTGCACCATGGCCGTGCTACCCCACACCGTCACCCATACCAGCAAGATTCGTACATATTGGTCAATTTTCATCTTCAAGCGATCAATTTGAATGTTTTAGTTTAATCGACGCAAATATATAACTATCTAGACTAAATTTAAATTATTCTAAACAAAGCCGAAGGTCAGTTTAAAATAGCCATCAAGGATGCAAAACCATAGGTACCACAAACCATCGCGATGGTGCAACCTGTCCGCTTGCGAACACCGGGTGTACCTGCTGAAATTAAAACCTGGCACAAGCCGACGGGCGTTGGCTGCATTGGCCAAGGAATGGGATTCGATCAGCAAAGATTGGGAGTCGGCGGTCCTGTCCTCAGGGAAAAACTTCCGTTACGAGTTTCTGGATCAGAAATACGCTGCGTTACATGCCCAGCCGGAGCAACTGGAGTCAGCTTTCAGTGCTTTCACACTGCTTTCCGTCGCCATTGCAGCCATGGGACGGTTCAGCATGTCCGCCTACAGCATCAGCCTCCGGCGAAAGGAAATCAGTATGTTCATCCTGGCCAATGTCATCGCGCTACCGCTGGGCTATTTGCTGTTGAATTGTTGGCTGGCGATTTTCGCCTACCGGATCGCGATGCATTGGTGGATGTTTGCCGTGGCCGGACTTGCCGCGGTCGCCATCGCCTTACTAAGCATAAGCGGGCAAACGATACGCGCAGCCATCGCCAATCCGGTGGACAGCCTGCGGGATGAGTGATTTCCGCCAGCGTAAGGCAAAGCACAACGAAGCGGCCGAACAACCCAGGCCGAGGGCGTCGCGTGAGCGGCTTTTAACCGCCGCAAGGAGGCCTTTGTGACCACCTGCGGCGGCTTTTCATGAACCAACTTAAATAACGGTCTCGCTCCCCGCTACCACAAATTGCTTGTAATCGGGCACGAGTTTCACACCCCAGCCAGGTTCGTCAGGCACGAACCATTGTCCGCCCTTGAACTGATATTTTTGGGGGTTCAAGGCATGGTTATGGAATCGATCGTCCTCCACGAAAATGATGTTTTCACTAATTTTCGCGGCATGCAAACTCATGATTAGCCCCATTTGGCTTTGCCAATTGTGTGGGATGAGTTTGACGTGTGCGTGTTTTTTTACTTCCTTGGCCATCAATAAGATATAGCTCATCCCGCAGGTCCGCATATCGGGCTGCAGATAATTATAAACACCCTCCTCCAATAACGATGAGATCTGCGCGATCTGACGGATATTCTCCCCTTCCGCTATAGGAATAAAAAAGCCATCCTCCAGCAGCTGCTCACGTAGCCTGAGATACAATGCCTTGTCTTCGGGGAACAGTTCTTCCATCCAATACATCTCGTAAGGCGCGCATGTTTTCATCAGCTTCAATGCCCATTCAAATTGGCCATCATACCCGTTGTTAGCGTCCGTCATGATATTGAAATTCCACCCGACGGCCTCCCTGAGCGCGATAAACACATCGATGTCGCGATTCACACCGGCTTCTCCCTTCAGCCATTTGGAAGGCCGTCCCAACTTCATTTTTATGGCATTGTAACCGTCGTTTTTTATCCGCTTTCCGATTTCGGCAATGGTATCCACATCACCATTGAGTGATATATCCTCAAAATACAGCGTCCCGTCATAGGTATCGATACCCGCTTTGACGGCATCCCCAAATAATTTCCATACCGGAACTTGCAATGCGTTGCCCAAGGCGTCCAATATGGCTCCTTCTATCCAAGCATAATCCGTATCGTAAAAATACGGCTGCATGGCTGGCGCAACGCCTGTAATCCGTTCACCCTGCCATGTGTAGAAGCTGGATGGATCTTTTCCAACCAGCTCTTTTATCTTAGAAAGGATATTGTCCGTAATACGGGTGTAACCGACTACGGTAAGGCCTTCGGTTCCGTCTGCCAACGTGATTTTTGCGATTTGCTGAACTTTATTGATACCCTTGGGCTCCTGGTCGTAAGCATTCATGCCCACAAAGCGGTAAAAACTACCTGTAACATTCATCAATTCGATGCGTTGGATCACCGCTCCCTTCGTGCCGAAGCGTGGCGGATTGGATGAAAATAGCGTATGCTTATCTGCCCATGTGATTGCTGGCACCGCGCTAGCCATCTTTAAAAAATTCCTTCTTGAAACCATAAGATATGTTATCCTTACTGATTAACTGTTAAACCAAAATCTCGACTAATAATACCCTTCGTTCTGTTCCTCTTCCAATGGGCCGATCGGGTCAAGCCGATCGATATGGTTTTGTGGAATGGGCATGAGTTTGTGAAATTCGCGTATATTCTGTGCTTCCGGATTGTGTGCCAAAACGCGTTCCACCAATTTCTCGCAGCGCACGAGTTCCCAGCGGCGAATGCATTCGCCATGCAGTTCACGGGCCCGCTCATCCAACATGAAGTCGACGAAAGAATAGTCGCCCAGCCCGGTAGTGATGTCTTCCACCGACAAGAGCAGTTCTTGTTCCGTGCTTTGAAATCGGTCGTTGTATGCACCACCTTCTACACGCCAATATTCGCTCGGCTTCTCTTCCCCTTCCTTGTATGCGGCCCGTTTCCGCACTTCATTCAATCGGTCGACGGCGGTGGCAAAATCGCCCATCCTACCATGTGCTTCCGCGGCGATCAGGTAGGTTTCGGCCAGACGGAACAGGTACCAGTCGCGGGAACCATTTTCGTCGTTTGCAGCCGGCCGCTTATCGTCATAGAATTTGAAATTCTGCGGGAACTCCGCATTGGTCTGCCTATCGCGCGGAATATAATAATAGGGTTTGGAGGCATAGAGCGAATCGCGGTTTACGTGGCTGGGTATCCGTTCCATCGTCACCCATATCGCAGTGTCTCCAACGGCAAACTTTGGCTTACCGACCAGGTTCGCCGGGGGCGTATAGGCGGGACCGGCTTGCCATACGGGAATATTATCCGGATTGTTTGCATACCAAACCGTTCGGAACGTTTTATAGAAACGGGCATCATTTTTCCGGTCGAACAGCTGGTAAAGCGTAAAGTCAGTAGGCCGCACCCGTCGCCAGGGCCGCCCATACTCCAGTGCACGGCTCATACCCGGTTTATTGTCATACACCATGGTGTAATACAGGTGTATTTTATTACCCAGGTTATTGTTGTATAGCATATTCTGGGAAAACTGCACGGCGAAGATCACTTCGCTGTTTTTTTGGTTATCGATATGCCACAGTTGCTTGAAATCGGGCACAAGCGAATACGTGCCGCTGGCAATCACTTGATCTGCATAATATGCAGCACTGTCCATATCCGTAGGCTGTTGCCCCCGCTGTGCCGCAACGGCGCTGCCCCGGGTGAGGTACACCAATGCCAGCAGGTGCTGGGCGGCCCCTTTGGTGGCGCGGCCATAATCGGGTTGGCTCGGCGGCAGGTTATCAACCGCATACCGGATATCTTCGATGATCAGGTGGTAAACATCGGCGATCGGCGCACGTTTGAAGCTTGTCGTCACGTCGAAGTTTACCTCCTTCACGATCGGCACCTTCCCAAAGGTCTGTACCAGGTAAAAGTAGAACAATCCCCTGAGGAACCGCGATTCGCCCATCCGGATGTTTTTGGTTTCTTCGTCCATACCGGTCACCGCGGGTATGGCATTGATGACAATGTTAGCCCGGCTGATGCCGGTATAATAATTACTCCAGAAATTGTACAATACCCCGAATTGGGAATTCAGCGAAGACTCGTAGCGGTTTAAAGCCCCTTTAAGATTTCCGTCTTGTCCTTCTTGATACGTATCCGTACCCAATTCCTGGATGGGATGCAGGTTCTCCCCGTTATAAGCCCATTGCAGTACGCTATAAATGGACGACACCCCCGCTTCTACACCTTCCGGCGTTTCGTAGTAGCCATAGGAAATCCCGGATATGACTTTTTCATCGAGGTAATCGCTACATGATACACCAAATACCATGCAAGCTAAAAAGATATATATCTTCGTTTTCATTTTCTCGTTGTTAGTATCGTTATAAACCCACATTTAATCCAACCATGAAAGTTTTGGGGCTTGGCGTATTGAAACCCCTGGCCCCTTCGGGGTCGAGCCCATCAAATTTCGTCCAGAGGTAGGGGTTCTGCGCAGTAACGTACACGCGCACCCGGCTCATGTTCATGCGTTCTACGATACGATCGGCTATATTATAACCCAACGTCACATAGCGCAGCCGCACGAAAGATCCGTTCTGGTAATAAACCGTACCGATATCCGGCGGCGTTTCCCAGTTGGCACTGGGTTTCGGATAGTCGTTACTTTTATTTTGCGGGGTCCAATAATTCACGTTGACGGTGTTCCACCGCCCTTCGAGCCGTAGCGCCTTATCGAAGCGAATCAAGGGCCCGATATTGGCATAGAGTTGGAACGACCAATCGAATCCCTTCCAGCTCATCCGATTGGTGAGGCTCCCGATCCATTTTGCACGGTCGTTGCCCAGGATTACCCGGTCTTCCGCATTGATCCGATAATCACCGTTTTGATCGACCAACCGGATTAACCCAGGTTCATAAGAGTGGCCATTTTCATTGTATTTCGCCATCTCCAGGTGGTCCTGTTCGGTATCTTGCCATATCCCCGCAAATTCGTGGTCATAAAAAACACCGATTGGATGGCCAAGGAACCAGGTATTGCCGATATCGTCCTTTTTGCCGCCATACAGTTCCACGATTTCTTCACGGTTCGTATTGAATAGCCAGTCCGTACTCCAGCTGAAATCGCTCCTTTTTGATTCGAAGTTAACCGTAGAGAAGCTGATTTCCAATCCTGTATTGCGGGTTTTACCGACATTTTCCAACACATTCGAGAAGCCAGAAACCACAGGAAGTTGCCGTTGCATCAACAAATCGCGTGTGTTTTGCTGGTATACATCGATCACCCCACTTATCCGGCCCTGCAACCATGAGAAATCCAATCCGAGGTTCACCTGGCTCGTCGTTTCCCACCCCAACCTTGCATTGGGGAACCCGCCAGCCGCATAGCCAATGGCTACGTTTTCATCCCAGGAATAGCGCGTCAGCTGCAACGACCCCTGGGTTTGGTACGGACTGATCGCCGAATTTCCTGTCATCCCATAGCCAATCCGTAGTTTCAAATCATCCAACGGGTCTATGTTTTTAAACATCCCTTCATCGGATAACCGCCAAGCGAAGGCTGCCGACGGAAAGAAGGCATATTTACGGCCGGGGGCCAACACGGAAGATCCATCGCTCCTACCCGATACCGTTAACATATACTTCCCCTCGAAACTGTAGTTAACCCTGCCCATCCAAGACATCATCCGCCATTCGCTCAAGTTGCTTCTTACGCCAAGGTTTTCCGTGGCCGACCCCACGTTATAAAACCATTGGTATTCATAGGGCAGTCCCCTTACCGTTTCCGCGTATTCCTCCAATCGGTCGTTTTGGATACTTTGGAGCCCGGTAACGGTAAGCCGGTGACGGCCAAATTCCCGATCGTAGGTAAGTATATTCTCCCACACATAACCCTTGGCATAGTTACCACCGTATTCGGCCCATGCCGGCGCACCGTTTTGATTAGTAGACATGGACGAGCGGAACCGTCCATCCCTGGCGGTCCGGAAATCAATACCGAAATTCGTCCTGAACATTAACCCATCAATGATGCCCACTTCGCCATACAAGTTGGAAAGCGTCCGGTTTCTCCGGTGCTCGTTGATAACGCCTTCGATATTTAGAAGCGGGTTAACGGCCAACGCATCGTTGCCCGGATTTAGCAAGAGGCTGCCATCGGGATTATATGGTGTTGCCAACGGGTTCTGTTGGCGCGCTATCCCATATAGCTCGGAGCCCGCATTCTCGCGCACATAGGAAAACAAGGTCGATGTACCCACCTTAATCCTGCTGTTCACGCGGTGGTCGAGGTTCACACGTACACTGTAGCGATTGTAATCCATGCCTTTGGTTATGCCCTGGTTGGTATAGTAGCCGCCGGAAATCCCGATTTGTGTTTTTTCCGTCCCGCCTGTTATGCCCAGCTGATGGTTCTGGATAAAGCCCGTACGCATCGTGGCATCTACCCAGTCGAAGCTCCGCACCCCGGAGGGGTCGTAATTCCCGCTTTCATCATAGGCCTGCGTAACCGATTCCAGTATATAGGGGTCTTGCGTGAATATCACCAATCGCCGATCTTCTTCCAGGCTGGGAATTGGTGAGTCATAGGCGTTGCTAGTACGGTTACGGTAGGTTTCACGCACGAAATCAGCGAATTGGGCGCCATCCATGATATCCAGTAAGCGCAGCGGCGTTTGACTTCCCACATAGCCATCATAGGTAATCGACGTTTTTCCCGTCGTACCGCGTTTCGTGGTAATGAGCACCACGCCATTCGCTCCCCGTGAGCCATAAATTGCCGTTGCAGACGCATCTTTCAATACTTCCATCGAAGCGATATCTGCAGGGTTTATTTCGTTCAGCCCCCGTACGATCGGAATGCCATCGATCACATAGAGCGGATCGTTGGAGGCGTTGAAAGAGCGTCTGCCCCTGATCCGGATCGTGGCATCGGATCCGGGGTTCCAGCCGTTCTGCATCACGTTCACGCCGGCAACCTTCCCTTGGATGGCCTGCATCGCGTTCAGGCTGGCAACTTCACTGATTTCCCGTGATGTCACCGAGGAAATCGCCCCTGTTAAATCGCGCCGCCGTTGGGTGCCGTATCCGACCACGACAACCTCATCCAGGTTGCTGACCTGCGTTCTCAATGAAATGTTCAGCACATTCCCCGTGGGGATGGTTGCTTCTTGGGTAGTGAACCCGACGATGGAGAAAACCAATGTCGCCGCATTTTGGGGCAGCGCTATCTGGTAATCCCCCCTCCCGTCAGACGTTGTTACCACATCGGTCCCCTTCACGGCAACGGTAACGCCCTCCAACGGCTTTCCGTGTTCATCCGTCACGTTACCGACAAGCTTTCTTTCCTGTAACACGTTGGGGGCTCCTCTTGCCGGGCCAGCTTTTTCAACTTTCGTGATGATCACGTTCTTGTCCACCACTTTGTAGCCCAGCTCCAGCCCTTTCAGCACGTAGCTCAAAGCCTCTTCCAACGACCTGTTTCGGATATTGACCGTTACGGGATGTGCAGCCCGTACCAAAGACACGTCGTAAAAAATATGGTATCCACTCTGCTGTTTGATATCGTTGAATAACTCCACCAACGACGCGTTCTGTTTGCGGATGCTGATTTGTTGTGCA
This sequence comes from uncultured Parapedobacter sp., assembly GCA_964613725.1. Classification (GTDB taxonomy): domain Bacteria; phylum Bacteroidota; class Bacteroidia; order Sphingobacteriales; family Sphingobacteriaceae; genus Parapedobacter. The sequence continues at coordinate 3,109 of CAZTJY010000010.1, read as the reverse complement.
TACGTATGCGCATTCAGTTGCGAAAAGCCGACTACCAACAAAATACAAGATAATTTCATGCGTAAGGCATATTTGAGGCACACACACCACCAACGGCCGTATCCGTGTATGGTAATTTTTTTATACATTTGAATAGGGTTTATAAAAAATGGGTTTCCAAATCTTTTTTATTAAATCCTGATGGTTCAAGAACCATGACTAATCAGGGGCGGTGCAACGCCCTTGATTAGCTTTTTACCAATCAAGAACCACGTGGCCAAACCGGTTATGTCATAACGGTTACCCTCCTTCCTGTTATCTTAAACTGAATGGTTCCCGTCAATCCGATCGTTTCCAATAATTTTTCAAACGACTCGAACCGTGATATCGTCCCACCGAAAACTTTATCGCTCACATCCCCGTCATATTCCACTTCGATATCGTACCAACGAGCGATAGCCTTCATGACCTCCGTGATGTTGTCGTTTTCAAAAGCGAAATAACCGTCCTTCCAAGCCACTGCATTCGCAACGTTTACGCGACCCACCTGAATATGGCCATTACCGGCGGTTACGACGGCCTGTTCACGGGGTTTCAGGATGCGGTAGGGGCGCTCGCGCTGCCCCTGCGTGGCAACCGACACTTTCACACTACCTTCCAGCAACGTCGTTTTAACCGGGTCGTCGTCATAGGCATTGATGTTAAAATGGGTTCCCAGCACCTCCACGGCCTGGCTTTTCGTTTTTACGATAAACGGTTGCATCCCCCACTTGCTTTTAACTTTAGCTACTTCAAAGTAGGCTTCTCCGACGAGCTCTACTTCCCGCTTACCATCCGCAAATGATGTCGGGTAACGCAGGGAAGATGCTGCGTTTAACCACACACTTGTACCGTCGGGAAGGATTACGCGGAATTCACCGCCCTTGGGTGTATTGATGGTATTGTATACCAATTCCCTATTTGCCAAATTGCCATCGGGATCATCGTAAAAGATTAAACCATCTGCCGATTTGATAACGCGCGTGCCCGCTTCGGTAGCCAAGCTACCGGTAGCTATTCCATCCAATTCTATAACGCTTCCATCCGCCAGCGTGAGGGTGGCTATGTTTCCGCCGGGTACGATCGGTTGGCCCGGGGTATCGATTTGAACGTAGCCCTGTTCGGTTTGGGGCACGCCATGGTGCCGTACGATATAAAATAATCCGATTGCCACACATAAGAGTGCCGCCACCGTTCCGACCAGCCGCCATGGGAAAATCGTGCTCGATCGGCTATGGATGGGCCGCGGTGGGTCAGCCAATACCTCAGGGTCTTCTAGTATCCGCTTATAGATGTCGTCGCTCGCTACCGATACGGGACGCTTCATGTCCACTTCAGACCATAGTTCGTCTATGACCGCATACAAATCTTCATTGTTTGCGATATTCCGAACATAGTTTTTTAGTTCCACCCACTCCTCATCTCCAAGATTATCGGCTATATATGATTCAAGCAAATAGCGAAGCCGCCCTTTATCCAAATCCATGTCGTTGTTATCTATCGTTTATAACGCAGGTTATTTAATAAGATAAACGGCTAAGGTTCATCGACGGACTAGTTGGTCGGCAATTTTTTTTTAAAATAACATTATCGGCGGATAACCCTATCGGCTCAGGAAAAAGAGAAAATAGATATAGAGGATGTCATTTTCCACAAAATGCCTTCTCAGTTGCCTCAAGGCACTAACCAGGTGATTCTTCACGGTATTTTTCGAAATCTGCATGTGGGCAGCGATTTCATCGTAGGATAAGCCTTCGTTTCTGCTCAGCTGGAAAACACGCTGCTGCTGTGGCGGCAGGGTACTGATTACATCGTCAGCAAACCGTTGAAGGTCCGCTGCCGAGTATGATTCTTCCATGCCATCGTCATGTTCATCAATGCGTGCTTTAAAATATGCGATTGCATCCGCTTCGTTTACCTTCTTTCTGAAATGGTCGATAGCTAACCTTTTGGCTACTAAATAAATGTACGGAAATAGGGGCTGTGATTCGTTAAGTTTGACCCGATTCACCCATAAATTGACGAACGTTTGTTGCAACAGGTCCTCCGTCTCTTCCCGATTTTTCACCAACGACAGTAACATCCGATAGACCCGCCCGTGCAGTTGGTCATAAATTGCGCGGAATGCCTTTTCATCACCTTGCTGAAGCCGACCGATTAATGCGTTGGATACCTCTATTCTAATAGCCATTGTAAAAGAATATTTGGTTAACTCAGGAATTATAACTGCATAGCCAACGCAAACCTAGGATAAAAAATCTACTTTTCCAACAACTGCCTAATATGAAGTACGCGTGAATCTTCCCAAACAAGACCTAAAATGGGTTTTGCGGCCTTTCAGCCGCAAAACCACTTACATTACGCCAACTGATATTCCACGTACAGCACGATATCCAGCAGTTTGTCAGTGTCAAACGCCGCTACCGGTCCTGCCGGCGGTGGCGTCGGCGCGAGGTCACCGGATGCTTTCACCTTAACCACGTGGTCTTTGATAACGCCGGCGCTTAGCAAACTGCCAAGGTCCTTTGCATACAGGTTCCCTAAAGCGGCATCCCGCGTAAATCCAGTTTGATCGGTACCATTCACACTGATGTTGACACCGTTTGCCGTTTGCCCTTCGGGCGTCACCAGGGCCAACTTGGATTTAGTCACCTTGAGCGGCTTCCCATTCAGGAACAAAGGGAAGTGCTTCTGTGCGATCTGCAACAGCACCTCTGTATCGGTCGGTTGCACAGTGAGCCGGTGGAAATCAGTCGAAAACTCTTGCCGGAGGCTGATTGACCGCGACATCGGATTATCCTTGAGGACTTGGGTCAACGTACCTTCTATGGTATCGTTTTGTTCCTCTACCCTATCCCGGAAAAGCTCATCGTATTCTGCCGTATAGTTGATATGGATAATGACGTCGTTGATGGTCTGGTAATCAAACTGCCTGAATGATTTTGGCAGGTCGAGTTTCCAGGAACTGATGGCACCGGCCCCTTCGAATGGCATGTACCTGTCGTCCTTGAAATTAAGCTGAAACACACCGGCATCCTGCTGTGCCGTACTGGTAGCAATCACGGTCGTACGCGATTTTGGCACATCTTTC
>CAZTJY010000009.1:0-46799 GCA_964613725.1 uncultured Parapedobacter sp. | reverse complement strand
CCATGTCCGATCACGATTATACATATGGTTCAATGAGTAAAAACCTTGCGCTTTCAGCCCTTCGATAAACGGCACTTTATAGGTCAAGGTGAAATTTCCACTGAAATTCCGGTTGTTGAAATCCGACCCGCCACTCATATCGCGGTCACTTGATACCACTGGGTGGGTTGCGACCCCATCGCTTGGATAATTGCGATCTCCATTTATGAATGGGGGTATCGAAGGATCAGGATTTAAGGATACATTGATCAATACCGCCTCGTTTACAATAGGCTGTCTTTTCAAGCCCCACTTCCCGTATACATTGACCTCTGCTTCCAAGTCTTTAGTCAGATCAGCATTTACCCGGGTCCTAAAATTATAGTTATGGTAGTTCAAATCCCCGCTTCTCCACATGCCATCTTCTTTGAGGTAACCTATCGAACTGAAATAACGGACATTCGAACTTCCTCCCGATGCCGTAAAATTGTGGCGGGTCAACGGCGCTGACGGCTTTATCGTCTCGTCATACCAGTCATATTGTGGGACGAGGCCATCCCTGATCGCCCGCAATTGCTCGTCGCTGAATCTATTGGTTGCGTTCGGTCGGCCATTATTGACGGTGGCATTGTACGCCGCACCACTATTGTGCGCCATTTCATTAAACATCACTGCATTCCGGTATAAATCGAAACCCTTATTCACTTTCGTCATCTCTTGTATTCCGTACACACCCGAGTAACTGACATCCGAACGCCCAGATTGGCCCTGCTTCGTGGTAATCAGCACGACGCCGTTGGCTGATTTCACCCCATATATGGCAGCAGCCCCGTCTTTTAACACCGAAATATTTGCAATCTGTTCCGGATCGATTTCCTGCCACCGCTCCGTTGGCGTTCCGTCCACCAACACTAACGGACTGCCTAATCCACGGATATCGATTTTAGTCTGAAAACTCCCCGGCGCTCCCGTTTTTTGCGTAATCCGAACGCCAGGCAACTTTCCGGCCATCATGTTGGTCACATCGGCGTTCGTAGACGTGTTGAGCTGCGCACCGGTAATATCTGCCACGGATCCTGTTAACGTTCTCCTTTTTTGGGTACCGAACCCAACGACCACGACCTCTTCCAGTCCACCCGGATTCGATACCAACACGACGTCTACACGACTTCTGCCCGCTATCGGCACTTCCTGGCTTTGATAAGCCAAATGCCTAAAACTAAGCACAGCGGACAAATCCGGAACACTGATCCGAAACCGCCCATCGGCATCGGTAGTTGTCACTGCATTGGCACCACGTACGGATACCGTCACATCAGCCACCGGAACCTGCCCCAAACTATCCAGGACCACACCTTCTACTTGGCGCCCTTGGGCATACACGTCCTTCATATCGCATAGTACGATGGATATGAGAACCAGCATGCAATTAAACAGGTAAAAAAAATTTCCTTTCATAATTTTTTCTTTTTACATACATGGATATGTTGGTTAATTAGTATGCAAATATATACTTATTTTGTAAACAAAAAAATAATTTACTTCTTTTTTAACGTATTCGAACAAGTATACTTATTACTCCTATGATAAACCTAAAATATAATGAATACAATTATAATTAATTAATGAATACATAATACTGTTAGATTGCTAGCGGTAAGAAAGCAGTGAAAATCCGGCCCTTAAAAAGACGGGCTTGCCTTCGTGAAGCAGTCAACATATGCTGTGATTGTGGATTGGGTGGATTCGTCTCCTAAACTTGGAAGTTCAAGCGATTCCAAAGCGAAATCGTTACTTTGCAAACAGCAAGACAATTGCATCGCAAGGTTTAATAGCTGTAATTGGTCAGTTGAAGGAATCAAGTGCATACGTGAAGCCGCAGTCACCGAGCAACCCCACTGTTCACCCAGCGATGCTCATCGTATACAGGTGTGGTCTTATTTTAGGAAACAACTCTTCGAGTCGTCGGTCATTAGGCTGTGATCCATGGTTGAGATCGAAAACAATACCTTAACTTACCCCGAACCAACCAACTAAGAAATTTCCAATTGATTTCCGGATTTATAAATGAACACCCACGGCTACACGAGACTGTTTCTTCTTCCAATGCCGTCACCCTTTCAGGCAGATGACGAATCGGCCCGAAAAGCGCAACCAATAGTTTCACTATTCATCGATAGATTCTAGTTCGCCCCTTAGTAAGTGAGCAACCAAGACTTTTTCTGCTCGTTCGGTATCACGAGCCTTGATTGCATCAACGATCTGGCGGTGTTCGGTATTGGTTAGGTCATAGTCGTTCATGTGGGTCATTTGCTTTCCAAGTTTCAAGTGGAACAGCGGGATATTACTACGCTGATATAGGCTACTTAGTTTATGGTTACCCGACAATTTCATCAATGTCTCATGGAATTTGATGTCAGCCTCGCAAGCACCACTGAAGTACCCATTTTGGACCATATTGGAAAAATCGTCACAAATTTTTTCCAGTTCGGCCACTTGCTTGTTATCTACCCGTTGGACGGCCAAGCGCAGCGCGCCCACTTCCAACACCTCTCTCAATTCCCTGATTTCTTTTATTTCCGCCAGGTCCAACGTTTTCACGAAACACCCGCCTTTCTCACCTTTAACCAATAGGTTTTCGCCCAGCAATCGGTTTAGTGCTTCGCGTACGGCTACACGGCTAACCTCCATTTTCTTCGCCCAATTATCTTCCTTGAGCCTCGTGCCCGACACCAGTTGATTGGCCAATATCTTTGCTCTGATATCCATATATACTTTATGGGCTAATGAATCATCCCTCATAATTCTATTAATTAAATCACAAAAACATGATTGGCGATTGATTTCTAACAATATCGCTTACCAAACTGGCAAACGATTTATCGCCAACCGTATTAATAATAACTATTCGATCGCAACAACGCGCTTGGGCGGTCCCGATTGCTCATCGCAAAGCGAAAATCTTGCTGCAATGCAAATGCACCGTATCGACCGTCCCGACGCAAAGCTACAAATGCCACTTGAATTTCTCGGGATTTACGGCTCGATTTACGAACAATACGGCTTACTGCTTCTTTACAGGCTTCTTCCGGGCTCATGCCTCTTCGCATCAATTCGACTACCAGGAAGCTACCGGACGTACGGATAATCTCTTCACCAACGCCAGTGGCCGTAGCCGCACCTACTTCATTGTCCACGAATAAACCCGCTCCGACAAGTGGGCTGTCGCCAACCCGACCATGCATCTTGAAAGCCAAACCGCTCGTTGAACACGCCCCTGCCATATTTCCATCCATACCCAATGCCAACATGCCGATGGTATCGTGATTGTTCGGCCCACCCCGTCTATTTTCGATATTGATCTCCGGCTTGAATTCCTTTTCCCGCAACCATTCCTGCCACGCCTTTTCCCCCGCCGGGGTTAACAGTTCTTCTTTAGGAAAACCATTGGCGAGCGCGAACTGCAAAGCACCTTCACCCACGAGCAACACATGCGGTGTCTTTTCCATTACGGTTCTTGCCACGGAGATGGGGTGCTTAATGTCGCGCAAGGCAGCAACACCTCCACAACGGCCATCGCCACCCATAATCACCGCATCCAACGTGACTATTCCCTTCGCGTCTGGATATCCGCCGCTACCCACTGTCATGTTTTCCAGGTCCGCCTCCGCCACGCGTACACCCGCTTCCACGGCGTCCAGTGGCTTTCCGCCCCCAACAAGCGACTCCCACGCCACCCGATTTGCCGCCACACCGAAATCCCAAGTAGAAATAACCACAGGCTTATCTGCTAGCGCGTCATTTCCAGCACTAAATAGCTGTCCGAACATGCGCGCAGGCGCTGTGAGCGCTGGCAACCCCGTAGCGCACGCCCCAATGAAATGCTTTCTTGTCATCGACGTTATTCTAAATAAGTATACAACGTTAGAGGATATATGGTTTACATTTTTGCGAAAATATTGATCAAATCATCCATCAAATAAACCGGTCACTCTGGAATTACGCTAATCGAATAGATGGGGCGCAATCCGCTACGCTCCTTGCGCCCCATCGTCCCGGAGCCTTACACCGCCCCGTTCGGGTGGTTGTACTGCATTCCGGATCTGACCATCGCTATCGCCAACAGCGCATTTCTGCATCCATGATTTCGATCGGTCTTTCTCGACTCCACGTGCTTCGAATGATTTTAACGCTGGTACGAGTCGACCTGATCCATCATCCGTTTTACCGAGTTCTTATCGAAAATGGATTGAGCATTCAGCACATGACTGATTACGAGCAGAATACCTATAAACAATGAACATCCCATAAATCAATTAGCTGCTTTGAACACTACTTTGCAAGCTGCGCAAGGAACGACAATGCGCCATGCTCTTCCTCCGTATGGTTACGTTTCTTTTCCAGGTCGCCTTTCAGTTTTTGCAGCACCTGAGCAGCTTTGCTATCCCCTTCGATCGCCGCAACCCGCCTCACCATGTATGGTAGGGCATGGCGTTGCTTTGAACGTTTCGCTATTTCAATTGCGCGGTTCGCGTCCAATTCAGCCAACGGTTCGAATGCATACCAAATCATATAGGGTATATTCGGATCCTCATAGTCTCCGTCACGTAGTGACAGGTTTTCCAGAAGCGTCCATCGCTGCTCCATGGGCAGCCGCTGGGCTGCAGCGGCTAAGTGCAACCGCACCAAGGCCGACGTATCCGATTTGGCCAATGATTCCAAGCGCGAGCGCACACCATCAGGCATTGCTTTCGGCTCTGCCAGAAACTGTACAGCCCAGCTCCTCACATATTCACCTTCATGATCCAACAAGGCCAACAGTTGTCCTTCAGACAGGCCGTCAGTGACCCGAAGTGCCCATAACACCCGCAGCTTACGGGTTTCATCTGGATTTGCCTTGAAAATTTTCCAGAGTGCATCATGCACTTCTTTGGTCGCTCCCCGCTCCTGCAAGATTCGGCGACCATGAGTCACATACCATTCGTTTTCGTGGAGTTGATAATCCACGAGTTCCATATCAGTCTTGGTTTTCAGATCTATAGACACCCATTTATCCTGGCTATGGCTGATACGAAAGATACGGCCTAGCGTTTTGTCATGTAAGTCGGGATTATTGGCATGGCATTGATTTTTGTCATACCAGTCGATGGCGTAAACCGTTCCGCTGGGGGTAATCTGGAAATTCAGCCATTGCGACCAGAAATCATTCGTGTTGATGAAATCTTCTTCATGAGATGCCATATAACCTGATGCTTTACGCTTCACCAAGTCGACATTGACACGATGGCCGTGGATATTATTCATAAAAATTGCATCCCGATCAATCCCCCAGTGCTTATTGCCCAGGTAAAACATGGCTCCAGCGTGGGCATGTCCACCTCCCGCCGAAGCCGAACGGAAGTTGCCCGCATGCGGGCCGCGGTCTCCCACCCAATGGACGTGATCAGCGATATTTTTAATATCGCCATAGGTATGCGGATTGAAATGTTCATACCACTGCCGCTCATGCCTGCCTCCCAATATCACCTGATGTAGGTGTGGGATGACACACGCTGTCACAAAGACATGACCGTAATCATTGAAATCCAATCCCCACGGGTTACTTACACCATGCGCGTACACTTCAAACTCATGGCGTGTGGGGTGGTACCGCCATACTCCAGCATTCATCTTCTGCCGCTCGTCGTCGGAAGCGCCCGGTTTACCTATATTGGAATGGTTGAATACCCCGTGTGTTCCATACAGCCATCCATCAGGCCCCCATCGGAAGGTATTCAATGTCTCGTGTGTGTCGCGGGTGTCCCAACCGTCCAACAAGATCGTCGGTGCGCCGGTCGGCTTATCCGTTTTTTCATCATAGGGGATAAACATCAAGTAGGGTGCCGCTCCTATCCACACGCCCCCGAAACCCAACTCGATCCCGCTCACGAGATTCAATCCCTCCATGAATACTTTCCTACTGTCAAGGACTCCGTCTCCATTGGTGTCTTCAAAAATCAAAATGCGATCCCTTCCCTTGCCTTCCTCGGCTCGTATCGGATAGGTATGTGCCTCCACCACCCACAATCTACCACGATCATCCAACGCAAAAGCAATTGGCCTTACGATATCCGGTTCCGAAGCCGCAAGTTTGACAGAGAATCCCTCAGGAATATCCATCACCTTTGCCACTTCGTGTGCAGACAATCCCGCATGGGGCGTAAAGTCCCTTGCCGGCAAGATATCCTCCACACGCAGTTCATTCTGGAACATCGGTCGTTCTTCGTGGAATCGGAAGTCGTCAAAAGAAATATGCGCCCAGGCCTCTTTCCAATAGTCCATACCATTCACGGTACCCGTCTCCTCATCAATCAACTTGATATAGATTTCCTTACCCAAAACTTTTGATAAATCCACCACCATCGGCCTAAATACCGCGTGGTCCGCTTTAATCAAATTCCAGTCCGTCACATAACCTGAAGATTTAAAAAAAACTTCGTCAGTATCCGCCAGGCGTAACTCCACACGCAAGCCCTCCATGGAGCCTCCGGTAATCCAAAAAGACGCCCAGGGGTGCGTTACTTCGAACGACACCGAGGTAAGTGTGCCCGTTGCGGAATGGTTTAGTGTACCACCGCTACTCACGTAATAATCACCGCTTTGCCGCAATATCAAACTATCCGGGTACCAAGGAGCGGGTTCATAAGTAACCGATTTCGGACCAAAGGCGTTGCCCTGAGCTTTCCAATCCTGCAAGTTGCCCCGCTCAAAACCCAGATTCAGTGGTCGACCGTCTTTTCTAGGTGTCACACCCTCATCGATGAATACCGTAGATTCAATATTCTCGACAACCGTAATTTTGCCCCGCATCGAAAAATGGTGCCCCGGAATACTGCAAAAATAAATATCGTCGTCGTTGGCGATAAAGTAAACACTGGTGGTATCGCCCACTTCCAATATCGGCTCGCTCCGGATATCCAGCTTTTCCAACACAATGTCATGTGCCATCAACTCACCATTCACGATATTTATTTTCACCCGTTCACCTCGCTTGACTTTCAGGGTAGGGTTTCGCATACCATCGATATTACCCCCCACCCCGACGAAACCGACAATTTTTGCATCAAGCACATACTCCCGATCCACCTGCTGGCCATTTGCCTCCTCCTTTTTACCGAATTGGCTACAACCCATGCATACACAAACACCTATTAAAAGCAGTAAGCGCTTCATCGTAAGAAATAGCTCATTAAAAGAACAATCCATTGTCATAATTAAAAACGGTTATTAATGTCTGTGATAATAAAATTCAGTGATGGTTACGTCTCGTACTTCCAGTTTGGCTGCCCCACCACCATGCAGTTGGAACGCGATCACCCCTCTTGAGGGGATGGATTGGTCTTCCTCAATGTATTCGCAAGTTTTAACGCCATTGATATACAGTTCATGAAAATTTCCCCGGACGCGGATGATATAGCTGTTCCAACCGTCTTCTTTCAGCAAATGCCTCAACGTGCTCAATTCACCCTTCACCAACAAAGCCCTTCGATGTTCGTCATAAATATCTCCCCACACATTCACACCGATATCTGCTTGGTATCCGATGATGTGGTTATCCTCCACAACGGAACGGTATTGTATACCGCTGTTAATCGGTCCGGTTTCTGGATCACCTGATAGCCTGAACAGGCAACGGAATTCGTAGTCCTTGTAGGAATTCTCGGTCTGAAGAAATGTGTTTCTTGGCACGTTGTTCACGCCATCCCCCCCTGTTAATATCCCATCCTTGACCGACCAATAATGCCAGTCGTCCGGATTTACGGGCTTCCATCCCTCCAAATCCACTCCGTTAAACAACGATACCGTTCGTGAACGGTCCTGAGCATGCAGTTCGCCGATCGTAGCAAAACATACAAGCGCAAACAGCAGGGGAATGCCAGCCGCCGCACTGCTTAAGTAATCTTTTCGAATAATTAGGTTCATAATCATCATTAGTAAACAATACATAAACAATTGTGTATACTATAATTTTCAATATTTGTTTACAAATATATTATAAATATATATACAAAAAAATGTTTTTTCAATTTAACTGTGTTCTGTTTAAGACGAAGCGAATGCTATAATCAATTTTGCAAATGCGGCGGGCAATTGCTGCTATGGCAAACCAACATGGCAGGTGGCCGTCAAGTAATGACGAATATGCTGATAGCGATCAAGTTTTGTCAGTAGTTTGCCATACCCTAAACATCTTATTGTAGTCGACCCTTAAAATCATATAACAATTTGATTATTAGAAATTTATTTACAAAATTTCTTGATTAGAATTGCGGGTTTTCGTATATTAGTGCAATAAATCCTGCAAACTATTCTGTATGATAGCCCGGAAAAAGAACACTTCACAACTCGGATTTTTCTCCAGCTTTAATGACACCTTGAATCAAAAGCACCCGCTTTATATTTTGGCGAACAGGATTGATTGGGAGCAATTCGAGGATGTATTTTCACGGCTTTACTGTTCGGACAACGGCCGTCCGGCCAAACCGATACGATTGATACCCCAAGTCCACGTAACTGTTTGAACTTAGTCTTTACCTGTTTCCATTGCTTCCACAGGCACATACGAAGGCGCATCCGCACTGACCCGTCCAGTTCCCCCATTTTCCCCTTCATCTTCGCAATGGCAAAATAGTTTACCCAGCCCCGTTTTATCTCCTCGATCTTCCGGATCCTTTCCCGTATAGGGGTGGCATCGCTCCGCTGCGTGCAGGCTTTTAGCCTGGCCCTGATCCGCTGCATCGTTTTTGACGACAGGCGGATCTCCCAGCCTCCTTTGCCCCGGTAGAACGAGAAGCCCAGCAAGGTGCTCTCCTGCGGGCGGCTCACCCGGCTCTTCTCCCGGTTCACTTTCAGTTTCAGCTTGGTCTCTATGAACTTGGTGATACTTTCCATGACACGGTGGGCCGCCTTCTCACTCCCAACGTAGATGCTGCAATCGTCCGCGTAACGGACGAAACGCAGGCACCGCCCTTCCAGTTCCCTGTCCAGTTCGTGCAATACGATATTGGACAGCAGCGGGCTGAGCGGGCTGCCCTGAGGTGTGCCTTCTTCCCGCGGGATGACAACCCCATTTCGGCGAAGATGCCGCCAAAAGGAAAAATCGGAATGCCGTCAGGAACTTCAGTGCCATCCTCAAAATATGCCTCAGCATGGTCGAAAGACATTCCGAAAAGCTATCAAAGAAAGGAAAATGATCAGTGCTTCGTTAAACGATGAATTCAGGGAACAAATCCTCGGATATTTTTAAATGCGGTTGCCCTGAAGCCGACCCTTTTTAAATTTCATATGTACCCAAAATCCGTATATTAGCTGCGCACACCTAACATATTAAGTAAACGTAATACATGGAAAAGAAAATCCTTCTAAATGAACGCGACCTACCCACCCAATGGTACAACATCGTGGCCGACATGCCCAATAAGCCGCTGCCACCGCTCCACCCAGCCACTAAGCAACCGGTAGGTCCGGACGACCTCGCTCCAATCTTCCCCATGGCACTCATCGAGCAGGAAGTATCCGAAGAGCGGTATATTGATATTCCCGAAGAAGTACGGGAAGCCTACCGCATCTGGCGTCCTACGCCTTTGATCCGGGCCACCAATCTGGAAAAGGCACTCGGAACAGACTGTAAGATTTACTACAAGTACGAAGGAACCAGCCCCAGTGGCTCGCATAAGCCCAACACGGCCATCCCGCAAGCGTACTACAACAAACAAGCGGGGGTAAAACGCATCATCACCGAAACCGGCGCCGGTCAATGGGGAACCGCATTGAGCTTTGCTTGCAACCATTTCGATATCGACTGTGACGTCTATATGGTTCGGATTAGCTTCGACCAGAAACCTTACCGTAAAATCTTGATGAACACGTTTGGCGCCACGGTCCATTCGTCGCCCACCGACCATACGCAAGCTGGCCGTGATGCACTCGCAGCCAATCCCGGTACACCCGGTAGCTTGGGCCTGGCTATCTCAGAAGCCATCGAAATGGCCGTCGGCGACGAACATACCAAGTATGCATTGGGGTCTGTACTCAATCATGTGTTACTTCACCAGACCATCATCGGCCAGGAGGCAAAGAAACAATTGGAGTATACTGGCGACTACCCTGATGTCATCATTGCGCCATTGGGTGGCGGATCTAATTTTGCGGGCTTGTCGTTCCCCTTCCTGCAAGATAAAATAGCGGGTAAATCCTTACGCTGCGTGGCCGTGGAGCCCGCCTCTTGCCCCAAGCTCACCAAAGGGAAATTCATGTACGATTTTGGCGATACCCAAGGGTACACCCCACTACTGCCCATGTACACATTGGGACATACGTTTACACCCGCCGCCATCCACGCCGGGGGGTTACGCTACCATGGGGCCAGCGTGCTATGCAGCCAATTGCTCAAAGACGGGCTTATCGAGGCGCAGGCTATCCAGCAGTTGGAATGCTTCAAAGCCGGTATCCTTTTTGCCAAAACCGAAGGGATCGTTCCCGCTCCCGAAGCAAACCATGGAATCGCGCAAGTTATCCGGGAGGTCAACAGGGCCAAGGAAGAAGGGGTATCAAAAACCATTCTTTTCAATCTCTGTGGCCACGGCTTTGTGGATATGACGGCCTACCAGGATTATTTCGATGGCAAGTTGCAAGACCATTCGTTTACTGATGAGGAGCTAACGGCAGAACTGGCGAGCTTGGAAGCGCTACAGCCGTAATGGTGTCTGCGCCACACCTCTCCTACACTTCGTTTACTCATTTCATACCTTTTGTTTACCCGTTTGGTAAGGAATAGGTAGGGATTTGGTATAGCCGAGGTAAGGAATAGGTAAAGAACTGGTAAGGAATAGGTAAAGAACTGGTAAGGAAAAGGTAAGCCAGTAGTAAGCGAAGACTAAGGCGGTGGTAAACAACTGGTAAGAAATAGGTAAACAAAACCTCCGCTGCACATTCTTCGCCAGCACCGTGCCAATCCGACTTCCCGCAATGCAATAAATAGCCTTTCATGGGTGGTGTTGCTGATCCGCGAACCGTTGGCCTATTATACCGCAAAAGCACCTACAATAGCGGAGGGGTGCAAGTTTTTATTATTCAGTCCATGGAAACGGGATCCCATGTTGTACATGAATTCCAGGGAGAGCCCCACGATGATGACGGTACCCGCCGGTTCGGACAAATCAAAATGCCAACGTTGCTCCGGCACGTCCTTTTCCCTCGTGCGCAACGGAACGACGTATTCCTTGCGGCCGATTACCTTCGATTCGCCTTTTTCAAAATCGAAAGCAGATGCCCTGAGTTGGATACGGCAATGCGTCATCTCACCCCACCACCGCAAATCGTCTTCCGAATGAAAAGCCGGGATACGGATATCCAACCCTTTGGTGGGTGAACATTCTACTTCAATATCCACAAACAGGTAATCCTGCAAATGGCATTTAGCATTGAATTGGAAATTGACCAGTCGGTGCAATTTCCCTGAGGCGAGCCGCATAGCCCCTGCCTGCTGGCCTCGGTTGGCCCGCATAGCCCGCAGGACCTGTGCATTCAGCCTATTGATCATTCCGCTATCCTGATTATCCAGGATCAGCGCCCAAAGCTTATGTCGGATCAGCCGCGCACAGTGACTAGCTGTGCCGAAATCTATCCCTGCGGCCTTCGTGGATTCGGTTTGCTTTACACCGAACCGCGGGCGCCCTTGTAACACGTTCAGGTCGCCGACCCTGCGGCTGACTACGGAGCCTACCAAGCCCCGGATATAACCATCTTCTATCTTTCCCATTGTCCTATTTGTTGTTGAAACACAAGGCTAAGATAATAACACAATATGTTGAATATCAAATATTTGTTTATTTTTACAGATATCCAAATTATGCTTCGGTGTGCGATACGAATTTCGAAATGCGCTGTCGAAGCGCCATTATGAAAATGGAAAGCCCAAGACGCGTCGTGCGGACTCGATACGAACCCGCAATGGTTCGATACGTGTCTACCAGTGGTTCAACAATGCTTCGCTTTGCCTGCACCCTGTGAGCACGGTAAGTCCACGTCGAGTCCACGATTTATGTGGCAGAACGTGCTTTTAGTATGGAGATACCGCGGCTGAACCGTCTTGACATAGCAAGGTGGTCTCGGGCGAGTGACGAACCGGTCCCAATCGACCTTCGGTCAATACTTGATCTTAAAGTCCTCCCTTGCTTGCCCGGAATGAAAGAACACTAATCCCACTCGGAACAGATCAATCGTTACCGTTACTTCAGGCTTAATTTTAATGGATTGCCACAACGCTTTTGACTTGGTATCGCGGTAGAAATCCGACAACACCAGTACACTTCCGGCATGGAGTCGCGGCCACAATGCTTCTAGTTGGGCGACGGGCTCTTCAAGCGTTCTAGCGTCGATAATAACAAAATCTAGGCGGGATGTTGGTATCGATTCGTTAGCCAGTGCAAACACCATGCTCGGCTGGAACCGATTGATGAGCCGCCCAACTAGTCGCTTTACTTTATCCCCCGACTCGCTAGGCAGGCGTTTGGCATAAATCACCTCGTCCACCAGCCGATAAACGAATGGTGAATGGGTACCATGACGTGAATGTGCTGCAAAAAAATGCCACAACCCATCAAGATAATAGCGTAAAAGACCCATGGGTGCAAAAATAGCATAAACTATCCGTGTGTCCCACACGCTACCAACTGTAGGTAAGGCCGCCGTACAGGCCCATGTGCAGCGCTTCTTCGCGGCCGCTATCTGCGGCACCCCGATGACGGTACGTTAACGCTGGGCCTGCCGCTAAACCCCAATGCCGACCGATATGGAGCTGGGGTAGTAACCTTGCAGCGAATTGCGACGTGCTGTTTTTCTTGAATCCGGTGCTGACTAGATTGGCAATCTCCACGTCAAACCCAAACATGCCCGCTGTTAGCAGGCGAGCTCCCAATCCCGTTTCCAAGCCATATTGTTGTGCTCCACCACCCATACCATAACCCACACCAACCAACCCGTACAGCACCTTGCCACCCGAGCGGAACGTCAGCCGGGCCATGCCAGACTCGTTGACACCTACCCCAACACTCCGTCCACCATTTTTCACCAGGTTGATCAATCCGATTGGATAATCACTGCTATCGGCGACATTGACAAGGCCGGCCAGTTGGACCCCCCGCACATTGTCGGCAACATTGATCACGCCAGACAGTTGCATGCCCTTTACATCTCCCGATTGATTGCTCACACCGCCCACCTGTATACCCGAAATGTCGCCCACAACGATATTGGATATCCCCGCCACCTGCACACCGTTTACCCGACCGCCAACTAGGTTGAACAGTCCGGCGGTTTGAAAGTAACGGACGTCCTGTTGGTTGACATTGAACACCCCACCCACCTCAACACCATTCACCCCGGCAGTGTGCCCACCGATGACATTCAATGAAACCTGGTTCACCACCTGGCTATTGAACAGCCCTTGCGAGCTTATACGCGGCGTAAGCGATATCTGATATGCATTATATGCAAAAAAACCATCGAGGTTAATCCGTTGTATCCGCTGTTTTGAGTTGGTGAAAAATCGTCCAAGCACCGTCCCTTCCAGTCCACGGCTATCATCTTTGGGAAAGAACCAATATCGCCGCACGGTAGCTTTCGAACCAACTTCCACCGGCAGCAACAGGGCCACAGTGGTATCTCGGTAATTTTCTTTGCTAACCGTGAGCCATATAGTCTCATTAGGCCGCCGAAACGATAGTCTAAAGCTCCCGGTTGGCCCCGAGAGCGTGGAGACAAGAACGTTGCGTTCGTAGATACTGGCTTGGTTAATCACAGCACCGTCGTCGGCATCCCGCACCTGCCCTTCTACCACCAGTGGCCTGCCGCGCTGTTGCTCTACGCGTACCGTGAGATCGATCAGCCGGGGCGCATAACGGATAATGACGTATCCAGGGCTTTCTTTGAATACATAATCTGGACCAAACAACTTTTCGAGAATGCCAACCAACGTTCCACTGTAATGGGGTATGTTTACCTGCCTATCTGCATCGACCACATCGCTGTTGTAGGAAAAGTAAAATGCCCGCTGGCTACCGATTGAATCGAGCAAATCGCCCAAGCGTTTGGCCCCTGGACTGTTGACGGTGATTTCGCGTGCCAAGTACGGCTGGGCCATACAGGAAAATCCCACTAGCATCGTACCCGCGACAATCAGGCCCTTTAGAAACAAGATATAGACGGAACGGCTACGCTGCATTCCAAGCCAATTAATTGAACACGATCCGATTACCCTGTTGGGTGGCGGTTATCCCTAACGTTTCGGTGATGATATGCAGCGTCTCATCTAGTGTACCTTGGTGCAAGGTCGTCGTCATCGGCAGGTCGCGGATAGCATCGTTGCCAATGCCGATTTCCACACCGTAGACATCCTCCAGCATTTCGACAATACGCCACAGCGGCGTATGGTCTAACACCCCGATTACCATACGCTCTTCAAAACGGTGCGTAGCCGTGTTGATGGTTACCTTTTGCCGGGCTTCCAGTTCCACAGCCTTGTCCAACCCCACTACTTTCACCTTGCCCGATTGGACCACAACGGTTGTTTCGTCGCCGCTTCGGCTCACATGGAACGATGTACCCAATACGGTCACGGTCACTTCGCCCGACTGGATAACGAAAGGCTTTTCCCGGTCGGGGGCTACTTCGAAAAACACCGACCCGTTGTGCAGCTCTACCGCGCGCTTCTGTTGGAACAATCCCCGGGAAAATCGCAATGATGCGTATTTGCTTAGCGTAATGATCGATCCATCCGACAACGTATCCGTATTGACCGCATCGGTCGTTTGGTGTACCGCTCCCAAGAGCCGATTGCCACGCTGGTCTGCGTCAATAAGGTAATAACCTCCAAATGCCGCCAGCAACCCGATGACCAGCACTGCAGCAACGCGCACCCATCCCATCTTGCGGCTAAGTGGTTTAGTCGCTCTCCCCGATGCGTACCCCACATCTTCCCTCCGCCGTAGAAAACGCTTCCAAGCCTCGTACTCGTCGACGCTGCTTCTGGCAGCGAGCGACCGACTGGTATCCCAAACCAGCTGGATATGGGCATAATAACGCCCATTGTCGGGATGTGCAGCAACCCAACGCCGCACTTCACTGGCTTCCTCTTCGCTGGCCTCGTTCAACAAGTATTTCGTCAATAATACATCATCCATATCAACATAGATTAGGCAATATAACAATCAATAACGGTAGGAAGTCGGCCAACCGCAGCCGCAACAGTTTCAAAGCCTTCCCCATATGGGCTTCCACGGTTTTTACAGAAATACCCAGTTGTTCGGCAATCTCTTGGTACCGCAATTCTTCAAAGCGGCTAAGCTGGAATACGGTGCGGCACTTCTCGGGCAACCGCTGTAGCGCGGCGTGCAGTTGGTGACGCAACTCAGCGTCGGCCACCACGTCGTCGGCTTGCTGCCGTTTTTGTTCGACCACCGCTTCCTCTATGTATCTACGCTGTACTTTCTTATGTTTGAGATAATTCAAGCTTTCGTGGTATACCGATTTGTAAAGGTAGGCCCGCAAGGATGTGTGTATGCTCATCCGGTTACGGTTTTCCCACAACTTCAAAAATACCGTCTGTACGATTTCCTCGGCCATGAGCTCGTCTTGAAGCACGGTATGCGCATAGGCATGCAGTGCCTTGAAATTGCTTTTGAATGCCTGCTCGAAGATTGCCTCGGGATGGGGATCTGCCACTGTTTCGCTTTTGGCCAAAGTTACTTCCATTTAGATAGATTGACAACTTCATAGCCATTTACCCCTACGGCGCATATAAAAATCGTGTCATATTCAACCTAAGCTATTGCATATCACATGTATTATCCCTAAGTTTGTCATAGATGGACGAGAAAGAAATAGATTCGTTGATTAAATTGTTGGATGACCCTGACGCGGAAGTGTTCCAACATGTCGAACAGAAACTCATCATGATGGGGCCGGAAGTAATAGACCGACTGGAAACAGTATGGGGAGAATCGTTCGACGTAATGCTACAATCCCGCATCGAGAACCTCATCCACAAGATACAGTTTGAAGATGTACTGCAAGAGTTGGAGCTCTGGAAGCTGAGCGGTTCGTTCGATTTACTCCAAGGGTTGATTATCGTCAATAAGTACCAATATCCGGATGTAGATGAACAGAAGATCATCAACCAAATCGAAGCCATTAAGCGCGATGCTTGGTTGGATATGATTTATAGCATGAGCGCGGTTGAGAAAGTCCGACTTCTTAATAACATCTTATACAATGCCCATGGTTTTTCGGGCAATACGAGCAATTACCACGACCCACAAAACTCCTACGTTGGCCAGGTGCTCGAAACACACAAAGGCAATCCCATCTTGTTGGCATGTATCTATAGCATCGTAGCCCAAAAATTGGACATTCCCATATATGGCGTCAATTTGCCGAAGCATTTCATATTGGCGTATACCGAAGACCACACGCCGGTGGAGAATAAGGACGGCATCCTGTTTTACATTAATGCGTTTAACAGGGGGCAGATTTTCGGACGGCATGATGTGGTGGCGTTCCTCAAGCAGCTCAACCTGGCTCCTAACGACGACTTCGTACTGCCATGCAGCAATGTCGATATCATCACAAGGGTACTGCGCAACCTGACGACCTCGTATTCGCAAGTCGGCAACGCGACCAAGACTGAGGAAATCAACCGAATGCTGGATTTATTATCTTAAGGCTATTGTTCTTGGGCGTCTCCGCGCACGTCAAAGTAAATACCGAACGGACGCCGGTCATTTTCGGGCACGTCTAATGTAACCGTCCCCTCCGGGGCGACGTTTCCGTCTGCGGACAGCGGGAACCTCGAAACGGTATGCCCGTCGCGGTCAGCCACAAATATGGTGCGCCTGCTGGCACCACCCCTAGGGTCTATAGCAACGTCCACCGGTCCCGTTAACCCCGTTAACGCGCCGCTAATCGTACGGGTGGGCGATACAGTAGCTGATGGATTGGCCAAATGCGCTTTAATGCCTTCGATGATATATATTTTTCCATCACCCAGCCGGTTTCCACCTTGCACGACCCCATAATCGGCAGCAACCAATACATCCAACGAATCGACGAAGGCTATTCCGCGGATGGCATTTGCACCCTCGATACGGATAGTTGATAGTGCCTGGAAATTGGAGGCTAGCGAGTCGATTTGCGAAAGGTTACCATACAGCGCAACCCCTCCGTTGCCGGCCGAATTTGACACCAACAGACTGTCGTTCCAAAGCAATACACTCCATGGTCGCATTTCCGACCCTAGCTGCAATACGCGATTGGGCTTGGTAAACCCATTTCGATTCATCGGCTGGTAAAAGCCGTAAATCGTCGTGCCGCTTGCAACATAAAGCAGTTGTGTGGGATGATGATAAACGAGTCCACGCATTTGTTTCAACACTCCATTCCCGATACTCCCCGAGTTACCCAGGTTACCGAGATTGCCCACGGTCATAATCCGGATGGTTGTGTCGTTATATCCCGCCTGGAATAACCGGCTGGCAAATGGATTGAAGTGGATACCCGCACCACCAACGGCGTCGGAATTGTGGTTCAATGCCACGTACATCTCCGAAGTGTCCGCAGGGTCGATCAACACAACATTGTCGATATCGTCTCTAGCAGCATCGTATTGATAGTCTTCAATCGAGACATACAACCGAGCTATCGGCCGTTTCGGATATTCCGGCTCGTCATCGTTACGCATGCAGCCAGCCACAGCAAGCAGTAAGCTTAATGCTATCAACGGAAAACCAAGCGATTTCTTCATCCCACGGGGGTTTTGCGCAAAGATAAAGAAAATTCACTAATTTTGCCGTTCAACAAACGTTGCGGGATATGGATAATACGGGCTTCAAACGCGAGAAACTGGAGTTGCCAGATGGCAACAACAAACTGCTGCTACACTCATGCTGTGCACCTTGCTCCGGCGAGGTGATGGAGGCATTGATTGCATCAGACATCGACTTCACGATCTATTTTTATAACCCAAACATCCATCCGCGTAAGGAATATGACCTGCGCAAAGACGAAAACATTCGTTTTGCAGAACAACACGGTATACCCTTCGTGGATGCCGACTACGACGTTGATAACTGGTTTGCCCGTGCGAAAGGCATGGAACACGAGCCGGAGCGCGGCATCCGCTGTACGATGTGCTTCGATATGCGTTTCGAACGTACCGCGTTGTACGCCCACGAAAACGGATTTCCGGTAATCACCAGTTCGCTGGGCATCTCGCGTTGGAAGAATTTTGAGCAGATCAACGACTGTGGCGTGCGTGCGGCAGGCCATTATCCTGGCATCACGTATTGGACATTCAACTGGCGCAAGAAAGGAGGTTCGACGCGTATGCTCGAAATCAGCAAGCGTGAGCAATTCTATATGCAAGAATATTGCGGCTGCGCGTACTCCCTGCGCGACACCAACCACTGGCGGCTGGAAAACGGCCGCGAGCGAATCGAAATCGGAAAGCATTATTACGGCGAATGAGCGTGCGCTGTTAACGACAAAAAACTTTCATATCTTATAATTTATATATACCTTTGCAGGCTCAATTGTGAGGTGGTGAATTATTTGAAGCAATACCGGATTCCCTTCACGGGGCTGAGCTTGGGCACGCACGACTTTGCCTTTGACATTGACAAGGCGTTCTTTGATTGCTATGATTATTCCATCGTAAAAGATGGTAACTTGAATGCGCATGTAAACCTGCTCAAGCAGGAGACCATGATGATTCTTCAGTTCCACATCACAGGCTCGGTTATGCTCCAGTGCGATGTGTGTTTATCATCGTTCCCGGCGAAAACCGATTTTTCGGAAAGGCTGATTGTCAAATTTACAGATGAAGGCGCAGCCGAAACGTCTGAGGAAATCATCGTGCTGGCTAAGCACGAACACGAGCTGGACATTGCTGAATTACTGTATGAATACATCAATGTAGCCATACCGCACTACATTAAATGCAGTGAGCAGGGCGACGGTATCACGTGCGACGAAACGGTACTGGCTAAATTAAACGACCTGACGCCTGCGCAGGAGCAACAGGAAGAAAAGCAAACAGATCCCCGTTGGGAGGCACTTAAGAAAATCAAATACAATTGATTGTTGACAATTGATAATGGATAATTGGTCAATTCAACGAATCACCGAAAACAGTTAAGACGGATTAAAGAACAAGCAAATAAACAAAATAAGTACAATACGAGATGGCACATCCAAAACGGAAGATTTCCAAATCACGGAGAGACAAAAGAAGGACACATTATAAAGCAGACCGTCCCACCTTGGTAACATGCAAGGAAACGGGAGCGGTACACCTGCCACACCGCGCGTATTTGGTAGATGGCAACCTTTATTATAATGGCAAACTGATCGTCGAGAACACCGCTTCCGCCTAAATTGATCTTTCGAAAAAATCGAACATCCCGTAACGCGTAACTGATTTTTTATGCGTTACTTTGGGGTGTTTTTGCGTATTATTGGATTCAGCGACAATAACGAATGAAGATTGGTTTAGATATATTGGGTGGCGATTTTGCCCCGGAGGCAACCTTACAGGGCGCTATTTTAGCTGCCAAACAGCTTTCGGAAGACCAAAAAATCGTACTCATCGGCGACCAAGAAATTGCTAAGCAACAAATCGAACAAGCAGGGGGGGATCCTGCTTTTTTTGAATATGTACACGCCCCCGAGCAAATCGGTATGGGTGAACACCCCACCAAAGCCATCGCTCAAAAACCTAATTCGAGCATCAGTCGTGGATTCCAATTACTCAAAGAGGGAGCCATCGATTCCTTTGCCTCTGCAGGCAATACCGGTGCCATGCTGGTTGGGGCGGTACTGAGTGTAAAAACCGTGCCCGGTGTCATCCGTCCGGCAATCGCTACCAACGTGCCGAAAATAAAAAGCGGCTTCGGCATCCTGCTCGATGTAGGTGCCAATGCAGATTGCAAACCGGAAATGCTGCCGCAATTCGGATTACTGGGCAGTCTCTTTTCGGAGCACGTATATGGCATCGAAAAACCTACCGTGGGCTTGGTCAATATCGGTGAGGAAGAAGAAAAGGGGAATGCCCTCACATTGGCGGCATATCCCCTTCTCAAAGAGAGTGGCCAAATCAATTTTGTCGGCAACGTAGAGGGCCGCGAACTCTTTGACGAAAAAGCCGACGTCATGGTATGTGATGGGTTTGTAGGCAATATCGTGCTCAAACTCGCCGAATCATTTTATGTGTTGACCCGGAAGAAAGGGTTCAAAGACGCATTTTTCGACCGCTTCAACTACGAACAGTACGGCGGCAGCCCCATTTTGGGGGTCAATGCACCCGTCATCATCGGGCACGGCATTTCCAGCCCTGAGGCCATAAAAAATATGGTGCTGTTGTCTAAAAACATGATTGACTCCGACATCATCGAACGAATAAAACAAGCTTTCAACTAATTTGCTATATGTCAAAAATTCATGCCGCCGTAACGGCTGTACACGGGTACGTGCCTGACTATATCCTCACCAACCAGGAACTCGAAACCATGGTTGACACGAACGACGAGTGGATTACCACCCGTACGGGTATCAAGGAACGTCGTATCCTGAAAGGTGAAGGCAAGGCGACCTCAGACATGGCCGTGCCTGCCGTGAATGGCTTATTGGAAAAACGGGGTATTGGTGCCGACGAGATCGACTTGATTATCTTCTGCACGGTAACTCCAGATATGCCTTTCCCCGCCACGGCCAACATCTTAGCCGATAAAGTGGGCGCGGTGAATGCTTGGGGATTTGACCTGCAAGCCGCTTGCTCGGGCTTTATCTACGGACTTACCACCGGCGCACAATTTATCGAAGCGGGCACGCACAAAAAGGTATTGGTTGTAGGCGGCGACAAAATGTCGTCCATTATCAACTATAAAGATCGCACCACATGCATCATCTTCGGCGATGGCTGCGGTGCTGTATTGCTCGAACCGAACGAAGAGGGTTTGGGTGTGATGGATTCCATCCTCAAGAGCGACGGATCGGGGTGCCCGTACCTCAACATCAAGGCCGGCGGTTCGCTTCTGCCCGCGTCGCACGCCACCGTAGATGCCGACCTGCATTTTGCTTACCAAGAGGGCCGCGCGGTCTTCAAATTTGCGGTGACCAAGATGGCGGATGTGGCCGCTGAAATCATGGACCGCAACAATCTTACGGCCGATGATGTCGCCTGGCTTGTTCCCCATCAAGCGAATAAACGCATTATCGACGCCACGGCAGACCGCATGGGGCTGAGCGACGAAAAGGTGATGGTCAATATCGAACGCTATGGAAATACCACGGCGGGCACGATCCCCCTCTGCCTTTGGGAGTGGGAAAGCCGGCTGAAAAAAGGCGACAACCTCATACTTGCCGCCTTCGGCGGCGGGTTTACGTGGGGTTCCGTGTACCTCAAATGGGCATACGGTGAATAACGCGCAATAAATTCCGATTTTATTTGTTATATAATAAATTAGCTAATATTATTGATTCTTATTATCAAAACCTACTAAACAATGAGCATGGATATCAAACAGATTCAAGACCTGATTAAGTTTGTCGCTAAATCGGGGGTGAATGAAGTGGCTATTGAAGAGGAGGATTTCAAGATCACCATAAAGACGAACCAAGCACCAACCTACGTCACCGCGACAGTACCGACAACTGCCACCGCTCCGATACCGGCCGCAGCGGCTGTACCGGCGGTGGAAGCGCCGAAACCGGCAGCCTCCAAAGCGGAAGACACGTCGAATTACGTGACTATCAAATCACCGATGATCGGCACGTTCTACCGGTCGCCATCGCCAGACAAGCCGGCATTTGTAAACGTTGGCGACGATGTCAGCACTGGCAAAGTGGTTTGCATCATCGAGGCCATGAAACTTTTCAATGAAATTGAATCGGAAGTGTCGGGCAAAATCGTTAAGATTTTGGTGGACGATGCGCAACCCGTGGAGTACGATCAACCGTTGTTTTTGGTTGAACCGAAATAAGTTGTGCATCAGAGACGATGGACACATACTACCGAAGATAGCTAAACATTCATGTTCAAAAAAATACTGATAGCAAACCGGGGGGAGATTGCGTTACGCATCATCCGCACCTGTCGTGAAATGGGCATCAAGAGTGTGGCGGTATATTCCACTGCCGACCGTGACAGCCTGCATGTACGTTTTGCCGACGAGGCTGTGTGCATAGGCCCCCCACCAAGCAAAGACTCCTACCTGAATATACCCAACATTATTTCGGCGGCGGAGTTAACCAATGCCGATGCGATTCACCCGGGCTACGGATTTCTATCCGAAAACGCCCGTTTTTCATCCATCTGTAACCAGTATGGCATCAAATTTATCGGTGCCACGGCCGAGCAGATCGAACAGATGGGCGACAAAGCCTCGGCGAAGGATACAATGAAACGTGCAGGCGTGCCAACCATCCCCGGTTCGGACGGTTTGGTAAGCGATGTGAAAGAGGGGATTACCATTGCCAATGAAATCGGCTATCCGGTTATCCTCAAGGCCACCGCCGGTGGCGGCGGAAGGGGCATGCGCATCGTCTGGAAAGATGAAGAATTCGAGCCGGCTTGGGATTCGGCCCGCCAGGAAGCCGGCGCCGCATTCGGCAACGACGGCATTTATCTCGAAAAGTTCGTGGAGGACCCCCGCCATATCGAAATTCAGGTGGTGGGTGACCAATTCGGCACCGTGTGCCACCTATCCGAGCGCGATTGCTCCATCCAGCGGCGTCACCAAAAACTCATTGAAGAAGCCCCGTCACCGTTTATCACGCCCGAGTTGCGCCGTGCCATGGGCGAGGCAGCCATCAAGGGCGCCAAGGCAGTCAACTATGAAGGAGCGGGAACCATCGAGTTTCTCGTGGATAAACACCGCAATTTCTATTTCATGGAGATGAATACGCGCATCCAAGTGGAACACCCTGTTACCGAAGAAGTCATTAATTTTGATCTCATCAAGGAACAAATCAAGGTGGCAGCGGGCATCCCCATTTCGGGCACCAGCTACGAGCCAACGATGCATGCGATTGAGTGCCGTATCAATGCGGAAGACCCATTTCATGGCTTCAGGCCTTCACCCGGCAAAATCACCAATTTCCACTCGCCAGGTGGCCACGGCGTACGGGTAGATACACATGCCTACTCCGGCTATGTCATCCCGCCCAACTACGATTCCATGATTGCCAAGCTTATCTGCGTGGCGCAGACCCGCGAGGAGGCGATCTCCACCATGGAGCGCGCATTGAGTGAGTTTATCATCGAAGGCGTCAAAACAACCATCCCGCTGCACTTGCGGTTGATGCGTGACCCGAATTTCAGGGCCGGCAACTTTACCACCAAGTTTATGGAGACTTTTGATCTGAGCGAATAAATAAATGTAACAACATCCCTTCATAAATACCATTCTTATGAAATAGAATGGTATTTTTGCTTTTTATAACAACATGAGCAAATTATCCGGCAAGAAACTCATAGAGACCCTCAAAAATAAAGGCAAAAACCTCGAAGCCGAGATGTCATTCTTTGACCACCTCGAAGTATTGCGCTGGCACCTTATCCGTTCGGCAATCGCTATTGTCGTCTTCATGGTCGTTGCATTCTCCTTTTATGATTTCATTTTCGACGACGTCATCATGGGGCCAAAGAGCGCCGATTTCTGGACCTACCGCGTGATGTGCCGGATTGCAGACTGGCTCAATACGCCCGATTTCTGCGTGACAGAAGTGCCGGGTACCATCATCAACACGCAGATGGCGGGCCAATTCATCCTACAGATCAATTCATCGTTAATCATCGCGGTGATGCTGGGCTTTCCCTACCTGCTGTATGAAGTATGGCTCTTCATCAAACCTGCATTGACTGATATTGAGCGGAAATCTGCTAGCGGGTTTGTGTTTTATGCGAGCCTCCTGTTCATCTTAGGGGTCTTGTTCGGCTATTTCGTAGTGGTACCATTGGCAATGAACTTCTTAGCCAATTATTCCATCAGCGGCGACATCGCGAATACGATTACCGTGCAGAACTACCTCTCATTCGTGGCTACACTTACGTTGGGATGTGGGATCATCTTCGAGCTTCCGATTGTCATCTTCATCCTCTCGAAGCTGGGTATCATGACCCCGCAGTTCATGCGGAAGTCGCGCCAGTATGCTGTTGTCATTATCTTGATAATCGCGGCCATCATCACACCTACACCCGATATCATTACGATGCTAACCGTTAGCTTTCCCATGTTTATACTCTATGAGCTGAGTATTGTCGTGGCTTCGCGGGTGCATAAGAAGCGGATGAAGGCCGATGCCGAATTTTATAATAACGAAGAAAAATAAGCTGGAGAAAACACAAGGATTAACCATGATGACACCATTCACCATCGCCATCGGCGGAGACCACGCGGGTTTTACCTATAAAGCCGAACTGGTGGACTTCCTGGAACGGGAAGGCTATACCGTCGAAGATTTTGGGACGCACACCGCCGATTCGGTGGATTATCCGGATTTCGCACACCCGGTGGCGGCGGCGGTAGAGCGTGGGGATTTCGATCGCGGCATCTTGGTATGCGGTAGCGCCAATGGCGTAGCCATCACGGCCAATAAACACCAGGGTATCCGCGCCGCAATCTGTTGGCAGGAAGAGCTGGCCTCCCTCGCCCGCCAACACAATGATGCCAACATTGTGTGTATCCCTGCCCGATTCATCGATGTGGAGCTGGCCAAAACCATTATCGACAAATTCCTTTCCACCGATTTTGAAGGCGGCAGGCACGCCAATCGCGTGAATAAAATGTCGTGTTGAGTCGTAAGTCATGAAGGGCACCTCTGATGTCTCCTATTGCATGTCTGATGTATAAAGTCTCATAGTTAAAAAAAGCACCATGAAGCAACTATTATCATTATTCCTCATTCCGGCCTTCTGCGGATGTATTATGGCCCAGGATCCGGTACAGCAGCAATATGCTTCCGAGATTACCCCTGAAACCGCCAAGGCACACCTTTCCGTCCTGGCATCGGCCGGATTCGAAGGCCGCGGGACGGGCGAGCCCGGCGGAGACAAAGCCGCGGAATACATCGCAAATGAATTTAAGCGACTGGGATTGGCTGGCCCGGTAAACGGTTCATATTTCCAGCCCGTTAAATTGACGCGTACGCAATTCGATGTCAGTGAATTTACCATCAATGGCACATCATTCACCAACGGTGAGGATTTCTATTTCGTGGGGAGCGGTCCGGAGACGACGATCGATGCCAACGAAATCACTTTCATTGGCTATGGCATCAGCGAGGCCATGTACGACGACCTCAAAGGAATAGACATCGGCGATAAAGTGGTGTTGGTAATCAGCGATGGCGAACCAAAGGATGCGCAGGGAAATTCTTTGATTACTGGTGCTGATACCGCATCCGAATGGGTGACTTCGCGTACCAAGCGGCTCCAGAACATTACCTCGAGAAATCCAAGACTCATCATTGCCGTTTCCAGTTCGGTGGCAGAAACCCTTGGACGCCTCGGTAGCCGTCTCAGCCAGCCACGCATCGCCCTAGACGAAGGTGCCGATACAAGCCCTGCAACGGCCCGTACTCCCGTGGCCAACATCACGCCCGAAATGGCCGACCAGCTCCTGGCCCGTGCCAAGACATCCATCAGTGAGTTGACCAAACGGATAAACGGGACCGGGCAACCACAAAGCAAAACCTATAAAACGCGATTGAAAACGACCTTCGGATCGGTAACCGAGCCGTTTACGTCGCCCAATGTATTGGGCTACCTCGAAGGTACGGACCTCAAGGATGAAGTGCTGGTGCTTACCGCACATTACGACCACGAGGGCAACCAGAATGGCACCATTTACTTCGGTGCAGACGACAACGGATCGGGTACTACAGGCATATTGGAACTTGCCCGCGCTTTCGCTAAGGCGAAAGCCGACGGCCATGGCCCACGGCGTAGCATCCTCTTCATGACGGTAACCGCCGAAGAAAAAGGGCTGCTGGGTTCTAACTACTACTCGCGCCACCCCATCTTCCCCCTAGAAAACACTGTCGTCAATCTCAACACCGATATGATCGGCCGCATCGACGATAAGCACCTCCGCGGCAACCATAACTATGTGCATGTGATTGGCTCGGATAAGCTGAGCTCCGAATTGAAGGTGATCAACGAAAATGCCAACGCCGAGTATACCCACATGGAGCTAGACTACATGTACGATGACCCGAAGGATCCCATGCGTATCTATTACCGTTCGGACCAGTATAACTTCGCGAAACATGGCATCCCGGTGATTTTTTACTTCAGTGGTCTGCATCCCGATTACCATACCCCTGCCGACACGGTGGATAAAATCAACTTCGAGATGTTAACCAAGCGAGCCCGGCTCGTTTTCCATACCGCGTGGGAAATCGCCAATCGCGACCAAAGGATCGTCGTGGATTCCAACAAAGAATAATTTTAACGAAATGCATATGTTACCCCGTATCAATTTTACTGCCACACAGGCTTACAAGTACCTCAGCAACCATTATGTCGACATCGCACCGAAGCACCTCACAGAGCTCTTCGCAGCAGACAACGACCGATTCGGCAAGTTTTCGATCACGTTTGGAGACATTCTTTTTGACTATTCCAAAAACCGGATTGACGACACTACAAAAGCGCTGCTTCTCCAACTGGCCCGCGAATGCAAGCTTGATGATGCCATCAAGGCTATGTTCGCCGGCGACGCCATCAACGAAACGGAGGGCCGAGCGGTGTTGCATACTGCCTTGCGCAACCAGCGCAACACACCTGTGCTCGTGGATGGCAAGGACGTAATGCCCGATGTGAATGCAGTATTGACGAAAATGCGTGAGTTTTCCGACCGCATCATCAGTGGCAACTGGAAAGGCCATACCGGCAAGGCCATCACCGATGTCGTCAATATCGGTATCGGCGGCTCCGATCTGGGGCCAGTGATGGTTACGGAGGCGTTGAAGCCCTACAAGAACCATTTGAATATCCATTTCGTCTCCAACGTAGACGGTACGCATATCGCAGAAACGCTTAAAAAAGTAGACCCTGCAACTACCCTGTTCCTCATTGCTTCCAAGACGTTCACCACGCAGGAAACCATGGCCAATGCGCATACTGCACGGCAGTGGCTGCTCAACAGCGGTGCTGCCCCGGAAGCCGTGGCCAAGCATTTCGTGGCGCTCTCTACCAACGCCAAAGCGGTAAGCGAGTTCGGTATCGATACGCAGAACATGTTCGAATTCTGGGATTGGGTAGGCGGCCGGTATTCGCTTTGGAGTGCCATCGGGCTTTCCATTGTACTCAGCATCGGCTACGACAATTTCGAGCAGTTGCTGCAAGGGGCGGAAGCGAGCGACAAGCATTTCCGCGAGACACCCTTTGAGGACAACATTCCCGTCATCATGGCGCTACTTGGTATTTGGTACAACAACTTCTTCGACGCAGAAACACAGGCCATCCTCCCTTACGACCAGTACCTGCACCGGTTTGCTGCCTATTTCCAGCAAGGCGATATGGAGAGCAATGGCAAGTACGTGGACCGTGAAGGCAATCCGGTGGACTATGAGACAGGGCCGATTATCTGGGGCGAACCGGGCACCAATGGCCAGCATGCTTTTTACCAACTCATTCACCAAGGCACCAAACTGATTCCGTGCGACTTCATCGCACCCGCACAGACCCATAACCCCATCGGCGAGCACCACACGCTGCTGTTGTCTAATTTCTTTGCACAGACGGAAGCACTGATGAATGGTAAGGGTGAGGAAGCCGTTATCGCCGAATTAAAAGCATCGGGCAAGTCGGAAGAGGAAATCACGCGCCTGAAAACCTTTAAAGTATTCGAAGGCAACCGGCCAAGCAACTCATTCCTCCTGAAAAAAATCACTCCTTTTACGCTCGGATCGTTGATTGCCCTCTACGAACACAAGATTTTCGCGCAGGGCATCATTTGGAATATCTTCAGCTTCGACCAATGGGGCGTGGAGCTCGGAAAACAACTGGCTGGCAATATTTTACCGGAACTGCGGAACGACGATCCGGTAGCTAGCCATGACGCTTCTACTAACGGATTGATTAACCGTTATAAGGCTTGGCGTTGATCCGTTAGAGCCGTTTTTCGATAAAATGAATTTTCTGCATGGAATTTGCCGCCTAGTAACTATGAACAAGCAACATCATTGGCGGTCGGCTGTGGCCATTTTTGGTGCAACCGCCCTGCTAGTTGGTGGTTCCTGCCAAGGGCCGGCATCATCTCAAAACGAAAATACGGCACAGGACGACACCGTTCCACAAGGAACGATCGTGCCGGTGGCGGAGACCTCTTGTTATCTCCACACGCGCGAGCGGGACTCGGTGCGCCTCAGCATCACAGTAGCGAATGACAGCGCTTCGGGTACGTTACACTTCAAAAACTACCAGATAGACGGTAGCCTAGGTACGGTTGAAGGGCGGTTCCACGGCGATACGCTGTTGGTTGTTTACGACTTTCACGCTGAAGGCACCCACAACCGAACGGAGGAGGCATTCCTAAAACGGGGTACCGATCTAATACGTGGAATCGGAGACCGGGAACCGGTCGGAAACACGTACCGGTTTACGGACCGCCGCGCCATCGATTTCGAAGCGGGCCAGCTCTTTCAACCGGTACCGTGTGATTAATAATTGGGTATACAGCCGCTGCATTTACGCCAGCGCAGCCAACGCATTGTCGTAGTTGGGTTCATTGGTAATTTCCGCAACCTGTTCGTTGTATTTCACGGTGCCACCTTCATCGATGACGACTACGGCACGGCTTAGTAGACCTTCCAATGGCCCATCCGTGAGCTTCAACTGGTAGGCATCCGAAAAACTAGTATCCCTGAATTCCGATAAGGTTTCCACATTGCTGATGCCTTCTGCAGCACAGAATCTCCCTTGTGCAAACGGTAGATCCCGTGAGATACAAAGCACCACCGTGTTATCCAATCCAGCTGCCTTCTTGTTGAATGCCCTCACCGATGCCGCACAAGTGCCCGTATCAATGCTCGGGAAAACGCTTAGGATTATTTTTTTGCCTTGGTAATCGCTCAGCGACTTTGTTGAAAGATCGCCAGCGACCAATTTAAAATCGGGGGCCTTGCTGCCAACGGCCGGAAGCGATCCGGCGGTATGTACCTCGGTACCTTTGAATGCTATTGTTGCCATAATTTTTTTGATTTTTTGTAATAATAGCAAATTCTGCCGGCGTTTGAAAGCCTGGTCCCTATTGATGACAAGTGGATGATATTAAAATATGTGTGACGCTAATCCAACGGCTTTAATGGCTTTGACGGGAACCAACGTTGTGTGAACAGCGATACGGCAACGATTGTTAATAGTCCGGATATCATTGCCAGTGTTCTAAATGGAAACAACACCTCCCCATCATGTATCATCGGATAGTTGATTAACACGGGAATGCCCAACGTTGCGTCCCCGCCTCCGAAACGCAGCACAAAAGCCACAATAAACCCAGCCATTGACCCCGCAAGATTAGCTTTCTTGAAAAATAACGCCGTTACCAATTGGGGAAAGAGCAGCACATAGACAAAATCACTACAAAGAAACCAAAGGGCGTAAACACTGGTGATATTAAGTGCCAGTAGCGTTGCCGCGATGCCAATGATCCAGATGCATCGTTTGATAATTTTGGCGAGGACCTCATTGGAGACCTTCGGTCGAAAAATAGGGCGGTAAACGTTCCAACTAGCCATGGAAGAAGCGGAAAGGATGGAGGAATCCACCGACGACATCACTGCCGCCGCGATGGCGCCTAGCCCAACGGTCGCGACTATTTCCGGGGTAAGATAGCGGACGACGTAGGGGAGAATCAACGCAGAATTTTCCGGTGGCCCGGGGGCACCGAAATCCTGCCAGGACGATACCGATTGGCCAATCACCCCAATCATGACAGGCGGTATGGCGGCCAGCACACAGACGAATCCGGAAATAATGGACAATCGCACAGCGGTGTTTTCGGTTTTGGACGCAAGGACACGCTGGAAATAAACCTGCCAAGGAATGCCACCAAAAATAAGGAGGAGGGCAGAATCCCACCAATTGTAATAATAATCCCCCAATACTTCTTTGGAGGGTAAAACATGTACTAAGCCACCCATGTTGAGTTTATAGTTGCTCCAAGCTGTATCCCAGCCCCCCACTTGATGGAGCGCGAATGGGATAATGAGCATCAAGCCAATGACGAGCACACCGAACTGCACCACATCCGTCAACGCCACGGCCCAGATTCCACCGATAGCCGTATATGCGATCGCGATGAAAGAGGACAGCACGATCGCCGTTTGGATATCCAAGCCCAAGACAATGGCAAAAGTGGCCCCCAAAGCCGTCAATATAGCTGCAGACCAGAATATTTCACCGAGCAGGGCAGGTAGGAAGAGTACCGCCGACATTCGTTTCCCATACCGCTGGGCTAGGGGATCGAGCATGGTCTTGAACCGAAACCGCCGCATTTTCCGGGCAAAGAACAGCCCGCCGATAATCAAGCTCAACCCATACCCCCACGGTGCCTGCACCCATGTTAAGCCATAATCAGTATCATAAGTGTATTCGGCAGCACCGTTGATATAGCCTCCACCCACCCAAGTGGAACTCATTGTAAAGACCCCTAGCCATAAGGGGATACTCCTCCCCGCCAACATGACGTCATCAGCATTACCGGATTGGCGCAAGCGGGCCACATAAGTGCCCATATAGAATATCAGCCCGTAAAAAAACATCATGGTGATAAAGCCGGGCCAAAAAACAGGTGAATCCGTAAAGAAATAAAGATAACAGCCGGCCAGTGTCAGTGCAAGCATGAGACAGAGTGTCGGGAGTAGATGCTCTAGTGTTTTACGGTCAATCATAGCTTTTTCTATTGGTTATACACCCACTTCGGGCGATAATACGGGGCGGTCCAAAATAAGGTCGGCCGCTTTCTCGGCAATCATCAAAACAGGGGCATAAATATTGCCGTTGGTAATATAGGGCATAACGGACGCATCGACCACCCGGAGGTTTTCCACCCCGTGCACTCGGAGTTTGCCATCCACCACCGCCATTTCATCGTACCCCATTTTGCAAGTACAACTGGGATGGTAGGCACTTTCCCCCTCTCTCGCTACCCATTCGAGGATTTCCGCATCGGTTTGAACTGATTTTCCTGGCGATAATTCCTCACCCCGGTACTTGTCCATGGCCCGTGTTTCAATCAGCTCCCGCGTCTTTCTGACGGCGGCTATCCAATCTTCCCGTTCTTGATGGGTAGACAGGTAATTGAACAGGATGGAAGGGGCATCGTATGGGTTAGCCGACCTGATCTTTACATGTCCGCGCACATCCGTATTCATCGGGCCCACATGAAGTTGAAAGCCATGCCCCCCAGCTGGTGCAGACCCATCGTACCGGATGGCCAAAGGCAGGAAGTGGTACTGAAGATCGGGATAGGGCTTGTCTTCCCGGCTTTTGATAAACCCACCCGCTTCGAAATGGTTGGTGATACCCGGCCCTTTACGCCGAAAAAGCCAATCAAACCCGATTTTCGGAGCGCGCCACGGGCTTAGGTTGGGATACTCACTTACCGGCTCTTTGCATGCCCATTGCACGTAAACTTCCAGGTGATCCTGCAAATTCTCGCCAACGCCCGGCAAATGCTGTACCACGGGGATACCTAACTCCTTCAGTGCCGCAGCGTTCCCGATTCCAGAAAGCTGCAACAGCTGGGGCGAATTAATAGCCCCCCCGCATAGAATCACCTCGTGCATAGCTTCAACTTTACGTACCGTTCCCCCCTTTTTGTACTCCACGCCCCACGCCTTTTTCCCATCGAAAAGAATCCGTTGAACCATGGCTCCAGTCAATACCGTAAGGTTGGTCCTGCTCTTCACAGGATGCAAATATGCACGCGCTGCACTATACCGCCGCGCCCGATAAATGGTTTGGTCGAACTTCCCGAAACCCTCTTGTTGGGCGCCGTTCACGTCGTCCGTCAAGGGATATCCCGCTTCCTGCACAGACTTAAAAAATGCCTCGAATAGCGGGTTTTCATTTTTTGGAGTGGTTAGTTTCAAAGGCCCTTTATCTCCATGATATTTGTCTGGGCCTATCAATCGGGTTTCCAGCTTTTTGAAATAGGGAAGCACATGTGCATAATCCCAATCCTCCAGCCCTTTTTCCCGGCCCCATTTGTTATAATCTTCCCTATTGCCGCGGATCCATATCATGCCGTTAATGGAACTGGAGCCACCAAGCACCTTGCCCCGGGGTTGGGCAATCCGGCGCTGTTTCATATAAGGTTCCGGATCTGAGCGGTAACCCCAATTGTAGAACGTACCCGTCAATAAAAAACTGAGTGCTGCGGGCATATGTATCCTAAAGTCGAGCAGATAATCCGGCCTGCCCGCTTCCAAAACTAATACCTTGCAAGCCGGATCTTCACTTAGCCTGTTGGCCAACACAGAACCAGCAGACCCGCCGCCAATGATGATATAATCGTATTTCATAAATACTGTCCTCTTTGTCTTACCTCTTGCCTGATGTTTTTTTGTTTCGTTAAAAAATTAAAACGGGCTGTCGATCTTACCCATTTCCACGTAAACCGTCTTTAGCTGACTATAAGCTTCCAACGTGGCCAGCCCGTTTTCTTTGCCCATACCCGACTGCTTATACGGCCCAAAGGGTATTTCCACGGGAGTGATGTTGTAATTATTAATCCAGCACATCCCGGCTTCCAACCGATTTACCATGCGGTGTGCCTTGGTGAGGTCACGGGTGAATACGCCTGCCGCCAGCCCGTAGATGGTATCGTTGGCACGTTGTATTACTTCCTCCTCTCCCTTGAACGTTAAAATAGTCATCACGGGACCAAAAATTTCTTCCCGGACGATACTTGCCGATTCCATATTGGCCTCGAAAATAGCGGGGTTCACAAAATAGCCACCTTTGCACTCCCCTACCATTTCATGGCGATTGCCCCCAAAAACTAGTTTGGCTTCTTTTTCGCCTTCCGTGATATATCCAAGCACCTTCTCTAAGTGTTCTTTGCTGATCAACGCGCCAATCTGGGTGTTGATGTCCATGGGGTTACCCACCTTTAATTTCTCGGTTTTGGCGACCAACTTTCGTATAAACTCCGCTTTTGCAGCTTCTTCGATATATACACGGGTACCGTTGGAGCATATTTCGCCTTGCGTATAGAAGTTGGCCATCATGGCACCGTTCACGGCCTCATCCAAGTCGGCATCTGCGAATACGATCAGCGGGGATTTGCCTCCCAGCTCCAAAGTGATGTGCTTAAGGGTACCTGCGGCAGCGGCCATCACTTTTTTCCCTGTTCCCACTTCGCCTGTCAGGGAGACTTTCCGGATAGTAGGGTGGCCCGTCAGCAATTGGCCGACTTCGGCCGCTCCCTGTACGACATTGAACACGCCATTGGGCAGACCCGCTTCGGTGTACACTTCGGCCAGCAACACAGCCGAACGAGGTGTTAATTCCGCTGGCTTGAAAACCATGGTGTTGCCACAGGCCAACGCCGGGGCCGACTTCCAACAGGCAATCTGCACAGGATAATTCCATGCCCCTATTCCGGCACATACGCCCAACGGCTCACGCCGGGTATAGGCAAAACTTTGGCCCAGGTCGTAATACTCCCCATGAATCGAAGCCGCAATCCCGCCGTAGTACTCGAGGGCATCGGCACCAGAGAGGACATCTACCGAAATCGCCTCGGAAAGCGGCTTCCCGGTATCTTCCACTTCAATACGGGCTATTTCCTCGTTTCTTGAACGCAATATTTTGGCCGCTTTCCGCAGGATGCGCCCCCGCTCGGTAGGTGACATGACGGACCAAACTGAAAAACCAACCTTAGCGGATTCCACGGCCGCATCCACATCAGCCTTGGAGGCCGATTGTACCGTGTGGATTACTTTCCCCGTAGCAGGGTTGATGTTGTCAAAGCCATGACCCGAAGTGGCGGCTTGCCTTGCGCCATCGTAATATAAGAATGCATTTTTTGTTGCCATTCGAAAATGAAAATAAGTTGTTTTCAAGCAAATCAATGCGATGGTAATTTCCCCCCGTTATATCATTCGCGCAATACCCATCTGTTGGTGGTGTGGTCCTCAGACTCCAATACCACTTTGTAAAAATCAGCAGGGTATTCACTGATATCCACTGACGCCCGACCCGTTGATATCGGGATTTCCAAAAGTAGGTGATACGTATCCGTACCACCTGTGGCGTGTTCGTTTGTGGTGGCTAGCCACACGCTGAGGTCCCCCTCCGTATTCAGCGCTTCCCACTCCAGCACCAAGCTATCCCCCTGTAGTGTCGCTTCTTGGAAGATATGAGAGATTTTCCCCGAAAGGGGTACGCCGTCCCACTCGAAGCGGTAAGCTTGGGGTACCTCCACATCGAGGAACCGCAGGACGGTTGGCATGACATCGACCAATGCCGGTTCATGGTTTTGGAAATACGTATTGAGATTTTTGTCGTTCGTTGAAATCCAAATACCGCGTTCGCGTGGGGATTGTCCCCCGTGGTGATATCCGAGGTCATCCCGACCATGGTCGGTGACGATGTATACCAACCACTCTTCATCGAAATTGGCTTCACGGTATTTGACGGCTTCCCACAGACGCCCAACCTGGGTGTCTGCCACGACGACTGCGCTGTCCATCTGTGGGCTGTCCCCATGGCGGTGCCCGACGTCGTCCGTGTATTGCAGGTACACCCAGGAAAGGTGGGGTGCCTCACTTCGAATGGCATCGGCCGCCTCTTCGGAGACCCGTTCGTCAATCTGGTGGATATAATGGCTAGCCGGATCATGCGGATAATTGACCGTATCGAGTTCATATCCATCCGCATGGAAATCGACATTGATGTTTCCCGTTTCCGATTTGCCTTCACCGACCAACTTGGTCCGGTTGTCCTCCCACGTAGAAAACAAACCGATTTTTTTTTCCGGGTAATGGTTCTTGAGGTACCAAAACACAGTAGGATAATGGTAATTCGGCGCATCGATGTTATTGTTCCACACATTATGCTTGTTGACCCATACACCGGTTATCAGGTTAGCATAACATACCGCCGAAATGGTGGGTGTTTCAGAATATTCGCCTACATGGCCACCCGTGTATGCTCGTGTGTAACTACCTTCCCTGGCGATACTGTCAATCCAAGGGGTATTGACGCGTTCGACGACATCTACAGGGATACCATCTACAATCACAAAGAGCACTTTCCGCTCCGGCGGGTTGGAGGAACCTTCAGGCTGGCATGCCATTAATAGCAAGCCGACCGCTAGCAATAACGATATGCATCTGTTGATTGTGTTATTCTTTCGTTTCATTGTGTCAATATTAGTTACATCTCGGTTTAATCGTTATCTAAATAACGGCAGCGCGTTCAGTCGGTTGGGTTATTTGGAAACTTCCCATCCGTAATCTATATACTCCCACCAAAAATCGTCACCATCGACGTCCACTTTGAGATACCCTTCTTCCGTTCCGTGGAAAGCACCACCCCACCAACTCGCGCTGACCGCACCAGCAGTAATGAACTGCACGCCCTTTACCTTAATTTCTTCATACAGATGTTGGTGCCCCTGAAGTACGAGTTTCAGGTTATGGCCATCAAACAAATCAAAAATTCCTTTTTGATTCACAAAGGTGTCCGCGGCGGCGTAACGGCCCTCCAGTACAGGGTAGTACAGTGACAGAAACGGTACATGGGTGGATACCACAATGGGTTGGTTTGCTGGTATTTGGGTGAGTAGTTCGGTTAGCCATTGCTGTTGAGCCGGATTCACGCAATATTGTCCGTCGCAGACCTGTGTGGAGTTCAATACGATGAACAACCAGCCTTTGTGCTCAAATGAATAATAAGTTTTTCCGAAGAATGATTCAAACAGCTTTTCCCCATACGTACCCCCATCGGCTCCGTCCGCCCAATAGCGGTCGTGGTTACCGATGGTGTAATAAAAAGGCAATGACGACCGATCTGCGGTTTCTTTGTAATCGCGGTATAACTGTGTGGCTGTTTCACGTTGATTGTTTTTCATGGCATCCACATCGGCGTTGTCACCCCCGGTCAGAATAAAATCGACCCCTTTCACCTCCGCAGACCGAATGGCTTGGCTGAAACCTTCCAAGCTTCTCGCCTTGGGATTGGTATTGACATGGATATCTGTCAGGAATGCAAATGCGAATCGCTCTTGTGTGCGCGCAGACGGTATTGCCAAAAGGGCAATGAGCGCCATTCCAAAAAATTTCTTCATCATAGGTTTTCTCCAACTAATGATTGCCCAAGCTACCTGTGTATACCTTAGGCAGCCTGAGCAATCTGTTCGATATTCGATTTCCTGTTACTCCCAACCAAACACCTGATATAAATTGTTGTTCAGTATCGTTTCGGAATTTGGTACGGGACGATAGTAATACTGGGGTTCGATAAACGTGCGCTCTCGGTCGTCGGTGACCAGAAAGCCGCCGTTCACACCATTTTCGAGATATATGGAGGCACCACCACCGATTGGGCCGATGGTATAGTAAACCAACTGTACGCCAAGTGAATTTTGGTCACGCTCAGCGGGGATGGTCTCTCCTTCGGGGATTAGCCGGATATCGGCCACACCGTCGCCCGTGAGGTCATAATCGCCTACACCCGGGAAATACATGCCCCGGGGTATTGACTCCAGTAGCTTACCTGCATGCCAGCGCATCAAATCATCATACCGCATGCTTTCGAATGCAAATTCCACACGGCGTTCCCGACGAATCTCCAGGATGACACCGGTATTCGCTCCGCTGACGTTGGGGAATTTGGTAGTTTCCACGGGATCGGGATTTGCGTTGGCCCAAGCCAAATCCAAGTGGGGCATCCCCACCCGATCGCGCAATAAATTCACCGTATTGTCCAAATCGGTTTGGGTGAGCGTGCCTAATTCGGCTTTAGCTTCTGCCAGTATCAGCAGCGCTTCGGCATAGCGGTGCGCGGGCACATCCACTCCCCCTAGCTCCACCTGGTCGGTACTATTCACGTACCCTTTCAATTGGTGGTAGCCGGTGAAATTCCTTGCCAAAAACTGGACGTAAGGGGCAGCATCCTGCACCCGTTGCCAACCGGGATAGGCCATTGTCTGTGCCAACCGGGGGTCGCGGTTTTCAAATTCCTCGACAAACCCCATTGTTTCATAGCCCGCCTGATCGGTAAAGCGCGAACCATCCGCCATGAGGTAAGTCTGCACCAAGTCCCTTGCTGGTGATTGCTCGTAATTGCCGAATATTTCGTTATTGGCATTTTGGCTCCTGTTTCTGGTTTGGTCAAAGATGCTGGCCAGCATCACCTCCGGGTTATTCAGCAGGTCTTGGCTCCCAAACAGGGCGGCATAATCGGTTTCGGGGTTCCCTGTATTATAGATGCTATGTCCGCTTTCGGCCATGATGCGTGCTGCAGTGGCCGCAGCTTTCTGCAACAATGCATCTGCCGTACCCTCGAGATCGAGGTACCCATGGTATTTCCGGCAGGTTCCTTCATGTAACGCGATTTTTGCCTCTGCAAGCGCTACGACCCATTTACCGGGCGTACCGGTAGGTACATCTTCACGCACATTGGCGACCGCGAATTCCAGATCGGCCATCACATTATCCATCACCAATGTGCGCGGATCTTGGCCTTTGAAAAGTTCTTCGTCGCCGGGGTTGAGCGTACCGGAATACCACGGCACATCGGAAAACCGCTTAACCTTATCGTGGTAGAAAAGCGCACGGTAGTAACGGGCCAAGCCTGCATAGTGGTTCTTTACCTCATCGGTGACATTGGCGCGCTCATAATTCTCCAAAAAGTAATTGATGGTACGCAGGCGTTCCCACGACCAGCCGCCCGAGACGTTCTGCGAAGAGGGGTTTCCGGTCATGATATTCTTCACTTCCACGGCTCCCGTGGTGGCCGCATTGTCCGAACTTTGTTCATTGCGGTACACGTACCGGTCAGGCATGCTCAACAGGCCGTTGATATAAAGCGCCAGATCCTCCTCCGTATTGAAAAACACTTCTGGGGTAACGGACGTCTGCGGATAACGGTCAAGGAAATCTTTTTGACAGGACACTGCCGTACCCGTCAGGGCCGCTAAAAACAATATTTGATATCTTTTCATGATGTCATTCTATTTTTTTGTTAAAACCCGATATTCAACCCAAACGCAAACCGACGCTGGAAAGGGTAGGCCCAGGCACTGCTGTCATTGCCCCAGTTGATTGCTTCAGGGTCTACGAATCGCTTCACTTCGGAAAATTCGAAAATATTCTCTCCGGTGATGAAAAAGCGTAGGCGGCTCATTCCCCATCGTTGGATGATCTCATAGGGAAGCGAATAACCCAAGGTGATGTTCTTCACCCTCAAATAGGCCCCATTGAGCAGATAGGTTGTGTTGTGTTGATCCAGTCCCGATCGGTCTCCATTACCATCTGCATAGTTATAATCTGCCAGCCATGATTGCAGCACCGGATATGATGCATCCAAATTGGCGTCGGCGAGCCCTGCATCGATATAGGCTTGCGAATGTTTGGCCCGTTCTTCGGGGGAATCAGCGGTTGCCCGATAATGATCCAGGTGCCAGGGATAGACATTGGCATAAGGCTGTTGGTATGGCCCCCAAAACAAATAGTGACGAGGATAATAGTCACGTTTCAATACACCCTGCAAAAACACCTGTGCATCAAACCCATTCCAGTCCATGTTGAGGTTGAACCCAATGCGGTACCGATCGGAAGTATTGCCAATCACAGCCCGGTCCTTCATATCGTCCAGGGTTTGTCCGAGTTCGATTTTTCCATCACCGTCCAAATCCTTGAATTTTGGCCATCCGGGTACGATGTCAAGTGCCCCCCAGGGAATCATGGCCGTCTGATCCAATGCATCGATTTCTTCGGTTGTTTTAAAGAACCCGTCGCCGACCAAGCCGTACAATGTACCGAATTCATAACCTTCGAAATATTGGGATACAAGCCGCTGATCATTCTTGAACTTGGTGATATGCGCACGCGAATCAGACAACACCAATTTCGTTTCCAACCTGAAGGGTTTAGCCGCTACGGAGAAATTATCCCGGTAGGTGAGGGAAAGTTCCCAACCTTTCCCACGCAAGTCCGCTGAGTTTTGCTCTGGCACCCCCGTGCCCAATACAGCGGGCAGCTGTTCACCCGCTACGAGCATTCCCGTGGTTTCACGGATGAA
This sequence comes from uncultured Parapedobacter sp., assembly GCA_964613725.1. GTDB lineage: Bacteria > Bacteroidota > Bacteroidia > Sphingobacteriales > Sphingobacteriaceae > Parapedobacter. Next base: position 7,465 of record CAZTJY010000009.1, on the reverse strand, counting down.
GTAATCAAACTCAGCAAAAACCCGGTCATTCACCAAGCCGATATCGGCACCGAAGTTGAGCGTGGCGACGTTTTCCCACGTATAGTTTGCCGGGTTTATGGTCAACGAAGGTGCGCCTGTAATAATCTGCCGCTGCGATCCGTCGATGATGTAGCTTGAAAGATCCGTACCCATCGTTTGGATATAGGAGAAGTCACCCACATTTTGGTTGCCCAAGCTACCGTAAGAAGCCCGCAACTTCAGGTTCGAAAAGGTAGGCTTCATCGCATCGAAGAATGGTTCATTACTGACAATCCAAGCACCCGATAGCGATGGAAAAAAGCCCCAACGATTGGATGAAGGGAATCGCGATGAACCGTCATAGCGGCCTGTCCCTTCCAGGATATACCGGTCGTTGATGGTATAGTTCAACCTGCCGAATACGCTTTGGGTCGCATAAGAGCTATATTCGGCGTTTATACGTGCTTCTCCGGTAGTCAGTTCCAAGTAGGGCAGTGTAGATGAGATCAATTGGTCGCGTTCGGCAATCGTGGTTTCCCATACATAGTCTTCCTGGTTATACCCTGCGGTCAGGCTGAAGGCGTGGATACCAAATGTCTTGTTGTAGTTTGCATAGAGGTTAAATACATTGTTCTGGATTTCCCCGCGCCTATCGTACACAAAACCGTTGCCGCCTTCTTCCCGGATATCATTGGGTCCGTATCCGATGTTATACTTCTTGGAATTTTGTGGGTAACGCCAATATTCCCGTTTGAAGCTGGCGTCTCCCGTGACGGTCAGGTCGCCATCCAGGAACGTACCCACCGCATTAAAGATATTCTGGAAGCCAAACATGTGTTCGTTACGACCACCCCCATCCACCAAACGTGCGGCCAGCCGGCCCGCAGCATTGTTTCCCCAGGTGCCATCGGGATTTTTAACCACATTGGTGGGTTGCAGGTAATAGATATCGGTGATATTGGCGTAAGGCTTGGCGATATCTGTTTGGTATACATTCATATTATTGTCCAGCTTCAGCCATGTCAGTGGGCTGAACGACAATCTACCACGGATTCCTTTACGCTGCCAATAGTCGTCTGCCAGTTTATTCAAGCCGTTATCCTTGGTGTAATCTGCGGATAAATAATACGATATCGGTTTCTCGTTAATGGTGGCACCACCCGAGAGCGCAAAATTATGGACTTGTGAGACCGTGGCTTTCTCAAAGAAATAGTCATTCCAGTTGTTACTGCCCATATACTCCCATTCGTTGGGGTTGTTCGGATTGATCCGCACATCGGGCAACGAAGGGTCCTCGGACCGTTCTTTTGCCCATCGGTAGTATTCTTCGCTGAACTGCACGTAACTGGGACCGTTCCATGGCGTGTTGAGCGTAGAGTTCTCCAGTACCCGCGAGAAAATATAAGGATCGGTTACCGGATCAGGCATTTCCGTGGGCCGCCCAAAAGCAGTCGTGACATTATAGCTGATGCTCTGCGTGCCTTGGCTCCCTTGCTTGGTGGTAATCAGGATTACGCCATATGCTGCTCGGGCACCGTAAATTGCCGCAGAGGACGCATCACGCAATACCGTATAAGAGGCAATGTCATTCGGGCTCAGCCGAATCATGTCATACGTGTCTGAAACGGGAATCCCATCGATGACGATAAGTGGTGACCCCCCGTTGATGGAGGTCGTTCCCCGGATATTGATGTTGGGTATCTCTCCCGGAGCGCCATTGCCATAGGTGATATTCAAGCCGGGACTGACCCCCTGCAAGCCCTGCATAATGTTGGATACGGGCCTGGATTCCAATTCCTTGCCGGAAATCTGGTCCACAGCCCCAGTGAGGTTGATTTTCCGTTGCGTGCCAAAACCCACCACAATCACCTCATCCAGGTTGCCCGCATCTGTTTCCAGTTCCACTTCCAGCTGACTTTGGCCGGTATACTGGAGTTCCTGGCTTTTGTAACCCACCATACGGAATACCAATGTGGCTCCGCTGGCTACCCCCTCAAGCACAAATTGCCCGCCATCATCCGTGGCCGTTCCAAATGATGTGCCTTGTACGACCACTGTGGCTCCGGCGAGTGCCTGTCCGGATTGATCGGTCACTTTGCCGGCTACGCGGCTTTGCGCCCACGCAAGAGCGGGTATAAGCTGCATGGTCAGTAGTGCTATGCACAACCAACCCAGACCTACCCGACACCTGGCAATTCCCTTTCTTCGTTGTCTTTTCATCATCAATTTTTTAGGTACCATTTAATATATTAATTGAACATTTAGTCAATAAACAAAGAAAAAAAGATGCTATGAACTAACGTTAACAGCAATGTTATCTATTCATTAATTAAATTTGGGATATATTGACAAAAGCACTTATTTGTTTACTGTCAGCCTAGTCTGCTAGTGATGTTCAGACTTGGACCGAAACACGTTGTGATTAGTTGGATGCAAAGCTAAATGCTTTTGGTTTAATCCGCAAGGAAAAAAATCACGCAACCGTTTGCTTTGTTTAAATCAACCGATTGCACAATCTTTAAATGCCAAAATATATTGAATGAATATACAATCAATTATCAAATGAATCGTTACTGATTTAAAATTCATATTTTTGCAACGATTGCTAATACAGCCTTATGGGGAGGAAAAGCTTAAAAGAGACCCGGCAACGGGAAATCATCAACGTATTTTATCAGGTGGCCAAAAAGGAAGGATTGGAGAATACATCTATCGCCAAAATTGCCAAAGTGATGGAAATCAATCCAAGTTTAATTATCCATTATTTTCAGACCAAGGAAGAACTCACATACGCGCTGATCGATTATATCCTCGAGAAATACCTGGTTATTTATCGTGTTCGTCGAGACGATAAGGTGTCATTACGGGATTCCCTCATTCGGGTCATTGCCTATTTATTTTCAAAAAAATGGAACAAACTGTTTGATGATGGCTTATTCTACAGTTGCTATGCCCTTACATTCCGAGATAAAAAGGTCAGGGAAAAGTATAAGAACCTTACCAACTCGCTTCGGGAGAAGCTGGCGGCACTGATCCAAAAATGCCACGACGAAGGTGTTATAGAGGTAAAGCACCCCCGGCGCACGGCCGACCTTATTTTTGCGCTGGTTGACGGCGCTTATTTTTACCTGAGTGTGGCAGACAGCGGTGCGGCGTTCGAAGAGCGTATTGACGATTATAAAATGGAGGCTTTCCGCATATTGGGCTTCGAGGATGTCTACAACCTGCCAAGCCCTTAGCTTATACTTAGTATCAGCACCATGTTCGTTTTTGGTGAAAAGAACTGCTGGACTCAGGAAAAAGCATTTCGTGTGAAAACTGGAAAAGGCTACGGTTAGGATATTGTCGCAGGAACGTTACCTTTGTCAGCATCAAGTTGGCAACACTCCTAAAATAAACTCATGGAAAAGTTCAAGCGTTTCACAAGATATAGCACATTCAAAACAGGCGTTGTGATACCAAGTTTGGTTTTTATTTTGTCGGTTTCGCTCATCGCCAGTTTTTTCCCAAATCGGGCAGCTGCCCTATTGAATCAAGTTCAACATTTTATCTTCACCAACTTAAATTGGGTGTACATATGGGCGGTGACCTTATTTGTATTCTTTCTGTTTTTTCTGGTAGTAAGTAAATATGGCTCGATCAAATTGGGCGATAATGATGCGAAACCTGAATACTCCTTCTTTTCATGGGTTTCCATGCTGTTTGCAGCCGGCATGGGTATAGGATTGATGTATTTCAGCGTTGCCGAGCCGATTTCCCATTTCGCCGACCCCGTTTTCAACCATCAGGATGAAATCCGCAGGGCAAAAGATGCGCAGTTGTATACTTTTTTCCACTGGGGTATTCATGCCTGGGCAATTTATGGCGTGGTTGGACTGTCGTTGGCTTATTTCACCTACCGTTATAAACTCCCGCTATCGCTGCGCAGTTGTTTTTATCCCATACTCAAACACCGGATCAATAGTACGGCAGGCGACCTTATCGATGTTTTCGCGCTCTGTAGCACATTTTTTGGTATTACGACAACGCTCGGGTTTGGTGTGATGCAATTGAACGCCGGGCTGGCACAAGTGGGCGTACTATCCGGAACCGGTTTCGGTTACCAAATCGGCATCGTGGCGGTCATTATGGGTATCTCTGTTTTATCAGCAACTTCGGGGGTCAACAAGGGAGTGAAATTCCTCAGTCAGCTCAACATCCTGGCGGCGGTTTTATTCATGTTGTTCATATTAGTCATGGGGCCCACGGTATTCCTGCTTGGATCATTCTCCGAGGGGTTGGGTTATTACATCAACCAGTTCTTTAACCTAACCTTCAACACCCATGCCTATGAGCCAGCGCTCCATCCGTGGTTTTTTAGTTGGACCATCCTTTACTGGGCATGGTGGATCTCGTGGTCGCCCTATGTAGGCCTATTTATCGCCAAGATATCGCGCGGGCGGACCATCCGGGAGTTTGTGGGTGCCGTATTGATTATTCCCACGGCATTCAATTTCTTATGGATGACCATCTTTGGTAATAGTGCGACTTGGCTAGATAGGGGTGCCTGGAATGGCTTGTTAAGTGGTATGGCTGACCGGACTGACGATTTGCTGTTCAAATTCTTGACGTTTTTTCCAGCCTCGGGGGTGACAAGCATGCTGGCCATTTTCATCATCTTCATTTTTTTCGTTACCTCCGCCGATTCGGGGATTTTCGTTATGAACAGTATCGCAACAAAAAATGCGACAAAGTCGCCCAAGTGGCAACTCGCTTTCTGGGGAGCATTGTTGGCGGTACTGGCCTTGGTGTTGTTGAATGCCGGTGGATTAAATTCATTGCAGACCATGACGTTGATTACCGCGTTACCCTTTTCATTCATCATGTTGCTCTTTTGCTACAGTCTGATGCAGGGCTTGATTGTAGATGCCAACTACTATGCGAGAGGGTACTCACCTGCAACCGTCAACTGGTCGGGGGCGCACTGGAAAGAGCGTTTGGAACGTATCTTGTCGTTCAAAAATCGGACGGCCGTTGTGGAGTTCATCCGTGACACGGTGAGTCCGGCGTTGGAAACCCTTGCAATGGAATTTAATAAGAAAGGTGTGTCAACCGATGTCGTGAAGGCTGGTGACTATACGTCGGTAGCGCTCTCCATAAAACATGAATTGATCGACGATTTCACGTATGGTGTTCGCTGCCAGCGAAAAATCATCTCCGATTTCTTAGTGAACGAAGACAACGTTCCCGATGCTGATAATAATCAACATTATATTCCGAAAACCTATTTCGGCGATAATCGGACCGGGTATAATACCGAGTATTTCACCCAAGAGGAAGTGATAGCTGACGTGCTTAAGCAATACGAACGGTTCATCAATCTATCTTCAGAAATCAAAAACGAGTTGTTTACCGATAGTAGCATTAAGAATTAGCAGCTTTTTATATGGCTACTAACTGAATCGATGAAAAGGGCTTACTGCAGCATTCGTCGCGCATCCGCGTTGCACGCTTTCTGGCAATATTAACCTAAAGTTAATTTCGGTCGCACACCTGTTTTGACGGTCTCACATCATCTGAAATTTTAAGCGCTTAGACCCGCTCTAACCGCCCCTATTTGGAAAACGAACTTTTTGCCGCGACGCTTTTTCCCCGTTTTAACTGAAAATTGAACGAAGCGAGTTGCCAAACGCTCCGAAGTCTCTTTCCAAAGAGACCCCAGTCAGTTTGAAAACGGGGTTATCGATAAATATATATTCCTATTTATATATTGGATTGCTTAAAAATTAAAATAACTTTCGCGAACACAAGCCGTCTTCACTTGTATCTGAAAACCAATTTAGCTAAGTTTGCGAGATGAGGATAACTAGTTTATGATTGCCGGGATAGTGATTACAGCGCTCGTTATCGGCCTCGCCATCATCGCTTGGGGCGCATTCCATATCCAAGCGAATTTTTTCCTCGAAGCCACGCATCAAGGCGATGCTACACATCGCCAAATCGCCCTTACGTTTGACGACGGTCCCCATCCGGTCTATACGCCACAGGTACTTGAGCTGTTGGACCGGCACCATGCCAAAGCCACTTTTTTCTGTATCGGTAAACATGCTGCACAATACTCCGGTATCGTGAAACAGGCCCACAACGCAGGGCATGCCATCGGCAGCCATTCCTATTCCCACGCGGCCACCATCGATTTCAATGGAAAGGCCAGATGGATTGAGGAGCTGCAGCAAACGGATACAGCAATCGCACAGGCCATCAGCCGTAAACCTAAGTTTTTCCGTCCGCCATTTGGTGTAACCACACCGCACCTCGCCAAAGCCATCCGAACAAGCGGCCACCGCGCTATCGGGTGGCGCGTACGCCCATACGATACACTTGAAAGCCGCTCCCCGAAAAGGATTGTTCACGCCATCTTACGGAGGGTAAGGCCGGGCGCCATCATCCTACTGCACGACACACATGATAGAATCATACCCATTTTGGAACAATTGTTGCCCAAGCTCCAACATCGCGGTTATACCTTGGCGACCGTGGCCGAATTAATCGATCAAGATGCTTATACAGAAATATAATCTACTCACGTTGGCCTTATTGCTGTGCTGTACTGCCGGGTTTGCTCAAAGAACTGTGCTCACACCCAAAGAATCGGCCGCCCTCAAAGAGGGGGTAGCAGCCAGCACCCGAAGCCTGCAATCACTGCAGAGTGATTTTATACAAACCAAGCAACTCAGTTATCTCGAAAATGTCGTCCATTCTTCGGGCACGCTGCGTTTCAAAGCACCGGGAAAAATACGGTGGGAGTACCTATCGCCAACAAACTATGTGGTCATTTTTGACGGCCATAACATGCACACGGTCGAAGGTGACCGCTCCAAAACCGTAAACCTCAGCGCCAACCGACGGCTAAAAGGGTTGAACGATCTCTTGGTGGGCTCGGTACAAGGTGGCGACATGCTTGATGAAAACCGGTTCAACATCACCTATTACCGTGAGAAAACCAGCTACGTGGCGGTATTGGTGCCAAAGGAAGTGACACTTCGCAAGTACATCCAACACGTGGAACTTGTTTTTGACCAAACCACCCTACTCCTTAGCGAGGTTACACTCACTGATCCAACAGGGGAAAGTACACGGCTTACTTTTACCAACCAGCGGAAAAACATATCGATACCGGACACGACGTTCCAGCCTTAGCGAAAAAACCGTTCAGCCCTCGATTACCGATTGGCTATTCCAAGCCTAGCAGGCGCCTGTTGCTTGATTCGTCGGCTTCACCGCCTGCAAAGTCATCGAACGTTTTCTCCGTAACACGGATAATGTTGTCGTTAATGAATACCGCCCCTTCACGGGCACCGTCTTCAGGATGCTTCAACGCACATTCCCACTCCATCACGGCCCAGCCCTTGAAGTCGTAAGCTGTCAACTTGCTGAATATAGCCTTGAAGTCCACCTGCCCGTCGCCCAGCGATCGGAACCGCCC
>CAZTJY010000008.1:0-48735 GCA_964613725.1 uncultured Parapedobacter sp. | reverse complement strand
TGATTCATTTTTTTGCGTGAACGATGCGGTCGGCATCTTGCATATCTTTATGAAGAGCAATGGCTCCGAAGCCCTTCTTCCGGAACAAGTCGCTTACCTCTTGGCCGTAGTTACGGTTTATTTCGACATATAAATCGCCTCCATGCTGTAGGTGTTGGAAGGCGAACGCAGCAATGTGCTCGTAAAATAACAGCGGAGCATTGCCTTCTACGAAAAGCGCAAGATGGGGCTCATGTTCCAGTACATTGCGGTGCATGTCAACCCGTTCGGCACCGGTGATATACGGCGGGTTGCTGACCACGATATCAAATCGTTGTTCTTTCTGGAAGGCCAGCTCCCATTCCAGTATATCGGCAAGGATAAAATCGATTTGCGCCGATTGTTTTTTTGCATTGTTTCTGGCGATGCAAAGGGCATCGCCCGAAACATCGAGTGCATATACCGTTGCCTGTGGTAGTGCTTTTTTCAATGCGATGGCGATACAGCCGCTTCCTGTACCCACATCGATAATCCGCAAGGGCGCCGGTGCAGACTGGAAGTGGCGTGCGATGAGACGCACCAATTCTTCTGTTTCGGGTCGCGGTATCAAAACGCTTTCGTTAACGGTCAGCTCCATGTCCATGAACCAAGCGTGCCCCAAGATGTATTGGATGGGCTTTGCTTGCTGCAACGATAATAATGCGGCGGCGAACCATTCCGCATCTTGGTCCGGAACCGGTGTATGCCGGTTCAATAAATAGGCAGCCCTAGACCAATCGAATCGATTTTCAGCCAGTAAGTAGCAAAAAAGCTTAATTTCATCTACAGCATATAAATGCAACAAATTATCCAAGAATTGTCGTTCGATTGCCGCTAGAGTCTGCATGGATACAAACTTACGTCATCCACGTGGATCGGCCAAACGATACAGCTGCTTACCTTGCGACTACCATTGGTTTACCAATTCTTTACCATTTGTTTAGTACTACCTTACTGCTGGCTTACCTTTTCTTTACCTCCGCTTTACCAGTTCTTTACCTTTTCCTTACCAAATCCTTACCTTTTTCTTACCAAATTCTTACCTAGGCGGTAAACAGCGGGTAGAATGGCAGTAAAGAAAAGCTAAGGATAGCGTAGGGAAGATTCAGGCGGCGACCAATAAAAAGAACATTTTTAAGTAAGTTTGCCTCATGCAGGAACATGAAGGTTACATGCGGCGGTGTTTGGACCTGGCCCGATTGGGTATGGGGTCAGTGAGCCCAAACCCAATGGTGGGGGCGCTGTTAGTTCATGACGGAAAAATCATCGCGGAAAATTACCATCAGCGGTATGGCGGTCCCCATGCTGAAGCGTTGGTGGTGGAAGAAGTGATAAAGAATCTAGGTGCAAATGCGGCTGCATTGTTCCGCGATTCAACGATGTATGTCAGTTTGGAGCCTTGCGCTCACTATGGGAAAACACCACCTTGCGCAAACTTATTGGTCGAACGCCAATTGAAAGAAGTCGTTGTGGCCTGCCGTGACCCGTTCGCACAGGTGAACGGCCTGGGAATAGCCATGATGGAGCAGGCAGGCATCCGGGTAAGGGAAGGCATACTAGCTGATGCAGCACGTTGGCTAAACCGTCGGTTTATCACCCGCGTAAGCCAACAGCGCCCCTACATTATCCTGAAATGGGCACAAACCGCGGATGGATACATGGCACCGAGCGATGGCACGCAGCGATGGATAACCGGTCCAGAAGTGAAACAATTGGTGCATCGCTGGCGCAGCGAAGAAGATGCGGTATTGGTAGGTGCGCGGACTGCCATGGCAGATAACCCGAGACTCAATGTCAGGGAGTGGCGGGGCCGTAACCCCAAAAGGGTGCTTATCGATAAAGACCTCGCCGTCGAGGAAACAGCTCATTTGCTTGATGGAAGTATGGAAACCATTGTGTTCAACGACAAGCGGACTGATTGGGTAGATCAGGTCAAATACATTGCCCTGGAGGATTTTGAATGGTACTTACCACAAAAGATACTGTTTCAACTTTATTTGATGGATGTCCAATCGATCATTGTAGAGGGTGGGCGTAAAACCCTGGATCTCTTCATCGGAACAGGATTATGGGATGAAGCCCGGGTCTTTACATCGCCCCAAGCCTGGGGCGACGGCATACCTGCGCCGGTGTGTCATGCCGTACAAGCGAGTAGTCAGCAGGTAGGTGCCGACCGCTTGCACATATATTACCATAATCAGCATCATATCAGTTAATGGACTTCTATATCGCCGCCGTGATCCAAGCCTTATGCTTCGGCCCATTGGTCGTAGGACTTTTCCTGTCGATGAAGATTTTCAATATCCCGGATATTACGACCGACGGGAGCTACACCTTAGGTGCTGTTATTACAGCAGTCGGCCTATCTCAAGGACACCCACCTCTGGTCGCACTCCTTTTTGCGATGGGTGGAGGCGCGTTGGCCGGGTGCTGCACGGCATTAATCCACACTTGGTTGCGTATTCACGCCCTGTTGGCGGGCATCCTCGTGATGACAGCGCTTTATTCGATCAACCTCGTGTTCCTAGGACGGTCTAATATGCCGTTACTCGATTACCCGGATGTTTTTGGCCGTTTGGGTTTGTTTGATAGCACGGATGGAAACACCTTGTCTGTTTTGCTACTGTTTGTCTTAATCTTGCTTTTTACCATGAGCTACTTGTTGCGTAGTGATTTTGGTATTGCACTGCGAGCTACGGGCGACAGTGAGCCGATGATTCGTTCCCTAGGCGTAAACACCACACGGATGAAGTTGTACGGTCTGGCGCTTTCCAATGCGTTGGTTGCATGGAGCGGCGGATTAATGGCGCAATTCCAGGGATTTGCAGATATCAATATGGGGATTGGTATTGTCATCAGCGGACTCGGTGCTGTGATTATCGGTGATACATTGATCAATTTCATGAAACTGCGGGCCATGTTGCCGATGTTGGCCTGCATCATCGTGGGGGTGGTTTTATTCCAATCGATGCTTGCCTTGGCACTCAGTGCAGGGGTTAATCCTAGTCTGTTGAAACTTACCACGGCACTACTGGTGCTAGCCATTGTGGCGCTCCCGCGCGTAGGAGGCGCCTTACAGCTAGCCAAACGTTAGTTAGAAAGGGGAATGCTTCAACTTCAACATATCACCAAGATTTTCAATAGGGGCAAAGCCACCGAAGTCGCGGCCGTGCAAGACCTCACCCTCCAGTTGAGACCAGCGACTTTCTCCGTGCTTGTCGGCGCCAATGGCTCTGGAAAAAGTACTTTGCTCAACCTGATCGCGGGCAGTATATATCCCGATAATGGTAGTATCCTATTGAAGGGGCGGGAAGTCCAGCGATTGCCAGATCATCGCCGTAGTAGGTGGATAGGACGGGTGTTTCAGAACCCATTGTTAGGTACTGCAGCCTCGTTGAGTGTGTTGGACAATTTCCGGATGGCCGCCCTTCGCGGATCGACCAAATGGGTGAGACTGGGCATTGGTGGCGCGTTCCGGAAACAGGTGGCGGAAAAAGTGTCAACGTTGGGTATGGGGCTGGAAAATAAGCTTACACAACCGATGGGGACGCTGAGCGGCGGGCAGCGGCAGGCACTTACTCTGCTGATGACGGTGATGGCCGATGTGGATATACTATTGCTTGATGAACCGTCTGCCGCACTCGATCCGCGTTCGGCGCGGCAGGTGATGGAAATCGCTAATCGATTGATAGTTGAAGATCATCTTACGGCACTGCTTGTTACGCACAACATCAATGAAGCACTTCGCTACGGAAACCGGCTTATCCAGATGGAGAATGGAGAAATTATAAGGGATTATGATGAGGATGCCAAACGCACGCTAGACCATACCACGGTAGTATCGTGGTTTGATTATTTCTAATCAAATCCCTACCTTTGATACGCATTACCTATGACCATGTTATATGACCTTGTCTGAAGATTTATTGCATTTCATTTGGAAGTACCGATTGTTTACGAAGCACGATCTCTACACACAATCGGGCAAACCGATCCGAATCCTCCATGTGGGAACCCACAATCAGAATGCCGGCCCGGATTTCTTGGAGGCACGCTTGGTCATCGGCGAGGTCGAGTGGGGCGGGAACGTAGAAATCCATATGCGGACATCCGACTGGGAGCGGCATTCGCACCATCAAGATAAAGCTTACAACAACGTTATCCTCCATGTGGTCTACGAACACGACAAAATCACTTACCGAGAAGAAGGCACCCCACTTGAAACGTTGGAATTGAAGTCGCGGATAGCCACGACGTTCTTGCCGCGGTACCGGGAACTGATGAGCGGCATGTGGTGGATTCCGTGTGAGAAAATGATTCACAGGGTTCCCACGTTTCATTTATCGCAATGGCTGTCTCGGCTATTGATGGAGCGATTTGAGTATAAAATTGCGGCCATATATAATTTATTGGACGAAAAGCGTGGTAGTTGGGAAGACACCTGCTATATCTGGGTGGCCCGGAATTTCGGGTTCAAAGTGAATGCCGATGCTTTCGAGCAGTTGGCTCGTAACTTGCCTTTGTCGGTAATTGGAAAGCATAAAAATAATCCACTATTAGTAGAGGCATTATTTTTCGGCCAGGCGGGGATGTTAGCAGATCGGGATTTCGAAGATGCGTACCCGCAGGCACTGAAGCGAGAATACGCCCATCTACAGAGACTGCATTCATTACAACCGATGGAAGCAGCTGCGTGGCGCTTTATGCGTACGCGCCCTGGTAATTTCCCGACGGTCAGGATTGCGCAGCTATCGGCGCTTTGCCTGCGGTCCACACAGCTGTTTGCCGCTATCACGGGCACTAGCGAGATTCGGTCCTTGAAGGCTTTTTTTGACAACCTTCCAATAAATCCTTATTGGTTGAAACACTATCGTTTCGATGCAGTATCAGCATCCAGGGGGAACCAATTGGGTCAACGGTCGATTGACATACTGCTCATTAATGCCGTAGCAGGCATAATATTTGCCTATGGTAAATATGTTGGTAAAGAAATGTATATTTACCGAGCCATTGCCTTGCTTGAAGCGCTAAAAGCGGAAGATAACGCGGTTTTGAATCGTTTCGCTGCGTTGGGAATCAAATCAGTGAATGCTGCTGATTCGCAGGCTTTGTTACAAATGAAAACGTTTTACTGCGACAAGAAAAAATGTTTGGATTGTGGGGTCGGGTTGCAGTTGATCAAACACGATGAATGATGGTAAAGCGAATTCTCTTGTTCTTCGAACAACGTTCCTTTGGGGTTTGCACCTACTTAGGTGAACGTTTGGGTATCTCCATTTCCAAACTTCGGCTATTCTTTATCTATACCTCTTTTCTGGCCGTCGGCTTTCCAATTATTTTTTATTTTTTGGCCGGCATCGTTTTGGATTTCCGAAACTACATCAAACGTATGCGCCACCAACTTTGGGATGTTTAGCATACGGAACTGCGGATAGAAGTGAGCTAGACTTTCAGGATATTTGCGATTTCGGTATGTCCTTTTTCGTCGGCCAAGTCCGATGCCGTTTTGCCCATTTCATTCTTGATTTCCACGGATGCGCCGTTTTCTAGCAGAAGGATGATCAAATCGATATTACCGGTTTGTGCTGCCAGGTGCAGTGGGCTGATACGTGAGGTCTGTAGCACGTTTACTTCCCCGCCCGCTTCAATGAGCATCTTGGCAATGCCATCGAAACCGGAGCCGACAGCGGCATGTAATGGATACACATTGTAACCGTTACGGGAGTGGGCGTTTGGATCTGCGCCTTTTTCCAATAGAAAATGGACGATGTCCTCGTTTCCGAAATGGGTTGCCATGCCCAATGGCGTAAAACCGTGGTCAGATATCATTTCCAGCTCGTCCGGATTATCCGCTACCATGGCCTGTACTTGTTCCAGCAAATTCGCTGCCGCCGCTTCGTGTATACTTAGCTCATTGATGTGCTTGAGCAATACTTTGACAATTTGTGGTTTATTGTAATAGCAAGCAAGTAGGAGGGGGGATATCTCGTGACTGGTTCTTTGGTTGCACAACGCCGGACTTCCATTCAGTAAATCGTCGATGGCTATGCTGTCGCCCTTCTCTATATATTCTTCCAGTAAACTAAGGCTCATTTTTTTAACTTGGATGTCAACAACTAAAATACAAGGACGAATTAACTAAAAATTTGTCAAATCTGCACGACTGCCGGGTAAAAAGAGCGTCTGAGAATAGGCAATTTATGCTTCGCGGCCGCTTGCGCGGAATGGAAATCGTGCAGAAATAGGCTGAACCGTCATGGCGTTGTAGTATTACGTCTACAAAAACGCTTTTTAGGTACATAATTGTTTGGTATACCGAATCTTTGATGTACTTTTGTTATGCCCTCCCAAAGGGCATGTTTTTCATAGGTAGATGTAGGGTCGAATATTCAGTTATTCGGCCCTTTTTTATTGCCGATGCTTCTGGTCCTTAACTCCGCGAAATTGTTAAAAAATGTGAAATTATTTTAGGGAAAATAGTGTTTTTATACATTTGCTCGTACAATTTATCATTTCTAAATTAGTCGATTTTTTATGTTAACACGTGACATTACTTTACCAAAAGTTGTCATTTTACTATTGGTGTTGTGCGGAGTGATTCCCATTCCGTGTGTGCAGCGCGTTACCGTTGCACAAAGTTTGTCCTTGTATACGCCTTATACTAAAATTTCGGTGCCTCCGGGCGAATCCATTGATTATTCGGTTGATGTAATCAACAACAGTGGTGGTATCAGGGATGCTGAATTGACCGTTTCGGGATTGCCTGAAGGATGGTCCTATGAGCTCAAATCCGGTGGATGGTCGGTAGAAGAGCTTTCTGTATTGCCTCGCGAAAAGAAAAACATTTCATTTAAGGTACAGGTGCCCTACAAGGTCGAGAAGGGCACCTACCATTTCCGGCTGGCCGCGCGCGGTGCAAGCAGTTTACCGCTCACCGTCGTGGTATCTGAACAGGGCAGCTTCAAATCAGAGTTCAACACCGACCAAGCGAATATGGAAGGAGCTGCTAACTCTACGTTCACTTTTAACGCAACACTACGCAACCCATCCAGCGAGGAGCAGGTATACGGGCTTCGGGCACAGGTGCCACAGGGGTGGAACGCGCTCTTTCGTGCGAATGGCAAGCAAGTATCGTCTGTAAAGGTCGATCCCAACCAGACGCAGAATGTCACCATTGAATTGGATCCGCCAGATCAACTAGGTGCCGGTAAGTACAAAATACCTGTGGTTGCGTCCGCAAGCGGCATGTCTTCCAATTTGGAGCTTGAGGTTGTTATTACGGGGTCGTATAACTTGGAACTAACCACCCCAACAGGCCGGTTAAGCACATCCATTGTGGCGGGTGGCGACGAGAAAGTGGAACTCCTGGTGAAAAACACGGGGTCAGCGCCGTTGAAAAACGTGGAGATGAAGTCGTCGGCACCCGTCGATTGGACCGTTGCTTTCCAGCCCGCCACAATCGATGTGATCGCTCCCGGTCAACACGCGCAGGTTGTGGCTACCATCGAAGCGAGCGGGAAAGCCGTGGCGGGCGACTATGTGACCAATCTCGAGGCCAAAACCGCCGAAAAGACGGCAACGGCATCATTCCGCGTGTCGGTGCGCACGCCATTGCTTTGGGGGTGGTTGGGCATCATCATCATTCTTGGCGCATTGGGTGGCGTTTACTATTTGTTCCGCAAATATGGAAGGAGGTAAACGTGGCGCAATCAATTATTGAACTCAAAGGGCTTACCAAGCGATACGGCGATTTTACCGCTGTGGACGGCCTCGACCTCGCTGTACACAAGGGGGAGATCTTTGGGCTGCTTGGCCCCAATGGCGCGGGTAAGTCGACAACCATTTTGATGATGCTTGGACTTACCGAGCCGACATCGGGCACGGTGCGCGTGTGTGGAATAGATTCAACGATAAACCCGATCGAGGTGAAGCGCCGAGTAGGCTATTTGCCCGACGACGTGGGGTTTTATGAGCAGTTGAGTGGCCGCGAAAACCTGCTGTATACCGCCAGGCTCAACCGCCTTTCACCAAGTGAGGCCGCCCATCGTGTGGACCATCTTTTGGGCCGCGTAGGACTGCAACAGGCTGCTGAGAAAAAGGTCGGCAAATATTCGCGGGGTATGCGGCAGCGATTAGGATTAGCCGATGTATTGGTTAAAAACCCGGAAGTTATCATCCTTGATGAGCCAACTTTGGGGATAGACCCTATCGGTGTGCGCGAATTTCTGGAATTGATCGTAGCGCTAAGCCGTGAAGAACAGATAACCGTTCTGCTTTCATCGCACCACTTGCACCAGGTACAGCAGGTGTGTGACCGAGTGGGCATATTCGTAGCAGGAAGGCTTCTTGCCGATGGGCGCGTCGCCGACCTATCACGTGCGCTCTTTTCGGATAAAGAACCGTTTATCATAGAAGTCGGGGTCAACGCGCCCGGTTTGAATGCGGCGGGGGGGATTGCAACTGTTGAAACGGCTGTGCGCGCGTTGAACCATGTGGTGTCGGTATCGGCTGATGACGGCAAATTGGTTGTTGGCAGCGAGGAGGATATCAGCGCCGACGTGGCGCGTGTCGTAGTGAATTCCGGTTTGGACCTCATCTCATTGAGGACGAAAGAATACGGTTTGGACGATATTTACACAAAATATTTCGAGGAAGGCGAGGTGTATGGAAAAATTGCATAATACGGCAAATTATTGGTTAACCAAAGTAATCGATGTTGCTGACAGACTGCGTTCGAATGTACGCGAACGGAAGATACATCAGGTAATCCACCCTTTTTGGGTAATCGTTCAGAAGGAAATAGCCGACCATGTGCGCAGTTGGCGCTTTAACGTGCTGTTGTTCCTGATCTTGTTGACTTGTTTCGGGTCGCTTTACACATCAATAACGGGTTTGGTGACCGAGCTCTCGAAATCCAGCAGCGCAGACGACCCCTTTCTCTTTTTGAAATTGTTCACGCAATCTGATGGCTCGCTGCCTCCTTTCCATGTGTTCATTGGTTTCCTCGGACCGCTACTGGGTATCGGGCTGGGTTTCGATGCCATCAATTCCGAGCAGAACTCAGGCACGCTGAGCCGCATCATGTCCCAGCCCATCCACCGCGATTATTTGATCAATGCGAAGTTTGTCGCTGCGTTGACCGTAATAGGAGCCATGTTCTTTACGCTTGGCTTCTTGGTTATCGGCTTTGGCTTGGTCATCATCGGCATCCCGCCAACGGCAGCAGAATTTCTTCGGATTATTTTCTTCTTGTTGTTGAGCATTCTGTATGTCGCATTTTGGCTTAATTTAGCGGTGTTTTTGTCCATCCGTTTCCGTCAGGCCGCTACCTCTGCGCTCATGGCAATTGCCATTTGGTTGTTTTTTACGGTCTTCTACCAGCTCATTGTCAATATGGTGGCCCGCGCAATGGCACCGCCAGAGATGGTATCGCAAGAACAGCTATTGGGGTATCAAGAGTTTATTGGCAACCTTATGCGTGTTGTACCCAGTCAATTGTATACCGATGCCACGACCACCTTGCTGATGCCGTCGGTAAGGAGCTTAGGTCCGCTGACCATGCAACAAGCTTATGGCGCCATTCCAAGTCCGTTGCCATTGGGGCAAAGTTTATTGATCGTGTGGCCGCAGCTCACCGGGCTTATCGCGGCAACGGTGGTCTGCTTTGCCTTATCATACGTTTCGTTCATGCGGAAGGAAATCCGGTCACGATAGAATGCCCACGCCTAGGCGAGCTTGTATTTCAAGCGCGATTTGGTTATGTTTGACAAACTTTCATAATGATGAAGCGGAAGATTGTTGTTGCCATAACCGGAGCCAGTGGGTCCATTTATGCCAAAGTATTGCTGGACAAACTGATGGCACTCGATGCCCAGTGGGATACGGTCGCATTGGTCATGTCGGATAACGCGAGGGATGTGTGGAAATTCGAATTGGGAAACGATAGTTTCAACGACTATCCATTTACCCTATACGAAAAAAGCGACTTCTACGCACCCTTCGCATCGGGGTCCGCCAGGTTCGACACGATGATTGTGTGTCCGTGTTCGATGGGTACGTTGGCGAGGATAGCACATGGCACCTCTTCCGATTTGACCACCCGTGCGGCGGATGTTATATTGAAAGAACGGCGTAAACTTATCCTAGTGTCACGGGAGGCGCCGCTGAGCGCCATCCATCTCCGCAACATGCTAACGGTTACCGAGGCGGGAGGAATCATCTGTCCCGCAAGTCCTTCTTTCTACAGCCTGCCGGGAAATACAGAAGCGATTGCAGCAACAGTTGTTGATCGTGTATTGACCTTAGCGGGTTTAGAAACAAACGGCTACGAATGGGGACGACAGGAAATCTGAAAAATAAATAGTTGCCATTACAGCAGATTTTGTAATTTTGTTGGTTAATGAACGTGCACACTGCCATAAATCCACCCTGTTTGTGTTTTTTCGATAGCTATGGATAACCTACTCATCAAATCTGCCAAAATTGCTTTTCCAGATACACCTTTCCGTAACCGTGAAGTGGATGTGTTGATCAGCGATGGGAGGATTACCAAAATTGCTTCGCGTATTAAGGCCGATGGCGATCATCAAACCGTAGTTGATGCAAAGGGGCAATACTTGGCACCTGGGTTTTTCGATATGAACGTAAACTTCGGCGAGCCGGGATTAGAAGCCAAGGAGGATATTGCGTCGGGTTGCGCGGCGGCGGCAGCCGGAGGATTCACGGGGGTGGCCGTTAGGCCCAACACTTACCCCCCACTGCACAGCCGGTCGGAAGTAGCCTTGGTTGTAAACCATGCAACGCCCTTGCTGGTCGATGTGTATCCCATAGGTACAATCAGTAAAAACCGTCAGGGTGAGGAGCTAGCGGAGTTGTATGATATGAAGCTAGCGGGGGCTGTGGCCTTTAGTGATGGTGACAGGCCCGTGCA
The DNA here is from genome assembly GCA_964613725.1 of uncultured Parapedobacter sp. Lineage (GTDB taxonomy): Bacteria > Bacteroidota > Bacteroidia > Sphingobacteriales > Sphingobacteriaceae > Parapedobacter. Next base: position 37,787 of record CAZTJY010000008.1, on the reverse strand, counting down.
ACAGGCCGGCTTGATGAGCAGGGCATTGTTGTACAGCAAAGGGTTTAATGGGCGCATTATAGCTTATCCCGAAGATGTGTCGGTTGCTGCAGGCGCGAAGATGAATGAGGGTGTGATGAGTACCTATCTGGGTATGAGAGGTAACCCCAACTTGGCGGAAGCCTTGATGGTCGCTCGCGATTTGTACCTTGCTGAATACAACGATGCCGCAATCCACTTTTCGACCGTCAGCACTGCTGAAAGTGTAGACCTGATCCGCAAAGCGAAGGCGAAAGGTATACAAGTCACGTGTGAGGTTGCAGCCCACCACTTGGTGATGACAGACGATTTGGTTGTCGGCTTTGATAGCAACTATAAGGTGAGCCCGCCCCTCCGTACATCGGAAGACCGTAAGGCACTCCTGAAGGGGATTAAGGACGGCACCATCGATGCCGTCGTTTCTCAACATACGCCTCACGAGGTTGAATATAAGGAAGTCGAATATCAAATCGCTGCAGAAGGGGTCATCGGCTTGCAAACCGTGTTGCCCTTAGTTATTCAGGCGGGGTTAACCGTAGATATACTTGTCGATAAACTGGCCATCGGCCCACGGCGTGTTTTAGGGCTTCCGTTACCTGAGTTTAAAGAAGGTGCTAATGCCAACCTTGTTTTGTTCGATGTCGATAAGGAATGGCGCTTCGACCAACAAACAAACCACTCGAAATCGAATAACAGTCCGCTGCTGGGCCATACGTTAAAAGGTGCCGTAACATTGGTGGTCAATAAACTTCAAACAGCAAACACACAATACTAATGGACCCACATATTCACAATGCGCTTGCGAAATGCCTGCAGAACTATGCGGAACACGCACAATTGGAAGTCGTTCATGTGCTAGTTCCATTGGTTGGCGTGTTTGAAAGCGAGGAGGCCTTTTTAGATAAAGTAGCACATGCTGACGCTATTTTCGACGCCCACCCTCGTTTTGAGGAGTTGCGGGAAGTCACCTTTGATCTCCTATTGATGAATTTCTTTGCCGCTGACGTAAAAAAGTTAGAGAGCGACTACCTGGAATCGGCAGCGTGGGATGCGATTGAAGAGCAAACCATTGATCGGGGAACGGAATTGCTCAATCTATTGCTCTATTTCCGAGAATGCGCCGATGAACACATCGAACCGCAACTAGACGACTACCTCAAAGAATTTCTGTTGGTAGATGAGGATGAATTTCAGGATGAGTACCTGATCTATGAACCTGTTATCGCTAATCAATTGCTGGTCGACAGCTCTTACGGGGAAATAGCGAAGGTAACAGCGAAGATCCCTGAAGAACAGGAGCTTGCTGATTTGTTTTATCCAATAATGAGCTTTTTTTATGAGCAAGACCCGTCGGACGCCGACTTCGCAGCATACGCAACAGCCAGCGTTAATCCGGCATTCGACTGTGCCATTTACGGATTGTTAATCGCCTATCATCATTAATAAAACACACATAACCATGACAACGAATTTAAACACCGAAGAAAAAGCGAGCGCCAAGCGCGCCGCGCTCAGTAATGCACTTATATGGGCAGTAATCAACATCATTATTTTCCTATTGGTGTACTATGCCTCACCGACATTGATGGCCAATCCGGCCTTTGGCTTTATCACCATTGCCATAGGTATCGGCCTTGCCATTTATTTCACAATCGATTTGCGGAAAAAAATAGGCGGCTATTGGTCGTTCCGCGAGGCGCTAGGTAATATTTTCCTCATGTTCTTCGTCCAAGTACTCATTTCCACGGTTTTTACCACGGCCTTTGCCAAATGGATTGAGCCCGAATACGCCAATATGATGCGTGAGGTTACACTGAATGCGACCACCGAAATGGCCGAGGCCTTCAGTTCCGATCAAGAAGTAATCGATAAAATGATTGCCGAAGCGGAGAAAAGTATAGAAAAGCAGGTCAATCCCGGATTCATAGACTTTGTACAGGGGTTGGCGATTGCTGCGATTTTTTACTTCATCGGTGCACTTATTTTTGCCGCCATTTTCAAGCGCGAACGCCCGGTCTTTGCAGCGCACGATGATGGCGAAGGTGACTCTTGGAAAAGCAGCGATGGAAACGATGCGGTAGTGTAAGCAAAGGAAGGCTGATGGATATTTCCGTTGTTATTCCTTTATATAATGAAGCAGAGTCGCTGCCCGAGCTTGCCGCATGGATTCGGCGGGTAATGGACGACCATCGGTTCAGCTATGAAATTATTATGGTAGACGATGGAAGTACGGACGACTCCTGGATGGTGATCGAGGGGCTCAAAGCGCTCAATCCGAAGATTTCTGCTGTTAAGTTTAGGCGTAATTATGGGAAGTCTGCGGCTTTAAATGTGGGATTCGCGGCTGCACAAGGCGACGTGGTTATCACCATGGATGCCGATTTGCAGGATAGCCCTGACGAGATCCCCGAGTTATACCGGCGCATTACCGTTGATGAATTTGACCTGGTGTCGGGGTGGAAACAGAAGCGGCATGATCCGCTGAGTAAAACATTGCCGACCAAACTTTTCAACTCCGTTACGCGAAATATGTCAGGTATTCATAACCTCCATGATTTCAATTGCGGTCTGAAGGCTTATCGTAAGGAAGTGGTAAAAAGCATCGAGGTATATGGCGAGATGCACCGCTACATTCCCGTGATTGCCAAGTGGGCGGGGTTCTTACGTATCGACGAGCAGGTTGTCCAGCATTTCCCCCGGAAGTATGGTACAACAAAGTTCGGGCCGGGCCGCTTCATCAAGGGGTTCTTGGATTTGCTTTCCATTTTCTTCGTGGGCAAGTTCGGCAAACGACCGATGCATTTCTTCGGTACAATGGGCGTGCTGAGCTTCCTAGCCGGCTTCGTTATCGCCATCTGGCTCATAGTGGAGAAACTGGTCAGTATTGCCAACCAAAGCCCCTATCGGAACGTAACCGAGCAACCCCTGTTTTTCTTTGCACTCATCGCCATCGTGATTGGCACACAACTGTTCCTTACGGGATTTGTTGCCGAATTGGTCTCCCGAAACGGCGTCGATCGTAACAATTATCAGATAGAGAAAGTGATTTGACCGTGGGTTTCAGGTTACGGTTTCCGGTTTTAAACTGACGGTTCAGGATTGATTATGTCAAATTCACAGCGTAATTTATGTTTTTTTCGATAATCGTCCCGCTTTATAACCGGCCGCAGGAGGTCGATGAGCTGCTTGACAGTCTGACGCGCCAAACATACGCCCCATTTGAGGTGCTTGTCATCGAAGATGGTTCTACGCGTGATGCACGGCAGGTTGTGGAACGGTATCGGGATGCGTTGGATGTGCATTATTACGTTAAACCGAATGGCGGGCAGGGATTTGCACGCAACTTCGGATTTGAGCGAGCAAATGGGGATTACTTCGTAATCTTCGATTCAGATTGTCTTATTCCGCCTGATTACCTTGCGCGGGTTGCCGCGTTTTTGAAAAAGACGCCGCTTGATGCGTATGGAGGCCCTGATGCCGCCCATGAATCCTTTACTGCGATACAGAAGGCCATCAGTTATGCCATGACCTCGCCATTTACCACCGGAGGCATCCGCGGCAACCGTAAACATGTTGGGCAATTCCACCCGCGCAGTTTCAATATGGGCGTGTCGAGGGCCGCGTGGGAACAGATCGGTGGCTTTAAGCTTACGCGGCTTGGCGAAGATATCGAATACAGCATCCGTATCCAGGCCTCGGGCTTCCGTATTGGGCTAATTCCAGATGCGGTCGTCTTCCATAAACGGCGCACGGATTTCAGGCAATTCTATAAACAGTTGCATTTTTTCGGTCGTGCCCGCATCAATATCTATAAGCACTTCCCCGCTGAACTCAAACTCGTTCATTTTTTTCCGGCAATTTTCGTGTTGTTTTTAGTTGCGTTGCTAGTGGTTAACGTGTGGAATGCAGCGGCACATGTGGCCGTGATGGGTAACGTATTGCTCGGTGCTTACACACTGGTTATTTTCACCCAGGCGCTGATTGTGACTAGACACATAAAGGTGGCCTTACTCAGTGTAGTTGCTTCCTATATCCAGTTATGCGCATACGGGCTGGGGTTCATACAGGATTTCGTTAAGCGGGTCGTGTTGATAATTCCGGTTTGTTATTTCGTCGGATGAATTGTATTTTGGCGCAGCGAAAACTGATTAAATTTGTTATCCAATACACAACATACCCTCGATAAACTGGAGACCCTGCTGAAAACGTTAGGCTATAAAGTGCGTTATGAAAAAGGGAATTTCAAGACGGCAGCATGTGTGCTTGAGCACAGCAGGGTGGTGGTGGTCAATCGATTCTCAAACATTGAAACGAAAATCAATTCGTTGGTGGGTATTCTAAGGGACGTGCCCACGGCCGATGGCGATCTCGATGAGAGGCAGCGACAGTTTTTACGAAGTATCAAACAAACTCGACTCACGATTTGACGGTTAAATTTTTAGGTACAGGCACATCCCAGGGGGTTCCGGTCATTGCGTGCGATTGCCCGGTATGCACCTCACCGAATGTTAAAGATAATCGCTTGCGGTCGTCCGTATTGATTGAATTGAATGGGAAAAACATCGTAATCGATACCGGCCCGGATTTTCGCTACCAGATGTTGCGGGAGCATATTACCCGGTTGGATGCCATTTTATTTACCCATTCGCATAAAGACCATGTTGCCGGACTGGACGACGTGCGTGCCTTCAATCGGCAACAAGGGACCGCTATCGATATTTACGGTACAACGGATGTGCATGAAGCGCTGCGGCGCGAATTTTACTATGCTTTTTCCTCGAAACGATATCCGGGGGTGCCCATACTTAATCTTCACGAGATCGGTTCCGTGCCCTTCAAGCTGTTCGGCCACGAAGTGGTGCCCATTGAAGTTATGCATTATATGATGCCGGTATTGGGCTTCCGCATAGGCGATTTTACCTATATTACAGATGCGAAGACAGTCGACGGCAACCAGATCGAAAAAATTAGGGGTAGCAAAGTTTTAGTGGTCAATGCCTTGCAGCGCGACGCCCACATATCACATTTCACCTTAGCGGAGGCCGTCGCGTTCGCAGAACGAATCGGTGCGGAACAAACTTATTTAACGCACATCAGCCATCGGCTTGGCTTACATGATGATGTTGAGGAAGAATTACCCAGAGGCATTCGTCTAGCCTATGATGGTCTGCAATTGACTATATATTAAAAATTCGTTACGCCGCGCGCAAACTTTTTGCCATTACCCGTGTTATTGAAGGTAAATTGTTTCATATAACCTTAATATTTTATGGGAAATTTGCTTTATATCATCGCGGTTATCCTTGTGGTCGTTTGGGCGATAAGCTACTTTGGTGGCTACTACACAGGGGGGATTATTCACATCTTATTGGTTATCGCGATCATCGCGATTTTATTGCGCGTCATTCGAAGCGCAGCTTAAGCATCTTTCTGTAGGAGAATCTCTGCAATGTGGAGATCTTTCGGAAAGGTGATTTTTATATTACGGGTATCTCCGTCCACCAACGTGATGGGATACCCTTTTTTTTCCACTACCGAGGCGTCATCGGTAAATGATTCGTCAGGGGTCTGTTTATACGCATCGGAGAGTACGGCGCCATTGAATGCCTGCGGTGTTTGCATCAAGTAAACGCGCGATCGTGGGACGGCATTGTTTTTCAAGCCATTGCTACTCTTCACCCGGACGGAGTCAGAGCTTCGTAGAGCCAGTGCCGCAGCACCAGTCCGCACGGCTTGCCTGTAAGCTTCGTCAATAAGCGCAGGTGAGATCAATGGCCGGGCAGCGTCATGAATGGCAATTATTGCGTTTGCTAATTCAGTATCCAGCGATTGTATCGCTTTTAAGCCGTTTCTCACGCTTTCAAACCGGTTGTCTCCGCCCTCCACGACAGTATGCTTCACGGAAAATGTATATTGCTCGCATAACGCCGACCAATCGCTCTTCATACCTGGGTTGATAACGACGATAAGCTGTGGCGAGCTGTTGCTTTGGTAAAATGCACGGATGGCATGCATCATGACCGGAAGCCCATTCAATAGCAGAAATTGCTTTGGCGTGTCTAAGCCCATGCGGCTACCGGTTCCCCCAGCGACGATTATCGCATAGTTTTTATACACGACCAGTGACTAAATAATCAACATCGCGTCACCATAGCTATAGAAACGGTATTTTTCTTTGACAGCTATTTCGTACGCATTCATCACGTTTTCATAGCCGCCAAATGCCGCTATCATCACCAGTAGGGTCGATTCCGGCGTGTGGAAGTTCGTGATCATGCTGTTGGCAATGCTGAAATCATAAGGCGGGTAAATGAATTTGCTCGTCCATTCATTGGCTGGTTTGAGATGCTTGTCCGCCGATACAGCCGATTCGATAGCGCGCATGGAAGTTGTGCCTACCGAGCATACGCGTCGTTTTGCATCAATGGCGGTATTTACCGTTTTCGCGGCTTCTTCGGGGATGAAAAATTGCTCCGAATCCATCTTGTGCTTAGTAAGGTCTTCAACCTCCACTTGACGGAAGGTGCCAAGTCCGACATGCAGCGTGATTTCGGCAAATTCCACGCCTTTCAACTCCAGGCGTTTCATCAGTTCACGGCTGAAATGGAGTCCAGCGGTGGGGGCTGCCACAGCGCCCTCATGTTTAGCGAATATGGTTTGATAGCGGAATTTATCTTCCGGTGTCGCTTTGCGCTTGATGTATTTCGGTAAAGGGGTTTCACCAAGTATTTCGATATTACGGCGGAATTCTTCATCCGTGCCGTCAAATAGGAAGCGGATTGTGCGACCACGGGAGGTGGTATTGTCCACCACTTCGGCCACCAGCAGGTCATCATCACCGAAATACAGCTTGTTTCCTACCCGGATTTTGCGGGCGGGGTCTACCAAGACGTCCCATAAGCGGAGTTCTTTATTCAATTCGCGTAAGAGAAACACTTCGATAGTCGCACCGGTTTTTTCCTTATTTCCGTACATCCGGGCAGGAAACACCTTGGTGTTGTTGAGGATCATCACGTCCTTGTCGTCGAAATAATCCAGCACATCCCGGAAAATTTTATGCTCTATTTTACCGGTTTTTCGGTCGAGTACCATCAACCGCGATTCATCTCGATGGTCGGCAGGTTCGTAAGCAATTAATGATTCAGGTAAATTGAACTTAAACTGTGATAGCTTCATTGTTGACGTGAATTTTAGATGATGGCATACCGATATGCCATCGTGTAAACAAGCGTGCAAAGTTATGAAATTATTTAATATTATATTGTGTATTTTTGGCTGTAACTTAGTGCGGTTTCAGTCGTCTTACTATATATGATGTTATTCTTAAGGCTAATCGGCGAAAGTTTTGGTTTTGCATTTGCAGCACTGCGCGAGAACCGCACGCGGACATTTTTGTCGTTGCTGGGTGTAACCATAGGTATCCTCATCATTATCGGCGTATTTTCGGCGGTAGACACGTTACGGGCGAATTTGGAGAACAGCGTCGAGAAATTAGGTAGCAAAACCCTTTATGTGCAGAAATGGCCGTGGGGCGGGGGGGAAGAGTACCCTTGGTGGAAATATGTTAATCGCCCCGAGCCCGATATACGTGATTTTACGTCATTGCGCAACCGGATGACGACAGCAGAAGCCATCACCTTCAATATCGATATAGGCAATCGCATGGCCCAGTATGGTAATAACAACGTTTCTGGTATCACCGTTTCTGCCGCCTCACACGATTTGTACGATATCCGGAAACTAGAAATCGTTGAGGGGCGTTATTTTACGGCGTCCGAGTCCGATCGGGGTAGCAATGTGGCCGTTATCGGGGCGACCATTGCAGAAGGGCTTTTCCCTGGTGGAGCCAGCCCCATTGGCGAGTCAATCAAGGTATTGGGACGGAAAGTAACCGTTATTGGTGTTTTTAAGAAAGAGGGTGAGGGCATGATATTCGATGTGTCGATGGACAATACGGTACTGATCCCGCTCAATTTCGGCCGCAATGTGATTAACATCCGACGTGCTGATTCTTACATCATGGTGAGTGCGCTTCCCCATATTTCGCTTGAAGAGACTGAAAGCGAATTGCGTGGCATGATGCGGTCTATTCGCAGGCTCAGTCCGCAGGAAGAAGACGATTTTTCACTTAATAAAACGACCATTATCACCGCTCAGCTAGACGCGATGTTTAGCGTCATCAATATGGCAGGCGGTTTCATCGGTATTTTTTCGATTTTGGTGGGCGGTTTCGGTATCGCCAATATCATGTTTGTTTCGGTGAAAGAACGCACCCATATTATTGGCATACAGAAGTCGCTGGGTGCCAAGAACTATTTTATCTTATCTCAATTCCTTATCGAGGCAATAGCCTTATGCATTATCGGCGGACTGGCCGGTCTTTCTGTCGTTTACTTTCTCGCTTTTATGGTTAAGCTCGCCTTTGATTTGGCGATTGTGGTCAACGTTGGTATGGTAGTCCTCACCATCGTACTTTCCACCTTAATCGGGCTCATTGCCGGTATTATACCCGCCGCGATGGCAGCGCGGCTGGATCCGGTCGAAGCGATTAGGAGTAAATGATGGGTTGATGTGAGAATAATCAACCCAATTTCGCCAAGGCTTCTTTAATCCGCCGGAGGGCTTCCCTGAGTGCGTCATCAGACGCGGCGTAAGAAATCCGGATGTAGTTGTTGTTGCCGAACGAATCCCCGCCTACGGTGGCTACATGTCCTTCGTTAAGCAGGTAAAGCGCCAGGTCTGCTGAATCCTTGATGGTATTCCCCTGCGGGTCCTTTTTGCCAAAGAATGCACTGATGTCGGGAAAGAAATAGAAAGCACCTTGCGGCAGGTTCGTTTTTACACCCGGGATATCTTTCAGCAAGTTGTATACCAGCTCGCGTCGCCGCTCGAATGCGTTTTTCATTTCCAATACGGTTTCCAATCCCTGCTCATAGGCTGCGATTCCCGCACGTTGCGCAATAGAACATGTACCAGAAGTCGTTTGACCCTGCAACTTGTCATTGGCGGCTGCAATTTCCTTGCTTGCAGCGAGGTATCCCAGCCGCCAGCCCGTCATCGCGAAAGCTTTGGAAAAACCGTTGATCAGGATCACGCGATCTTTGATGCTATCAAATTGTGCGATCGATTCGTGTTTACCGATGAAATTGATATGCTCGTAGATCTCATCAGAAATGATGAAGATGTTCGGATGTTTTTCAAACACACGCACCAACCCAGCAAGTTCATCCTTGCTATACACACTGCCCGTTGGGTTGCAGGGCGACGAAAACATGAACAATTTGGTTTTCGGCGTAATGGCCGCTTCCAGCTCTTCGGGCGTAATCTTGAAATCACTTTCTATGGTCGCGTTTATAAACACCGATTTACCTTCGGCCAGTGTAACCATCTCCGAGTACGACACCCAATAGGGGGTGGGGATGATTACTTCATCACCGGGGTTAATCAACGTAAGGATTGCGTTGGACAGTGATTGTTTCGCGCCGGTGGAAACCACGATTTGCGACACATCGTAGTCAAGGTTATTTTCTGTTTTCAGTTTATTAACGATTGCTTTCCGCAAATCCGGGTAGCCCGGTACAGGGGAGTAACGGGTGTAATTTTCGTCCAGTCCCTGCTTCGCAGCCTGCTTCACGTGGTCCGGCGTATTAAAATCCGGTTCGCCCACGCTGAGGCTGATCACGTTGATACCTTTAGCTGCCAGTTCGCGGCCTAACTTCGTCATTTTCAAGGTGGCCGACTCGGACAGGTTGTTGATCCTGTCGGAGAGAATAGATGGAGTGTTCATGACCGGCAAACTTATAAAAAGTTGGCCATTAATTATCACGAATTTAGGTGAAATTTCACTTTCCAATGGTGATAGCGCAACGACGACAATCCACGATGCATTATTATGGAGATCCTTCACAGCTGACTAATTACCAATGAATATCCCCGATTTGACTACCTTTGCGTAAACAGACGGGTTTTGAACAAGCAGAAAAGCATTATTCGTGTTGCATTGGCCACCGGCATTATGCTGATGTTGGTTAAATTTGCCGCTTATCTACTCACCAATTCCAACGCAATACTTACCGATGCCATGGAGAGCATCGTGAACGTAGTGGCTTCGGGTTTTGCATTCTACAGCATACATCTCGCCGCACGGCCAAAAGACCGTAACCATCCCTACGGCCATGGGAAGGTCGAGTTTTTCTCTGTTTTCCTGGAGGGGGGACTGATTTTCATCGCCGGCGTGCTCATCGTGGGTAAAGCAGGCTACAGCATCTTCTTCCCCGAGCCGCTAGGCAATCTAATGAGCGGTATGGGATTAATCGCCTTCACCGGTATTGCTAATTTTGCGCTGGGCACCTATATGGTGCGGCAAAGCCGCGTATTAAACTCGCTAACGCTGCAGGCCGACGGCAAGCACTTACAGACCGACGCCTACAGTACCGTGGGATTGTTGATGGGGCTGCTGGTGATGTATCTCACCGGCCTGGTGTGGATCGATATCGTGCTTTCGCTGGGATTAGGGCTGTATATCTTGTGGAGTGGATATAAGCTGCTCCGCAAGTCTATCGCTGGGTTGATGGACGAATCGGATACGAAACTGGTTAGCGAAATCGCCTCGATATTGCAACGACATCGCGAAAGCGACTGGATAGATGTGCATAATCTCCGCGTGCAACGGTACGGACACGAACTCCATATCGATTGCCATGTAACATTGCCCAACTATTACGACCTGAACCAGGTGCACGATGAAGTTTCGGCGGTTGATGAATTAATAAACACCCACTTACATGCCGATACGGAATTGTTTATCCATGCAGATCCTTGTATACCTGCATGCTGCCATTATTGCCGCATGGACAACTGCCCGATTCGGAGCGAACCCCAGCAAAAAGACGTGCGGTGGGATGAACATGTTATCAGCAAGAATGAGAAGCACTTTTGACTTCTCACTTCTCGTATTTTTCGGTACCTATCAAGTTGGGCTCGCTGTGCCTCAGAGAGCTTGGGGAATTCCGGCTCCATATCCGCAAGTGTTTCTACGATGATCTTGCCAACTGCATACCGGGCAAACCATTTCTGGTCGAAACTGCTCTTTCTGCTCATCTTTTGAAACTCATCACATGTTCGATTGCGCCTTCTCTCCCTTCGGTATCCATGGCTTGGAAGGTGATCAGTAGGCTTTGAGAGTCCCGCTGTCGGGGAATTGGCCAGCTTGAACGATTTGTCAGACCAGACGCTGAATTCATCAGTGATTTTAGATATCGTGCAATGAATTAAGTAATTGCAATATAGGGGTTTATCGATTAAATGCAAGCATTGATGTAGCGCGAAACGGTATATTGCCGTATGCATTATCAAAACAAATCGTCATCTTTACCCAATGTTTAAGGAGATACGGAACCGCTACATACGTTACATCACCATCGGCGTTTATTCGATTGTTTTGCTAGTATGTATGGTTGAAGTCAATTTCCTCTGGTTATTTGGCTATTCACCTACGGTAACAGATATCCGCAAGCCGATCCAGAATATTGCTTCAGAAGTGTATACGGCAGATAGCGTGCTTATCGGCCGTTATTTCAAGGAAGATCGTTCGCCCGTATCCTATGACAGCATTTCTGCCGATGTGGTGAATGCATTGGTGGCTACGGAAGACATCCGGTTTTTCAAGCACCGCGGGGTTGACTACCTGGCTATTTTTTCCAGTGTTGTGTCGGCCCTGCAGGGCGATCCACGCGGCGGCAGTACCATCACGCAGCAACTGGCCAAGAACATGTACCGCACACGATATAGCCAATCGACCGGTCTCTTGGGGCAGGTCCCGGTTTTAGGCGTGCTGGTGTTCAAGCTAAGGGAATGGCTTACCGCCTATAAATTGGAAAGCCATTACGGAAAGAAGGATATTCTTGCCATGTATCTCAATACCGTGTCGTTCAGCAACAACGCCTATGGTATCAAAACAGTGGCAAGGCGTTACTTCAACAAGGAAGCGTCTGAGTTGAGTGCCACGGAAGCTGCGGTGCTGGTCGGCATGCTGAAGGGGACAACGCGTTATAACCCGGTGCGCAATCCCGAGCGTTCCCTCGAACGCAGGAACGTGGTGTTAGGGCAAATGCATAAAGCTGGGATGTTATCCCAGGCAGACTATGAAGCAGCAGTAGCGGAGCCGTTGGGTTTGCGCTTGGGCGAAATGGAAGAACTGGGTAACGGTGATTCGTACCTCCGTACGGCTGTGGAACGGTGGTTGGAAGATTGGTGTGCAGCGAATGGCTACGATATTTATGTGGATGGGCTAAAGATCTATACGACCATTGATTCGCGTGTGCAGGGCCACGCGGAGGGAGCGGTGGCAGACCAAATGGGTACCTTGCAGCAGCGCCTTGAAAATGCCTGGCGCGGCGAAATCCCATGGCGCGACGCGGAAGGGGAGGTAATTGATGGTTTTTTGGAAGGCCTAGCCGAAGGGACCACATACTATGCGCAATTGGATGCAAAGTACGCTGGCAATAGAGATAGTATTTTTCATTACCTAAGTCTGCCCAAAACGATGGAGGTATTTACCTGGGACGGCCCGCAGGAGGTGCAATATTCCAGTATGGATTCGCTGGCGCATTACGCCATGATGCTCAATGCCGGTCTGATGACGATGGATCCTTACAATGGTGAAATCAAAGCCTGGGTGGGCGGCATAAACCACCGATACTATAAGTACGACCACGTTATCCAATCAAAACGACAGGCGGGTTCCACGTTCAAGCCGTTCGCCTACCTTGCGGCATTGGAAGCAGGTAAGTCGCCCTGCGACAGGTATACCGATAAATTTGTGCGTATTAATTACGTAGAGGGTGGTGTGGACAAGGTGTGGGAACCTAAAAATGCGGATTGGGTTTTCAGTGGCCGTGAGATGTCGTTGCGTTGGGCGATGGGGCGATCGGTCAACTCAATCACTGCCCAGATTACGGAAGAAATAGGGTGGGATAAGGTGGTGGATGCCGCCCACCGGTGCGGCATTACGAGCAAGCTCGTCTCAGTGCCGTCCGTGAGTCTCGGTTCAAACGATGTAAGCGTCTTCGAAATGGTCAATGCTTACGCGACATTTATGAACAAAGGGGCAAAGGTGCAGCCCATTCTCGTATCTAAAATTGTGGATTACCACGGAACTACCGTGGCGACTTTTAAAACGACGGCAACCCGGGTGATAAGCGAAGAGGTGGCTTGGTTGATGGGGTACATGTTGCGGGGTACGATGGAGGAGCCTGAGGGCACTTCACAAGCGCTATGGGAATGGGACTTGTGGCGCGACAATAACCAAATCGGTGGAAAGACCGGTACCTCGTCGGACTATGTGGATGGTTGGTATATGGGCGTGACAAAAGACTTGGTGACAGGTGTGTGGATAGGTTGCGACGAACGCAGCATTCACTTTAGGAATTCGCAGACGGGCGAAGGGTCCCGGACAGCATTGCCTGTATTCGGCAAGTTCATGGAACGGCTTTACCTCGACGATTCACTAGCCTACGATTACGGCCCCTTTCCCGAGCCGGGCGTCGAAATCAACCGGAAATACAATTGTCCAAGTCCGCGAATTATCCGTCCGGACAGTACACGAATTGATAGCATTGCACCACTCCGCCTACCGGATAATTTTCCAGAAACGTTAATGGATTTGGAGGATCTGGATCGGACCATCGATATCCAGGTCCCTGTACCGGAAGGAGAGCAACCGGTTGACCTGGAACGGGAGCGTTCCGATAGGCCGCAAACGTTCACCAGTAACCGAATACGGTACCCGGCAAAAAAATAATATATGTTGCGATAATTAAACTTTTTCACCGATATTCGTTCTAATTTGATATTATATTCAAACACCCGTTTTTCCATGACGTACCCTAGTCGATTTTTCAGGCGATCGTTGTTAAACACGCTTTCAATCCTGTTGTTTTGCACGCTCGCGGTAAACGTGCAGGCCCAATATTTCGGGCAGAATAAGATGCGGTATAAATCGCTCAAGTTCAATGTGTATGAAACCCCCCACTTTAACCTGCACTACTACTTGGAAAACGACACGTTGGTTCGGTGGTTGGCCAAGGAAAGCGAAGTATGGTACGAGTTGCACCAGCAGGTCTTCCGCGACACGTTCCTCCGTAAAAATCCGATCATATTATACGCTAACCATCCCGAATTTCAGCAGACCACCACGGTGCAGGGGGAAATAGGTGTTGGGACCGGTGGTGTTACTGAAGCATTCAAAACCCGTGTGGTCATGCCGGTGATGCAGATCAATCACCAAACCAGGCACGTGCTCGGCCACGAACTGGTGCATGCTTTCCAGTATCGTATACTGATGGAGGGCGGAGACTCAACCCGCTTGGAAAATATCGGCAATATTCCGCTTTGGATGGTAGAAGGGATGGCTGAATACTTTTCAATAGGCAAGAAAGACGCTTTCACTGCGATGTGGATGCGTGATGCCTACCTAAATAACGATATTCCTTCCTTGCGGGCGATGACCGAAAACATGAACCGGTATTTCCCTTATCGCTACGGGCAGGCTTTCTGGTCGTACATCGGGTCAACGTATGGCGATACGGTGATCATGCCGTTATTCAAGGCGACGGCTATGTATGGCTATGAAATGGGGATCCGACGCGTTTTCGGCTACGATTCGCAGACCTTGTCTAACCTATGGAAGAACAGCATGATCAATGCTTATCGGAGCTTGCCGGTAGACACGGCAAACGCACCGATAGGGCGATCCATTATCAACACGAGTAATTCGGGCCGGATGAATGTGTCGCCGGTAATCTCACCGGATGGTAAGCACATCGCATTTCTTTCGGAAAAGAATTTATTCAGTATCGACCTGTTTTTGGCAGATGCCGAAACCGGTGGAAACATCAGGCGACTAAGTAGTAAATTGACCAATGAGGATATTGATGAGTATAGTTTCATTGAGTCTTCAGGTGCTTTTTCTCCAGATAGCCGGAAGTTTGCCTTCAGTGTATTCAGCAGAGGGAAGAGTAAGCTGATGGTTGTGGATGTGGAGACCGGCAAGGAGCTGTTGTTGGAAGCGATGGGTGATATTTCGGAATTTGCAAATATCGCGTGGTCGCCCGATGGCGAGACGGTAGCGTTTTCGGGACTTCAGAATGGGTACAGCGATATTTACCTTTATAATTTAACAACGAAAGCGCTTACTCAACTAACGGATGACGGTTATTCGGATTACCAGCCCGCCTTCTCGCGTGATGGAAAACGTATTGTGTTCAGTACAGACCGGGTTTCGCTACAATCGGATTCGCGAAGTGTGGATATTCCGATGAATATCGCGGTAATTGATTTGGAAACGCGTGCTATTTCGAATATCGACATATTCGAGGGAGCCAATAACCTGAATCCGCAGTTCTCGGCGGACGATAGCCAAATTTATTTTCTGTCAAACAGCGATGGTTTCCGGAATATGTACCGATATACCTTGGCAAATGGCAAGGTTGAGCGGCTAACCCAATATTTCACGGGTATCAGTGGCATCACGGAATATTCGCCCGCACTAAGTTTGTCGGCCAATGGCGATGTGTTGTACTCATATTTTCGGAATAACGGCTATTCGCTTTACAATGCCAAAGAGGGAGAATTTAAACCGGTCGAAGTAGATCCTTTCGTGGTTAACTTTGACGCGGCCATGCTGCCGCCACCGGAGAACCTTGGTGTGGATGTGGTGAATGCGAATCTAAAAAACTTCAACCTTTTCCAGCGTATCGGCGATGACCGGATTGCCTCGGTAGCTTATAAGCCCAACTTTAAGTTGGATTACCTGGCCAATAGTGGGATGGGGCTGGCCGTGGGTAGCCGCTATGGTGCCGGTATAGCTAGTGGTATACAAGGGATGTTTTCCGATATCCTGGGCCACAATCAGATTTTCGCCGCACTGTCTATAAACGGCGAGATTTACGATTTCGGTGGGCAGGTGGCGTATATCAATCAGAAAAGCCGGATCAATTGGGGTGGGGCCGTATCGCATATCCCGTATATGTCGGGGTTTTCGGTATATGACGTGCGAGATGTAGGAAACGGTGAGGAACCGATTTTAGACACGTATATCATCCGCACTTTCCAACAACAAGCCGAGGCCTTCGGTGCTTATCCTTTTTCAAGACACCACCGCTTTGAGGTGGGTGGGGCGATAGCCCGCTACAGTTATCGCGTAGATCGATGGTGGCAAAGCTATTATTATGGCTATGGCGGGCGTGATAAGATATCGAATGAAGAAGCAAGCCAAGTGTTCGGTGGCAACTTCAATGCATTCACCATTCAGCAAATCAATACTTCCTTTGTTGGGGATAACGCGGTGTTCGGTATTGCCGCACCATTGCAGGGCTATCGCTACCGTGTAGGGGCGGAACAATATTTCGGCGATTATAACTTTACGGCATATACGCTCGACGTGCGGAAGTACAATCGATACACTCCGGTAACCGTCGCCGCGCGGGCATATACCTACATGCGTGCGGGGCGTCATGAAAACGCATTGTACCCCTTATTTTTGGGCTACCCGCATTTGATTCGGGGATATGAAAGTTCATCGTTTCGTAACAGTACAGGTAGTTTTAACTTCAACAGCTTGATGGGGACGCGCATCGCCGTGGTCAACTTCGAACTTAGACTGCCGTTTACGGGGCCCGAGAAGCTAGCTGTTATCCGGTCGGGGATGTTATTCTCTGATTTGAACCTATTTTTTGATGCCGGTTTAGCTTGGAGTAGCGATTCGCAGGTCGCTTTCCGAAGCACGCCCCGGTTAATCGATTCGCAGCCGAATCCAACTGACCCAAGCTTGCCGCCTGTCGAAACCTACGAGCGGATCCCGGCCATGAGTGCCGGCGTGTCGCTACGCGTTAATCTTTTCGGAGCAATGGTTTTGGAACCCTATTATGCATTTCCATTCCAGCGGACGGATGTTCAATTCGGTACATTTGGACTCAACTTTGCCCCGGGGTGGTAGAAAAAATAAAGGATTCCAGTTGCTGTTTGGCTATACGAATTGGCGGTTAAGTGGATAGCCGCCAACCTTGGCGATGCTAGCCGAAATTGATCTGATGCCCAAATCCAGCCAGTTGGGATTGCGTTTCCGTATCAATCGCTCCTTTTGCATGCGTGTATAACGGCTTACCTCATTAAACCGGCGCAACGCATCTGCGTTACTGGAAAACATTTCATAATAGACCAGCCGCGATGCGATCGAGCGTCCATCAAAGAATAGCCCATTAAATTGCTGGTAAGTTTTGGCCGCCTGCTCGAGGTCGTCCGTCATGCCCACATGCAAGCAATTGCGGTTGGAATCGGTAAGAATATAGATATAGTTATTCATGCTGTTGAAAATTATTATGTATTTAATTTTGGTGTTCCATAAAAAGTTGCTAACTTTATTGGCACAATAATACTAACTAATTTAGTTAATTCAAATTTATTTTAATTTTTATGGCTAATATTGCTAACAATCTTAAATATCTCCGTAAGAAAAAGCGACTTACCCAGCAGCAATTTGCAGACGAAATGGGTATAAAGCGTGCTTCTGTAGGTGCGTATGAGGAGCGCCGCGCGGAACCGAAGTACGAGTTGCTAAAGAAAATCGCAGATTTCTATAATTTGACGATGGATGAGTTGGCCAATGATGAAATCAACGATAAGTGGAAGCCCACAGCACGTGGTAATGCGGCCAGCGTGCGGGTGCTGAGTATAACCGTGGATGGTGAAGATAAGGAGAATATCGAGCTGGTGCCGGTGAAGGCCAGCGCCGGATACCTGAATGGCTATGCCGATCCGGAGTATATTGCTGAGTTGCCCAGATTCAGTTTGCCAATGTTTAGACAAGGTACATACCGGGCCTTTGAAATCAAGGGGGATTCCATGTTGCCGTTGCAATCCGGTAGCGTCGTTATCGCCGAATATGTTGAAAACTGGAACGAGATCAAGCCAGGACAGACCTACGTCGTCATTTCTCGGGACGATGGCGTTGTCTACAAGCGGATTGCCTTTAAGTATAAAGAAGAGAAGGGGCTGAAGCTTGTTTCTGACAACAAAAGTTACGAACCTTATTGGGTGGCTGCCGACGATATCTTGGAAGTATGGAAGGCTAAAGCATATATCAGTACACAGTTGCCCGAACCCACGCCGGAACCAACCATGGAAACCTTGACGGCAATGATGACCCAAATGCAGAAAACCATTAGTACGGTGGTAGAAAAAAGGTAAAAACGAGTGGTGCTTGATTTTTGATTTTTAAAGTTTTTATTTATCTTTGCATGATCTTGAGAAAGAGGGGACAGTTGTAGTCCCCTTTTTTCATGGTTAGTAGTTTGTTAAAGGGTGGCACAATCAATAGAAGACAAAGTTATCGCCTTGGTTGAGGAAAAGATTGCCGACAGGGATGACCTCTTTGTGGTGGAGGTAAAAATGCATTCCAACGGCACCTTGGAGGTGCTTGTCGATGGTGATCAAGGCATTAGTATCCAAGATTGCGCAGCGATAAGTCGGCATGTTGGATTTCAATTGGAAGAAGACGATGCGATTGACCATGCGTATCGTTTGGAAGTATCATCACCCGGTATTGATAGGCCGTTGAGCATGACGAGGCAATACCGCAAAAACGTAGGCCGAAAAGTCCAGGTATCGACGCGGGATGGCGTACTCAAAACCGGCGAATTGCTGGAAGTGGCGAACGACGCTATTACCATCGTTGAAACAATAAAAGAGAAGGGGAGAAAAGCTGTGGAGCAGCAACAGACGATAGCCCTTGAAAACATCATAACAATAAAGGTGTTAATTTCATTTAAATAAAATGAGCAATAGTATCAATCTTATTGACTCTTTTCAGGAATTTAAAGAGTTCAAAAACATCGACCGCCCTACGGTCATCAGTGTGCTGGAAGAGGTTTTCCGGAGTATGATCCGCAGGAAATACGGTACGGATGAGAACTGTGACGTCATTGTCAACCCGGATAATGGTGACTTGGAAATCTGGCGTACCCGGGTGGTCGTGGAAGATGAGTTCTCTGAAGACGATGACTTGGAAATTGAGCTTGCAGAGGCCAGGAAGTATGATCCGGATTTGGAGGTAGGGGATGATTATATTGAAGAAATCACCCTGGAGAGTTTCGGCCGCCGGGCCATTCTTGCCGCTAGGCAGACGCTGGTTTCCAAAATACTGGAACTGGAGAAAGACGAAGTATTTAAAAAGTATAAAGATAGGGAAGGTGAGCTGATTACCGGCGAGGTGTACCAGATTTGGAAGAAAGAGACCCTGGTGCTCGATGATGAAGGCAACGAGTTAATTTTGCCCAAAACCGAACAGATTCCGGCAGACTACTTCAAGAAGGGGGATACCATACGTGCGGTGGTCGACAAGGTGGAGATGGTAAACGCCAATCCGCGGATTATCATCTCGCGGACAGCACCAGCGTTTTTGCAACGGCTGTTCGAGTTGGAAGTACCGGAGATATTCGACGGTTTGATTACGATCAAAAAGATCGTCCGCGAGCCGGGCGAGCGAGCGACGGTGGCTGTAGAGTCATACGACGACCGGATCGATCCCGTAGGAGCTTGCGTGGGAATGAAAGGATCACGTATTCACGGTATTGTGCGAGAACTCAGGAACGAAAATATCGATGTGATCAATTACACGAATAATACACAGTTGTACATTCAACGGGCACTGAGCCCGGCGCGCATCGGGTCAATCAAGCTCGATGATGAACACATGACGGCAGCCGTGTACCTCAAATCTGATCAAGTATCCCTAGCTATCGGCCGCGGTGGACATAATATCAAACTCGCCGGCAAACTTACAGGCTACGAGATTGATGTATACCGTGAGGCAGAGGAAATTGAAGAAGACGTGGATATCGAAGAATTCGCAGATGAAATCGATGGATGGATTATCGATGAGTTGAAGCGTGTCGGATTGGATACGGCCAAATCAGTGCTGGCACTTTCGGTAGATGATCTGGTACGGCGTACCGATTTGGAGGAAAATACCATCAATGAAATCATACACGTATTGGAGGCAGAGTTCGAATAAGCGTGATGGGGCGCCCGAACTGAGGTTCATGCTTTTTTAATTCATTGCCAATAAACATTTAAAAAAGTATACTTTTGTAAAGCACAAAAAAGAGAGGTAAATAAATTAGATGTCAGAAGGTAAGCGCATAACATTGCTGAAAGCAGCAAAAGAACTGAACATCGGTATAGGCACCGCTGTGGATTTTCTAGCTAAAAGTGGCTATGAAGTCGAACCCAAGCCAGCAACCAAGTTGGATAGCGAAACCTACGATGTGCTGTTAAGAGAGTTTCAGGGCGATAAGATTGTGAAGGAGGAGGCCAACCAGATTATTATTGGCAAAATTCGCCGCGAAGAGTCGCCCGCTGAAACGGTTGTGCCAAAACCGAGACGGGAAAGTGAAGCGGAAGAAATTCTGATTAAGAATACTGGCTCATTCATACCTGAAGAGCGGAAAGAAGTGGAATCCCCTAAGCCGGAACCAGGTCAGGAGAAACCAGAACAACCTGCCGCAACTGACGAAGAGCCTCCTCACACCGGGATGAAAATCGTTGGTAAGATTGATTTGTCGAGCCTGAAGAGGGGCGGTAAAGCGCAGCCTAAAGCCATCGAAGAAGATGCGAAGTCAGCTGAAGAAGCACCGAAGGAAAAAGAGGAAGCACCCAAAGAAGCCGCTGTAGAACCGCCTGTTTTGGAAACGCCGGCTGAGCAGACAGCGAAGGAAGCGCCGGGCGAAACCAAAGACAAGCCAGCAGCAGCTGCTCCAGAAGCGCCGGAATCGAAAGTGGAGGCAAAACCCGAAGCGGAAAAGCCTGCGGTGGAAAAGCCCGAAACGCAATCCGAACCGGCTAAGCCCGCAAATGAGGTTATCCGGGCGCGTGCTCAACGGTTGACAGGGCCTAATGTCGTTGGGCGAATTGACTTGCCCAAATTTCAACCGAAAGAGAAGCCCGTGGCGTCATCTAGTGCTGCGGGGGGAGCGGCTCACGACCAGAAGCGGAAACGAAAACGTAAAGATAAGCCGGCACAGCGTCCCGGAACACATGCTGCTGGCCAGCAAAGTGGTGGAAAAGGGCGTCCGGATTTCAGGGGGAAACCCCGCCAAGGCGCAGAAAGCCGGGAGGAACCATCTGAAAAGGAAATCCAAGACCAAATCAAGGCAACGCTTGCGCGTCTCAGCGGTGCGGGCAAGTCCAGTAAATTCGCCCAGCGCGCTAAACTCCGCCGCCAAAAACGGGATGATATAGCCCATTCAGCGGAAGAGGCCGCTATGGAACAGGAAATGATGTCTAAGGTGTTGAAGGTTACCGAGTTTGTAACTGCAAACGACTTGGCCAACATGATGGGCGTGCAAGTGACGCAGATCATTGCCACGTGTATGAGCCTTGGCCTGTTTGTTTCCATTAACCAGCGCCTGGATGCGGAGACCATAGCTATTGTGGCAGACGAGTTCGGTTATGAAATCGAGTTCGTGAAGCCAGAAGATGAGGAGAATACGGAACTAGAAGAAGCGGATAACCCAGAAAACCTCATCCCGCGGGCACCAATCGTAACGGTCATGGGCCACGTGGACCACGGGAAGACATCACTGCTAGACTATGTACGTAAAACAAACGTCATTGGGGGCGAAGCAGGGGGAATTACCCAGCATATCGGAGCCTACGAGGTAACGCTTGATGACGGGCGTAAATTGACTTTCCTTGATACGCCGGGCCACGAGGCATTTACGGCCATGCGCGCACGTGGCGCACAGGTGACCGATATCGCGATTATTGTGATTGCAGCGGATGACAGCGTGATGCCACAGACCAAAGAGGCGATTAATCACGCCCAGGCTGCTGGGGTGCCGATCGTGTTCGCATTTACGAAGATAGACAAGCCCGGTGCAAATACAGATAGGATCCGTGAACAACTGTCTAATATGAACATCCTGGTGGAGGACTGGGGTGGCAAATATCAATGTCAGGAGATATCGGGTAAGACCGGGGAAAACGTGGACCTTTTACTAGACAAGGTGTTGCTCGAAGCCGAACTGCTTGACCTGAAGGCCGACCCGAAAAAACGTGCCGTGGGATCGGTAATCGAAGCAAGTCTCGATAAAGGCAGGGGAATTGTCACCACAGTACTGATACAGGCTGGTGTATTGCGGGTAGGTGCGCCTATTTTGGCCGGTTCGCACAGCGGTAAGGTCAAAGCCCTGTATAATGAAAGGGGGCAGCGGGTGACCGAAGCAGGCCCATCGACACCGGTGCAGATGCTTGGTATGTCTGGCGCACCGACGGCGGGAGATAAGTTCTATGAAATGGAAAGCGAGTCGGAGGCCCGCCAGGTTGCCAACAAACGACTGCAGTTGCAACGCGAGCAAGGATTGCGTACCCAGAAACACATCACGCTCGACGAAATAGGCAGACGGTTGGCTATCGGTAACTTCAAGGAGCTGAATATTATCGTCAAGGGCGATGTGGACGGCTCTATCGAAGCGTTGTCCGACTCGTTGCTGAAACTTTCAACGGAAGAAATTCAGGTGAATGTTATCCATAAATCGGTCGGCCAAATATCAGAATCCGATGTGTTGCTCGCGTCTGCATCAGATGCGATTATCATCGGCTTCCAGGTGCGGCCATCAACCGGTGCCCGCAAACTTGCCGAGCAGGAACAAATCGATATCCGATTGTATTCAATCATATACGATGCGATTGAGGAGGTCAAGGCGGCGATGGAAGGTATGTTGGAACCGAAGTTCGAAGAGAAAATCGTTGCCAATGTGGAAATCCGCGAGACCTTTAAAATCAGTAAAGTCGGTACGATTGCAGGCTGTATGGTACTGGATGGTAAAATCAACAGAAACCACAGTATCCGGATTATCCGCGATGGTGTGGTCGTATACTCGGGGCACCTCGCGTCGCTCAAGCGTTTCAAGGACGATGTCAAAGAGGTCTCGGCTGGTTATGAATGTGGGTTGAATATCCAGAATTTCAACGATATCAAGGTCGGGGATATCATCGAAGCCTACGAACAGGTGGAAGTAAAGCGCAAACTCTAACCATACGGTGTATGTGGACAAATATCATTAAACGGCCATCGTAGTTAAAGTACAGAAAGGTATGCAACCCCGTTTATAGAAACCGGGTTGCATTTTTTGTTGTTTAACTATTGATAGTGCGTTTGATGATTTTTTTCCATGAATACCATAATTGAACCTTTCCGAATCAAGTCGGTTGAGCCGATTTATTTTTCCTCGCGCAAGGAGCGTACATGCATTTTGAAACAAGCCCATTATAATCCATTTTTGATTAGGGCAAAGGATGTGACCATCGATTTGCTGACCGATAGCGGCACCAGCGCCATGAGCAGTGAGCAGTGGGCTGGTGTGATGCGGGGAGACGAAAGCTACGCAGGCAGCGATAGTTTTTACCGTTTTGAGAAAATTGTTAACGAAATTACCGGCATGCCCTTTGTCATCCCTACCCACCAAGGGCGTGCGTCGGAGAAAATCCTATTTTCCATAACCGGAGGCACTGATAAGTACGTATTGAGCAATACACTATTTGATACAACACGCGCCAACGTGGAGTTTTCGGGAGCCAAGGGTATCGACCTCCGGTGTACGGAAAGCAGCGATCCAGAATCCATGTTGCCCTTCAAGGGCAATATGGATGTTGCAGCACTGCACAAATTCATTGAACAGCACGGCTCGGCGTGCGTGTCAATGGTCATATTGACGGTGACCAATAATTCGGGTGGCGGTCAGCCTGTGAGCATGGCCAATATCAAGGAGGTATCTTTGGCATGCAAAGCCCACCGGATACCGTTATTTATCGATGCCTGCCGATTTGCTGAGAACGCCTATTTCATTAAGTTGAGGGAACATGGATATGGAGCGAAAAGTATCCCCCAGATTGCTAGGGAAATGTTTTCCCACGCAGACGGGTGTACCATGAGCGCCAAGAAAGATGCTTTCGCGAATATTGGCGGATTCTTGGCCATGCGCGATGAACAATTCGCTGAAAAATGCCGGAACCTGCTTATTATCACGGAAGGGTTCCCCACCTATGGCGGGCTAGCCGGTCGCGATTTAGACGCCATCGCCATCGGGCTACGGGAGGTGATGGATGAAGATTACCTGAAATACCGGATACGGAGCATCCAGTACATAGGGGAGAAGCTTGACGCATACGATATTCCTTATGTAAAGCCAACGGGCGGCCACGCCATATACCTTGATGCCGGCCGTTTCATGGACCATATACCTATACATCAGTATCCGGGCCAGGCGCTCTGCAATGCGCTATTCCAAGAGGGCGGAATACGAGGGGTTGAAATCGGCTCGGTCATGTTCGGTAAATATGCAGTGGATGGCAGCCTATTGTCGCCACCCATGGAACTTGTGCGTCTGGCCATACCCCGAAGGGTTTACACGCAAAGCCACATCGACTACGTAACGGAGGTGATTGTGGAAGTCCACAAAATGAGACATACATTCAGTGGCTACAGGATCACATATGAACCACCGCTACTTCGGCATTTTACCGCGAGGTTTGAGCCGGTTGAAGGATAGCGAGCATTATGGGGTGAAAAGTTTTCCACACAGCTAGCCGCTGTACGGAAGTGTAAATCAAACACTAAACCGCTGTTTTATTGCTATATAGCTCGAACGATGCGGGTGGTCAGCATCGTTCGATTACTGAAATTAAATCGCCTAATTTTTGTATTTACGCAAAAAGGCAGTAAATTCAGCCACCAATTTTTATGATTGTAGCTGAGATGACTGTCAAATCCATTTTTTTTTCGAGCGTATTTTTACTGAATGCTGCCGCAGCCCAAGAAGATTTCAAACCCTATACACAACAGCTGGCGGGTACACCGCTCAGTTTTACAATGCAGCCCATACCGGGCGGAGAGTTTGCAATGGGCAGCTCGGATGGCAATCCAGACGAACAGCCCGTACATCAGGTAAAGATAGCCCCCTTTTGGATGGGGACCTATGAAGTGACGTGGGATATATACGAACCATTTGTCTACAAAGACCTCGAGGCAACCCGTAGCGGCGGTAAAGTAGCACCCGAAGTGGATGCCGTGACGCGGCCGACGAAACCTTACCTGGACATGACATTCGGCATGGGCAAGGAAGGTCATCCGGCGCTTGCGATGACCCATTATAACGCAATCCAGTTTTGCAAATGGCTATACGTTCATACCGGTGTGTTTTACCGATTACCCACGGAAGCGGAATGGGAGTATGCCTGCCGCGCGGGAAGTACGACATCGTACAGTTTCGGGAATGATGCTTCCGCGTTGGGCGACCACGCCTGGTACGCCGAAAACAGCGACGGTAAAACGCATGCCGTGGGCCAGAAGAAGCCCAATGCATGGGGATTGTATGATATGCACGGAAATGTGGCCGAGTGGACATACGACCAATATATAGCAGACTTTTATAAACAATTTGAAGGCATGGTCGCGGAAAACCCCGTGGCGGTACCTGACAAACTTTACCCACATAGTATCCGTGGTGGGTCGTTCGCAACCGACGCCCAATCGTTGCGCTCCGCATCGCGCCTACCCTCTGATCCTTCTTGGAAGCAACTCGATCCGCAGATACCGAAAAGCAATTGGTGGTTTCCGGAAGCACCTTTTATCGGCTTTAGGTTGGTTAGACCCCTGAACCCGCCGTCTGAAGCGGAAATTATGGCTTACTTCGACCGCCCACCGATCGAGGATTATTGATTAGTAACAAAGTAAATTAGTATTAACCTTAGATAAAGCTAAAACAATGGATAAAGCAAGTTTGGGCGGGCAGCGCCGAGAATTTTTGAAGACATCGGCCTTATTGGCCGGTGGGGCCATGTTAAGCGGGGCGCCGTTTCTCGGTGCGCATGCAAGTGTAGACGACACGATCAAGGTGGCGTTAGTTGGATGTGGAGGTCGAGGTACGGGTGCAGCATTTGACGCCATTGCTTCTGGCGCCAATATTAAAATTGTTGCTATGGCGGATGCGTTCCGAGATCGGTTAGACGACGCTTATGGAAAATTATCCGCACGGCATTCGGACAAGTTGGATGTACCTGACGATCGAAAATTTATTGGATTTGATGCTTACAAACATGCAATAGAGTTGGCCGATGTGGTATTATTGGCAACATCACCAGGATTTAGACCTATCCATTTCGAAGAGGCCGTTCGCCAGGGAAAGCATGTTTTTATGGAAAAGCCCGTTGCTACCGATATCCCGGGTATACGCAGGGTGCTGGCCGCTGCTGAAGAAGCCAAGCGAAAGAAACTGAACGTGGTTGTGGGCCTTCAGCGTCGTTATCAAGCTGTTTACAGAGAAACGATTAAAAGGATACAGGATGGAGCTATTGGTGATATTGTTTCCGGACAGGTGTATTGGAACAGCGGCGGTGTCTGGGTACGTCCCCGTCAGCCAAACCAAACGGAAATGGAATATCAAATGCGAAATTGGTATTATTTCAACTGGCTTTGCGGAGACCATATCGTGGAGCAGCATGTCCATCAGATTGACGTAGCCAATTGGGTCAAGGGTAGTTACCCGGTGTCTATTCAGGGCACGGGAAGCCGAGCATGGCGGACCGGTAAAGACCATGGTGAAATATATGACAACCACGCGGTTGAACTGACTTATGCAGACGGATCGGTAATTTACAGTCAATGCCGACATTTCGAGGGAACCGCTAACCGCGTGGACGAGACCTTTCAGGGAACCAAAGGCCGCGTATACCTGTCGGCTTCAAATGATGGCATCCTGTGGGACCACAACGGCAACAAATTATATACGCATCCCAAACAAGGTAACGCTAACCCCTATCAACATGAACATGTAGAGTTGTTTGGCGCCATTACCAAGGGGGAATATCGGTTTGAGGACGCCGAGTACGGCGCATACAGCACGCTGACTGGCATTATTGGGCGGTTGGCTACGTATTCAGGGCAGGTGATCAAATGGGAAGATGCATTGAAATCCAATATCGATTTGATGCCCGAACGCTTCGCGTGGGATGCCCTGCCGAAAGTATTGCCCGACGAAAACGGCCTTTATCCGTATGCGATACCCGGTCAGACGGTGGTGCTTTAGCGTCGTTGCCACCACCACTGGCTGGCTGCTATGCGCAAGTTCCGTCAATCCGGGCTTAACACGGTATGAAATCGGCGGTTTTGCACAGGGAACGACGTATGCCATAACGTATTACGCAAATGAAGCGATGGTGCAGAAGTCGTCCATCGACAGCGTCTTGGCGGTCATTGACAGCTCGATGTCGCTGTACAAGCCCTATTCGTTGATTAATAAAATCAACGGTGCCGACAAATCCGTACGGATTGAAGACAGGCACTTCCTGCGCGTGCTTAAGCGGTCGTTTGATTTGTACCGGATAAGCGACGGATTATTTGATATCACGGTTGGTCCCTTGGTACAGCTTTGGGGGTTTGGGGTCGAAGCGCAGAACCAATTTCCCGATAGCGCTGCTGTGAATCGGATAAGGGATTGTGTGGGCATGGATAAAATCAAGCTCCGGGGCAGGCGGTTGATAAAGCTGCCGTGTGTGAAATTGGACATGAACGGGATTGCGCAGGGGTATAGTGTGGACGTACTTGCAGACTACTTGGAGGGTCGCGGCGTAACCCATTACCTTGTAGAACTCGGTGGAGAGCTGCGTGTGAAGGGGCCGAAGCCAGACGGCTCGCCATTTCGTGTGGGGATTGAACGCCCCAGACAGGTAGAAGGAGAAGGCACGGCAATCAATGATGTGGTGGAAATACAGGAAGGGGCGATCACTACTGCAGGAAGTTACCGCAAGTTTTTGCAGGATGGAGATAGGCGCATATCCCACCATATAGATCCTAAATCCGGTTACCCATCGGCTACCGGTGTAATAAGCGCGACGATTTATAGTAAGGACGCGATGACAGCAGATGGGATCGATAACGTCATGATGGCAATGCCCGTAACGGATGCCATAGCGTTAGTAAACAGGCTTAGCGGAATAGAAGCTTTTATCGTTTATAAAGATGAGCTGGGTGCGGTGAGGGATACGATGAGTACGGGTTTTAAAAAATTAATAGCCAATTGATCATTAATAATAGTAAACAAATATGAAGAGAAGTCAATTTGTAAGAAACTCGCTCCTGGCGACGGGAGCCGTAATCGGAGGCGGCTTATCACCCGCTTTTTCTGCGGTACAGACTGGACGGCAACAGACAGGGCCTTTTAATCTGAATTATGGCCCCCATCAAGGGCAGTTCGAAAACCATGCGGGCAAGAATGTCCTGGATCAAATTCAGTTCGCCTACGATCAAGGGTTCCGTAGCATAGAGGATAACGGCTTTTCCGGCCGCGCCGTCGAAGAACAGGAACGTATTGGTAATCTGTTGGCCAAACTTGGTATGACAATGGGTGTATTTGTATTGGACAAAGGCGGAAACGGCGCGAATACGCTGGCTGCAGGTAAAGCTGAGCATGTCGACATCTTTTTGAAGGGTTGTCGGCAGGCCGTGGAGCTCGCAAAGCGATGCGGAGGCAAATATACCACTGTTGTACCGGGCGATTATGCCCGGAATTTACCGTTGGATATACAAACGGCCAATGTGATTGAAGCGTTGCGGCGAGGCGCCGAAATACTCGAACCCCACGGCATCATGATGGTACTTGAACCATTGAGTGATACGCCGAACCTCTTTCTAAGGAATTCTGCGCAAACCTACCTTATCTGCAAGGGCGTGAATAGTCCATCTTGCAAAATACTCTACGACATTTACCACATGCAGCGCAATGAAGGTGATTTGATTGCAAGCATGGAGCGCTGTTGGGACGAAATTGCCTATATACAGGTAGGTGACAACCCCGGCAGGAATGAACCGACTACAGGCGAAATCAACTACAAGAATGTATTCAGATACATTTACAACAAAGGGTACCGTGGCGTCGTTGGAATGGAACATGGTAAATCCGAAGGGGGTAAGGAAGGCGAAGTGAAGTTAATCGAGGCCTACCGTTCGGTGGACGATTTTCTTAGCTGATCTCATAAATTTGTGAAATGACCGTAGTTACGAGAATAAAGCTTTCTTTCATGATGTTCCTTGAATTTTTCATTTGGGGAGCATGGTTCGTGACGCTGGGTACTTTCTTGCCCCAAAACCTAAACGCGTCGGGTTATGAAGTGGCCAACATTTTCTCTACGCAGTCTTGGGGAGCGATTATTGCCCCTTTCATCATCGGGCTGATAGCCGATAGGTATTTCAATGCCGAACGGATCCTGGCGGTATTACATTTGCTAGGGGCCGGGTTGATGTACCAAATGTATCATTCGGCCAGCGTAGGTCAATTTTATCCATATGTATTTGCTTACATGATTGCCTACATGCCTACGCTGGCGTTGGTTAATTCCGTTTCATTCAGACAATTGACTAACCCCGAGAAGTCGTTTTCCAGTATTCGCGTTTGGGGGACAATCGGATGGATTGTTGCCGGGCTGACTATCAGTTCCTTCGGTTGGGATTCAACAGGGGGGATAAAAGAAGGATTGCTAAAGAATACGTTTTTAATGGCCGGTATAGCCTCGCTGGTTTTGGGAATATTTAGCTTCACATTACCGAAGACGCCTCCAATTGCGGAGGTAGGGGCAGCGAAGCGTAGTCTCGCAGCGGTACTGGGTTTGGACGCAATTAAATTATTGGGTAGTCGAAATTACCTCGTGTTCTTCGTGGCATCAGTGTTGATTTGCATTCCACTTGCTTTCTATTATCAAAACGCGAATTTGTTCCTTTCGGAGATCGGCCTGTCGAACCCGACAGGCAAGATGGCGATTGGTCAGGTGTCGGAAGCGTTTTTCCTGCTGATTCTGCCTATTTTATTTGCACGGATCGGATTTAAGAAGACCATCATGTTGGGTATGTTAGCCTGGGCTATCCGCTACCTGTTATTTGCATATGGCAACGCCGGTGAGCTTGCGTACATGCTCATTATTGGTATTGCATTGCATGGTATATGCTATGATTTCTTTTTTGTTTCCGGTCAAATTTATACCGATGCAAAAGCAGGAGCGAAGTACAAAAGCTCAGCCCAAGGATTAATTACGTTGGCAACGTATGGAGTGGGGCAATTAATAGGCTTTTGGGTGGCTGGATTTATCAGCGAGTATTACAAGGAAAATCCAACTGGCGACCCGCTTTGGCAGAACATTTGGCTCGTACCTGCCGGCATCGCGGCGGTAGTGTTGCTTTTGTTCGGGATCTTTTTTAAGAATGAAAAGGCTTCCGTTATGAGGCAATCCGCCGAATAACGCAATAAATTTTAAATAATGACGTCATTAATAGTATCTTTAGTAGGCTAAACACCGCAGAAATATAACTAAACAAACGATAACACAAACTATGGCAGATAATGTATATGATGCGATTGTAATCGGATCAGGGATTAGCGGAGGCTGGGCTGCGAAAGAGTTGACCCAGAAAGGGCTTAAAACCATTATGTTGGAGCGAGGTCGCAATGTGGAGCATGTGAAGGACTATACTTCGGCAACCAAACACCCTTGGGACTTCCCGCATCGCGGCGGTCGGACACAAGAGATGATCGAAAATTATCCGGTACTCAGCAGGGATTATCCGTTGAATGAAAGGAATCTCGATTTTTGGGTGAATGAGAAAGAAAGCCCTTATGTTGAGGTGAAACGATTCGACTGGTACCGTGGCTATCATGTAGGCGGACGTTCGCTTACATGGGGTCGCCAAAGTTACCGATTCAGTGACCTGGATTTTGAAGCAAACCTCAAAGATGGACATGGTGTAGATTGGCCAATCCGTTATAAAGACATCGCTCCTTGGTATAGCTATGCCGAAAAATGGGCGGGAATAAGCGGTAACCGGGACGGACTTGATGTATTGCCTGACGGTGATTTCCTTCCGCCTATGGAAATGAATGTTGTTGAAAAGGACTTCGCGGCGCGCATCAAATCTCATTATGGTGGCAAACGGCATTTCATCATGGGACGGGTTGCTAACCTTTCGAAGGCTCATGAAGGCAGGATCAATTGCCAGTATCAGAGCCAATGTTGGTTAGGTTGCAATTTCGGCGCATATTTTAGCACCCAATCTTCCACGTTGCCGGCCGCTGTCGCGACAGGGAATCTCACCCTACGACCTTTTTCCATCGTTACCCGTATTTTGTATGATAAAGACACAAAGCGGGCAAAAGGGGTTGAAATTCTAGATGCGGAGACCAACCAAACGTATGAGTATTTCGCGAAGGTCGTATTTGTTTGCGCGTCTGCTTTTAACTCCACGTGGATTTTGATGAACTCAGCAACGGATGTTTGGGAGGGCGGTTTAGGTAGTAGTAGCGGCGAGCTTGGCCATAATGCGATGGACCACCACTTCCGCTGCGGAGCAAGTGGAAGAGTGGAAGGTTACGAGGATAAGTACTATTTCGGGCGACGACCCACCGGATTGTATATCCCGCGTTTCCGAAACGTTGGTGAAGATAAACGGGACTATGTTCGGGGATTCGGTTATCAAGGTTCGGCTAGCAGAGGCCGATGGAACGGTGAAATTGCGGAAATGAGCATCGGCGGCGAATGGAAAGATGCACTTTGTGAGCCCGGGTCATGGTCAGTAGGTTTTACCGCTTTCGGCGAGATCTTGCCTTACCATGAGAATAGGATTTTCCTGGATAAGGATGTGAAAGACAAGTGGGGATTACCCGTGCTGGCGATGGATATGGAAATCAAAGAAAACGAGCTGAAGATGCGTAAAGATATGATGGAAGATTGTAAAGAGATGCTCGAAGTTGCTGGCGCAAAAGATGTTCAAATGTACGATAACGGATATGGTTTTGGGCAAGGAATCCATGAAATGGGGACAGCTCGGATGGGGCGGGACCCGAAAACGTCGGTATTGAATGGCAATAACCAAGTATGGGATGCGCCGAACGTGTTTGTGACTGATGGTGCCTGCATGACTTCTGCGGCTTGTGTAAACCCATCACTTACTTACATGGCAATGACCGCTCGCGCTGTAGATTTTGCTGCTTCGGAATTGAAAAAAGGCAATCTATAAGGAGGGAAATATTAATTAACTTTAAAAGAATCAGCTATGAATAGAAGAGAAGCTTTGGCTCGGGTTGCATGGATTATGGGAGGAACCGTCATTGGTGCCAATCTGTTTTTGGAAGGATGTACCAGAAAGGCAACTAACAGTGTGGAGGGCCTTTTTGAGCCAGCGACCGTCGATTTTCTCGGTGACGTTGCCGATACCATTTTGCCTCCAACAAGCAGTCCGGGTGCAAAGGAAGCAGGCGTGGGTGCTTTCATTCCGGTTATGGTGAAAGACTGTTATACGCCGGCCGACCAGCAGACGTTTATCGACGGGCTGACCTCACTGGAGAGTGCTTCCAAAGAAAAATTCGGCCGTAAATTCCAGGAACTCAATGCAAGCGAACGTACAGAACTCTTGGCAGCGATCGATAAGGAGGCTAAAGACCATCAACGGAATAGAGCCGATGGCGATCCCAACCATTATTTCCATTTGTTCAAGCAACTGACCTTACTTGGTTTTTTCACTTCGGAATTGGGCGCCACCAAGGCCCTGCGATACGTCCAGATTCCCGGTAAATACGATGGAGACTACCCTTACAAAAAGGGTGATAAAGCTTGGGCAACCTGACGTTTTTCTTTCCGGTTATTGCGGGTTTACCCAAATTTGTGTAGTATTGTTTTATTCAAACAAACAATATGGACACCGTAGAGTTAATACCCAAAGAGGATATCCCGAAATATACGCTCGCTCGCGCATCGGAAGATCATGTGGCAGAGTTGCGGCAGAAATTACGTGGGGCCGTGCGGCTGGGTAATGAATTTAAATCGAAGGCAACGATTACCTTCCAAACCGTGGAAGGCCCCAAGCGCGTTGAGACGACGGTGTGGACGCTCACTGACGATGCGCTGCAGATTAAGAATGGCGTGGTATTACCTTTGGTCAGCCTGCTGGATATCGATTACTAAGTCAGTTACGGGTTGATATGAACATCCATTACTTCCAACATGTTCCATATGAAGGGTTGGGCTACATCGAGAAGTGGGCGGGCGATCATGGCCACAGACTCGCAGCTACACGCTTTTATGAAGAAACCTGGCAAATACCCCAGTTGGAGGCAATTGATGCGCTGGTTGTCTTGGGCGGGCCAATGAATGTATTTGATGAAGTACAATACCATTGGCTGGCTGAGGAAAAGAAATTCATAAAAGCTGCGATTGATGGCGGAAAGAAAGTACTTGGGATTTGCTTAGGGGCCCAATTGGTGGCCAATGTGACAGGGGCCGCTGTGAAACCTGCACCAAACAAGGAAATAGGATGGTTCCCTGTGCAGGCCACCGAGGAAGCGAAGGCATTGCCTTGGTTTTACGACCTGTTTTCCGGAGGGCCTACGGTATTCCATTGGCACGCCGACAAGTTTGAGATTCCTTACGGCGCTATTAGCTTGGCGTCATCGGAAGCTAATAAAAATCAGGCATTTGCAATCGGGCGCGACGTATTAGCCGTGCAGTTCCATGTAGAAACGTCTCTCGAAGATGTGCGACACCTTCTGGAGAATGCGCGGGCAGATGTCGTGCCTGGTAATTTCGTGCAGGAGGAAACCTTGTTGCTCGGCGATTCGGCGCCCGCCGAACGACAGCGATTGTGCAACCAGTTACTTACGCATTTTTTTGATTGATTTACCCGCTTTTAAACCCCGACCAACGTCGTCGACCATTAGGTGATGTCCATTCAACCTCCGGGATTTTTGTCGTTCGTGTACAATTTTCTGCCGTTTACATGCATTGATTTTCGAATACCTGTTTAACCACCTACCTTTGATTCCTAGTAAAGATCAAACAAACAGGACAGCGTACTACAATAACAGCATGGGAAGTAACTTAGCAAACGTTAAGCACAACATATTCTTGACTTATTGCCACGAAGTGGTAGGTGTTGCGATGAAGTGGCTTGTAAAGCAACATTTTCCAATGTCAGCCATTGCCGAGGCAAAGAATTTTCAAGAGACACTTACCGATTTGCCAAAGAAAAACTACGATTTGGTCGTACTCGACGCTGAGATTGCGGATAATGCCCATCTCTTGGGGGCGGTTCGGCGAATCAAATCGGTAAGTCCGCTTACCCGCATATTGATTTTTTCTGAGTTGGACGAGGCGGTATACGGACCGAAATATTTGGCCTTTGGCACGAATGGCTTTCTGGCAAAAAATGCGGACGTAGACGACATTGTTCTAGCGATCGAAACGGCCTTGCGAGGAGAAATCTTCCGTGCCGAGAATGAACAACCCCAATCTGTTCCGCCACACCAGGGGGCTATCTTAAAAAAAAGCCACCGACTTTCCTCACGTGAGTTCCAGATTGCTGATTTACTGGTAAAAGGGACTTCCCTTTCGCAAATCGGTAAGTTAACGAATCTAAAAGAAACAACCATCAGCACCTACAAAAAGCGGATATTTGCAAAGGTTGGTGTGAAAACCCTATCAGATCTTATCGCGGTTTGGGGTATCTACCAGTAAGCGATTACTGGAAGTCCAACTGTTATCCCGCTGTAGACCCGATGTAGCATAACTGCTACACAAATCGCCGTTCACATACATTTTCCTGTCGTTCGTGTACATCGGATTGGTGGCGCGCGTCAAATTCAATCAATTTGCGCATGTTACTTATGAAATAGCAGCCGACATCTATTGGAGACTGTTAAAAAAATAAAAATTCAGTTAAGATAAGATATGAGAAATTTCGACCTACGATTATTGACTAGAGCTCCCTTTATTATTTTCATATTGATGTTATCGGGAATGGTTAACGTTTTGATGGCTCAGGTCAGAGAACCGTTTAAGTCAAGATTTAAGACACCAATGGCGATACACGGCGACTTCGCCCTACTGGGAAATACGGTAGTAAAACTCGCAGAAAGTGAAAGCGGGCAACCTGTGAACCACAATGGCGACGGTGTAACTTATATTGATGAGGATAACGATGATGCAACCCTAAACTCTTCGGGTGCTACGCTTCTATTCTCGAATGAAAACGGAGCTGATAATACGTGCACTAATGTTATCTATGCGGGTCTTTATTGGACAGGTAGAAGCGCCTCTTCTACGAATTTCGTAGACGCGGTATTGCCGGATGGGACAATTGTTGCCGATAGGTTCGAAAAAGATAAGATCAAGCTAAAAAAAGAAGGGGACAGCTATGTAGAAATCCAAGCAAATGGAATATTGTTTCCTGAAGGTGACCCGAACGACGTGGGCAGCAGCAGAGGGATGTACGTAGGGTACGCAGATATAACCGATTATGTAAAAAGTAATCGCGATGGCGTGTATTTCGCCGCGGATATTGCGACAACACCTACATCCGACTGGGATTCAGGCTTGGGAGTGGGGTATTATGGTGGCTGGGGAATGGTAGTGGTTTACGAAAATCCGCTGATGAACACGAGATACGTTATGGTTTACGACGGTTACGCGTTTGTTCAAGGCGCTAGTTCTCCTTTAAACCACTTTGAAATTGATATTGATGATTTTCAAGCAATTCAAAGCGGGCCAGTAGATTTCAAGCTGGGGATAATGGCCGGTGAAGGAGATAATGTGGATAGAGGTGATTATTTCCGGATGTTGAATGTTCAAACGGGGGAATATGTCGCTTTAAATCACGGTGGAAACGATGCAGACAACTTTTTTAATTCTTCTATTCTAACAGAAGGTCCTAGATTCCCTGAATTAGAAGACAACGCCGGAATTGACATTGCGGTCTTTGACGTCAATAACGACAATAAAGCGTTTATCAACAACGGCCAATCTGTTGCCAATTTCGAATATGGCACGCTAGGCGATAACTATGTTATTTTCAACCTGGCTTTCGCCGTTGACGCTTATGAGCCAGTTATCCACCCCATTAATCAGCTCCTAACACCAACGCCACCGTCTGGGGCATTTGCTGCAGGGTCGGAAGTCGACTTTCGCTTGGAAATTAGGAACGTTGGTACGGAAAGTGCCGTTGACGGTCGGGTAGAAATTCCCTTTCCTGATTTTGGAGCTTTGGAAGTCATTAGCACTACCGGTGGGACATCCGCAGTGGTTATAGACAATAAGTTAATTTGGGAGATTGGCGACGTAGACCTTCCGGAAAGTCCTACCGACGTCGTCGCCGTAATGGACTACCGACTTATCCTACCCGATTGTAGCGATCTGCTACTGAATGGTGAAACCTGCAGCCCCATCTTTTCTATCGGAGGCAAGTTCTCTGGAAAAGGTGAAATAACGGAATACACCATAAATACGCCATTTATAAAAGAATATAGTGAAAGTACCCCTGTTTGTGAAATTGTGGGTGTGCCGGTATATGGGGATATTTCATTAGAAATAGACTTGAGCGGTTGCTTTGGGTTTACTGGAGCGGACAATTTGGTGGTCTGTGCTGGCGAAAATGTGGAAATTGACTTTGAGGGATTAGCGGACGGCGTAACAGATTTTGAGTGGACATCTAACAACACGGCAATCGGTATTCAGGAATCGGGGTCGGGGAGAATTAGTTTTGTAGCAACGAATACTTCCAATGCAGATGAAATTGCAGAGATAACGGTAGTCCCTAAAACTGAAGCCGGTTGCGAAGGTGATCCGGTTAAATTTACCATTACCGTAAATGCGACACCGGAGGCACCTAATGTGGCTAACCGTATTACTTATGTTGGTGCCACGGAAATCGAATACGACGTGACCGTATTTTCTGATCATACCTTGATTTGGTTTGATGAAAACGGTAATCCACTTACACCAAACGAAGAGCCGGTGATTAACACGGCGTTAGCAGGAGAATATACTGCGTATGTGGCGCAACAAAACCATGATTCTGGTTGTATCAGCCCGATTGTTCCGGTAAAAGTTTTGGTGAAGCCCGTCGCGATTACCGTGGAAAAAGCGGTCAATTTGGCAAGTATCGATGAGCCTGGGTCGCTTACGTATACCGTGAGCATTAAAAACACGGGCGAGTATGATTTAACGGATGTGCAGATCAGTGATGTATTGACCCAACAGGGGGCATCAGATGAAGCCATTTCCAATATCGGTGTACCCGTCCAGTCAGGCGGCAATCCCGCTAATAATACGAACAGCATTTTGGAGATTGACGAGACATGGACATATACATTTGATTATTCGGTCGATCAAGGTCAAATTGATCGAGGCGCCACGCTAGTGAACACGGTGTTAGTTACGACCAAAGAAGGTGCGGCTGGTGATGACGATGTTACGACGACCATCACGCAGACACCCTCGGTTACCGTGGAGAAGACGGTTGACCAGGATAACATCGCGGCCCCGGGCACGTTGAACTACACAATTGTTGTGACCAACACAGGCAATGTGAGCCTGACGGGAGTGTCGGTGACCGATGTAGTCGCCCAAGACGGCGCAAGCACGGCATTGACCCTCGGCACGCCTTCAGGAGATGACACCAACCCCGGCGTCCTTGATGTCGGCGAGACATGGACCTACACGGTAAGTTATGCAGCTGAGCAATCACAGATCGACAACGGCGGGGACATTGTGAACGTGTTCACGTTCGCTGCCGACGAACTGGCGGAAGGGGTGAGTGACGATGCCACGACGACCATCACGCAGTCACCCTCGGTTACCGTGGAGAAGACGGTTGACCAGGATAACATCGCGGCCCCGGG
>CAZTJY010000007.1:0-49821 GCA_964613725.1 uncultured Parapedobacter sp. | reverse complement strand
TGGCCAAGTCGTGGAACCCTATTCCATATCGGCCGGCCTCGATTACCCGGGCATCGGACCGCAGCATGCTTGGCTCTACAAAGCCGGCCGGGCAACGTATGCCAATGCCACCGACGAAGAAGCCATGCAGGCGGGCCTATTGCTCACTCGGTTAGAGGGAATCATTCCGGCCATCGAAAGTGCCCATGCGCTCGCCCAACTGGAGAAAATGACCTTCACCGCTAATCAAAACGTTGTTGTATGCCTATCGGGCCGAGGCGACAAGGACCTGGACAATTACATGAAGTATTTTGGATTTTAGACAATGAACCGTATCAAGAATTTATTCGCCCATAAAGGCAAAAAACGCATACTATCCATTTATTATACCGCTGGATACCCTACCCTCGACAGCACATTGGATATCGCCGAAGCGCTGGAGCGGGCTGGGGCCGATTTCCTCGAGATTGGCTTCCCTTACTCCGATCCCGTAGCGGATGGGCCGGTCATCCAACACAGCTCGGAAGTTGCCCTGCGCAACGGCATGACATTGGACGTGCTGTTCCGCCAATTGAGCGATCTCCGCAAACGGGTGAACATACCCGTGCTGTTGATGGGATACGTAAACCCAGTACTGCAATATGGGGTTGAAAACTTCTGCAAAGCGTGTGCAGCGGTCGGCGTGGATGGTGCAATTATACCCGATTTACCGATGTACGAATACGAAGCACATTACCAATCGGTATTCGATATGCATGGACTGAGCAATATCTTCCTTGTCACGCCGCAGACGTCCAACGAACGCATCCGGAAAATTGACGGCCTATCCAACGGATTTATCTACTTGTTGTCTTCTTCGGCCACCACCGGAAAGAACCTAGCGGTTTCGGAAAATACGGAAAGTTATTTCTCCCGTATCCGGGCCATGGGGCTCGAAAACCCCACTGTCATCGGATTTGGCATTTCAGATCACGACACGTTTAAACACGCTACCGACCACGCCGACGGCGCCATCGTGGGCAGCGCATTTGTGAAGCTACTTAGCGAGGCCGATTACGGCACTAAAATATCGCCATTTATCCAGCAGCTTAAAGGGTGAACGGATGGCTTTTAGTCCATCCGTTCTTTGACGATTTTGCCATCTGCAGCGAATACGACTTCCAGATCGCCTGATTGGCTATCTAGTTCAACTGCATACGTGATGGTGCCGCCGGCACTGATTTTCTTCACATCGCCTACGCGGTACCCTTCGAATTCCGCTTTAATTGTTTCTTTCACCCCATCGGGCAATGAATACGAGGCTAACTCTTCCTCATGGCGTAACACCTTTCCGTCCGGACTGATAACCGCTTGGTGGTCGCGGCTGAACAAACCATTATCAAACTCCACCTCGTAGTTTCCATCGCGCATCCGCTCCCACTCCACTTGCCGTGCTTTAGGAAATTGCTGCTGAAAAGCGTTCAACACTACCGCAGGCACACCGCGCTTCTGTACGCCCTGGGCAACCACAGGAAGATAGGCTAAAGATAAAATAGCTAAGCCAAACAGTAATTTTTTCATGGTATTATTTTTTGTTTCACCCACAAAACAAGTGCGCAAAACAGGAAAAACTTTGGAAATTAGGAAATATCGTAACATCTTTCCAATTTTGACATCAAATAGACAAACACACCGCGCTAGGCACCGTGGCCTCACGCGAACCATTGTTAACACCGCTTCATCTAAACAGTATGAATCTGACATTATCAATAACGACCTGGTGGCAAGCCCTAGAAGGCATCGATAAATTTTTTTGGGTAATTGCCTTGCTGTTTTCCTTCATGTTCATTATACAGACCATCATCGCCTTTGTGGGTGGAGGCGGAGATGATGGCGCATTCGGCGACACGGATGAATACATCGATGGCGATGGAGGTATCGACTTCCAGTTCTTTACCATCAAGAACTTCATCACGTTCTTCACCGTTTTTGGCTGGGTAGGATTGGGCTGCCTGAAAAGTAACCTTCCTTTGGGACAGGTTATCCTTTGGTCCGTCCTGTCGGGCATCGCTATCGTATTGATCATGTTTTACCTCTTTTCACAAATGGCAAAACTCCGATCGAGCGGTACATTGCAGATACGAAACGCCATGCATAAACAAGCCGAAACTTACCTGCGGATACCGGCTGTACGCAATGGCTATGGCAAGGTACATATCCGCGTCCAGGGTTCACTCCGAGAACTCCGTGCGCTCACGGACGATGAAAATGATATCCCGACCGGGAAGCCGGTAACCGTTGTTGGCATTGTCAACGAAAGCGTATTGTTGGTCACTGGTAAAACGAATATTTAATTATCAACTATTAACTATTTTTATCAAATAATACACAAGCCGTATGGAATTTTACTTAATCGCGATTGCCGTTGGCATCATCATTATTTTCGTATTTATCGTCTCGCTATTCAAGCGTTACAAGCGCTGTCCTTCAGATCGGATTTTGGTGGTTTATGGAAAGGTGGGAAAAAACGCAGCCGACCTCACCCGTGCCGCTAAATGCATACATGGCGGTGCGGCGTTCATATGGCCGGTGATACAAGACTATGCTTTTCTCGACCTCACCCCCATCTCCATCGAGGTGAACCTCACCAGTGCACTCAGCAAACAAAATATCCGTGTGGATGTGCCTTCCCGTTATACCGTGGGTATCTCTACGGAACCAACCGTGATGATGAATGCCGCCGAACGCCTTTTGGGTATGCAACGCGCCGAAATCCACGAACTGGCCAAAGATATCATCCTCGGGCAGATGCGGCTCGTAGTGGCGATGATGGATATCGAGGAAATCAACAATAACCGCGATAAGTTCTTGCACAACATTGGCACCAACGTCGAAGCCGAGCTCAATAAAATCGGGCTGAAGATGATCAACGTAAACGTCACGGACATCAAAGACGAAAGTGGCTATATCGACGCGCTCGGTAAAGAAGCCGCTGCTAAAGCCATCAACGAAGCCAAAATCCGGGTGGCCGAGCAAGAACGGCTAGGGGATGTCGGGAAAACCGAGGCGGAAAAGGAGCGTGACATCAAAGTAGCTGAGATGCAACGCGACCGGGATACGGAGGTGGCTATAGCCGAAAAAGACAAAGAAGTAAGCATCGCCGGTGCAGTAAGGGATGAAAATATCGGTAAGGCCGAGGCCGAACGCGATACACGGGTGAAAATAGCCGACGCAAATGCCATTGCCGTGCAGGGCGAAAACTTATCCAAAATACAAATCGCCGACTCCGAAGCGCAGCGCCGGGAGCGCGAAGCGGAAGCGCTGAAAAAGGCCGTGGCCGCAGAGAAGGTGCAACAGGCGAAAGCTCTGGAGGAAGCTTATAAAGCGGAGCAACAGGCCGAGGAAGCCCGCGCCGAGCGCGACAGGGCGGCCCAAAATGCCACCATTGTGGTGGCCGCGGAAATCCAGAAGCAAAAGGCCATCATCGAGGCACAGGCCGAAGCCGAACAACTGCGCGAAAAGGCCCGCGGTGAGGCCGATGCCATATTTGCCAAGCTCGAGGCCGAAGCAAGAGGGGTATATGAAATGCTTACCAAACAGGCCGAAGGGCTCAACGAAATTGTCAAATCTGCCGGAAACAACCCGAGAGATGCGGTATTGTTGCTAATTACCGACAAGCTTCCCGAATTGGTCAAATTGCAGACGGAAGCGATCAAAAACATCAAAATTGATAAAGTAACCGTGTGGGATGGCGGAAACGGCGCCAACGAAGACGGCAAGACGTCTACCGCCAACTTCGTTTCGGGTTTGTATAAATCGGTACCGCCATTAAAAGACATCTTCGACATGGCCGGCATGGAACTTCCCGATTACCTTGGCGAAGCCAAAAGCCAGCAGAAAACAAGCGGCACGGCACCTGCCAGAAAAGGAAAGGACAACGGACCGGACGACGCGATCCAGGACGCCGAAGTAGTGAAATGACGCCCAGAACCCTGCAAAACTATTGAAAACTGCGGGGTTTTTACTTACCTTTGCATCAACTGTGGTTAAAGTGCTTACCATATGGCTTATGTTCGCGTACGCTTTCTCGGCAACGGGAGCCAGCGTACACCTTCACTATTGCTGTGGGAAACTGCAGCATATAGCCATGGAAAATGAGCAAACCGCAAACCACGATGATGGTAAGCTTTGCCTGAACCACCACGCAAAAAAGGACCATCTGGATTGTGATAACAACCCATGCTGCGCCTCTGATGTGCAACCGCACGACCAATGCCAGGACATCCGGGTCGATGCGCAGAAAACCACTGGCGATCACCTTCCCAGCGCCGACAAGAACGTATGGAAAATACCCTCGCTCGACCTGTTGGTCGTTACACTGATCCAGGTGGCTGGCTTCCCGCTTCACAGCTTCATCGTAGCTGAAACCGCAAACGCCCCGCCACTTGTCGCAGCCACCCCACTCTTTATCCGGCATTGTACCTATCGCATCTGATTGCTAGTCCTTCCCCCATGGCCAATGAACTGAACTAGGCTCTTTTCATCACGCCATCGTGCTATGCAGCACGGAATTTTCTTTACAGCTATTTAGGATTAAAATCACTTACAACAATGACTTCTTTCATTAAAGCGAAAATCATTATAGGTATGCTGCTGGCAACGACCATTTTGTCGGCCGCAGCCCAGGACAG
Source organism: uncultured Parapedobacter sp. (assembly GCA_964613725.1). Classification (GTDB taxonomy): domain Bacteria; phylum Bacteroidota; class Bacteroidia; order Sphingobacteriales; family Sphingobacteriaceae; genus Parapedobacter. Next base: position 45,172 of record CAZTJY010000007.1, on the reverse strand, counting down.
CACATCTTTTACGGTTGCTGGTGTCTGCGGTATGTGCAAGGCGCGAATCGAAAAAGCCGCAGGTGGTAGCGCGCTGACAACCGCTAAATGGGATGCAAATACCCAATTGCTGACGCTTATCCATGACGAGGACTTCGACGTGGAAGCGGCAAAGCAACGAATCCTCGCCTCTGGGCATGACGTGGACAACTTGACTGCTCCAAAGGCGGCTTATGAGCGGCTACCGGACTGCTGCCAGTACCACGACGAAAAAAACATCCATAAAGTCAGCGGCCAGGACGACCACGGCGACCATACCGTAACCGGTGTAATCATGCAGGAAAACAATCGCGGCGAACTTAGCCCCATCGTGAATGCGAACGTGCACTGGTTGGAAAACACGAAAGTAAGTGCCCGCTCCGACCACTCGGGGGTGTTCCGGATTGCACATGACACAAGCTACAAACGCTTGGTCGTCGCCTATGCTGGCCTACAGCCGGACACCGTGCCGGTAACCAACCCCCACGAGGTGGTGGTGGTGACTGCCAAAGACAATGTGTTGGCGGAGGTGACCGTATCGGCCAGGCGCCGATCCAATTATATCGCCGCACTGAGCCCCACGCGACTGGAGGTGCTTACCGGACAAGAGTTGTTCAAAGCGGCCTGTTGTGACTTGAGCGAAAGCTTCGAGACCAATGCCTCCGTAGACGTGGTGAGCAGCGATGCCGTGACCGGCAGCAAGCAAATCCAGATGCTGGGACTCAGCGGAAACTATACCCAGTTGACCGTCGAAAACCTACCGGGACCGCGGGGACTGGCCACCCCACTCGGCCTGAACAGCATCTCAGGCACCTGGATCGAATCCATCCAAATCGGAAAAGGCATCGGCTCCGTGGTGAACGGCTTCGAAAACATCGCGGGGCAAATCAATGTGGAGTTGAAGAAACCGGGAACATCCGAAAAACTTTTTTTCAATGCCTATGGCAACAACATGGGGCGTACGGACGTGAACCTCAACCTGGCGCACAATTTCAATGAACGTTGGGCGGGAGGCATCCTACTGCATGACAATTTCATGTACAACAAGCACTTAAACTTCAGTAACAACGGGTTCCGCGATGCACCTGTGGGCAATCTTTTCTCTGGCGTAAGCCGATGGAAATATGAGGACGGCAAGGGTTTCATCCTGCAATTCGGCGTCAAATTTCTCAGTGACGACCGCACCGGTGGCGAAATCGATTTCAATCCAGCCACAGACAAATTAACCCAGAATCGGTATGGCCTTGCTTTCGATATCGAACGCTATGAAGCATTTGCCAAAATAGGGTATGTTTTTCCCCAACATACGCAGCGCAGCATCGGATTGCAACTTTCGGGCACATCCTATAACCAAAAATCCTATTTCGGTATACGCACTTACAACGCCGAGCAACAGAATGCTTATGCCAACTTGATTTACCAGGATGTGATCGGCACGGTTGTGCATAAGTACCGTACGGGGCTGAGCATGCAGTACGACCGGTACGATGAACGGTACATCACCGATCAATTCGGCCGTACTGAGGTGGTACCGGGCGCTTTCTTCGAATACACATACAGCCCGTCAGACAGATTAGACGTAGTGGCCGGTATCCGGGGCGATTACAATAACCTTTACGGCTGGTTCACAACGCCACGCGTTCATGTTCGCTACCAGCCTGTAACGGGAACCACCTTCCGGTTTAGCGGCGGACGGGGCCAACGGACCGCCAATATATTCACTGAAAACACAGCAGCCTTGGCCAGCGGCCGGATTGTCCGTATCGCCGCTACCAACTCGGCAGAAAATGCCTATGGCCTCAAGCCGGAGGTTGCTTGGAGTACGGGCATCAGCTTCGACCAGTCGTTCCGCATTCTTAACAGAGAAGCCTCCATCAGCACGGAATTTTTCCGCAACGACTTTACCAACCAGGTAGTGGTCGATTACGAAAATCCGCGCGAACTTGCCTTCTACAACCTTGATGGCCGGTCTTATTCGAACAGCCTGCAAACGGAGTTCCGATTCATGCCCTTTCCCCACTTTGAAACCCGATTGGCCTATCGCTTCTTCGATGTGAAGACGACTTATGGCGATGAATTGTTACAGAAGCCACTCGTGGCGCGCCACCGGGGCTTTGCCAACCTGGCTTACAACACCCATAGCGGTGGATGGCATTTCGATTATACATTGAATATTACAGGGCAAAAACGGTTGCCATCTACGGCAGCTAACCCGGTTGATTACCGGATGCCCGACTATTCAAGCACTTATGTGACCATGAATGCCCAGGTGAGCAAAACCATTGGAAGGGCACGCCCTTTCGACCTGTATATAGGGGGCGAAAACCTGACGAACTTTTTCCAACAAAACCCGGTATTGGCGGCAGACCAGCCATTCAGCGAGTTTTTCGATACGTCGATGCTGTGGGGACCACTGACGGGTAGGCTGTTTTATGCGGGGGTAAGGTTCAGCATCAAATAATGGAGCTGTCCCGTTAGCGTTTAACAGACGTTGATACCATTAGCGGCTAGGGATCATCAGTTGCAAAAACTTCTGGAAAAGACGATCTAAGCACGTGGTAGAGCTGCTGCGTAGGCAGCCCTACCACGTTGGTATACGAGCCTATAATCTGTTCGACAGCCACCATGCCAATCCATTCCTGAATCCCATAGGCGCCCGCTTTGTCAAATGGCCGGTAACGGTCGATGTAATAATCGATTTCGTCTTCAATCAACCTCCGGAAGTAAACTCCAGTGACTTCATGGAACGTATGTAGAACGCCTTGGTGAAGCAACGATACCGCCGTTATCACGTCGTGTTTCGTGCCCGATAACCGTGTCAGCATGTCAACCGCCTCGTTCCTATTTTTCGGCTTACCGAGGATTTGGCCATCTACGGTCACAATGGTATCGGCTGCGATGACCAGTTCATCGGTCACCTCCGTTCTAAAAACCATTGCTTTTTTTTCGGCAATGTGCCGCACCGCACCGATCGGGTCCAATTGACTGGGGAAATCTTCGTCGACCCCCCGAACAATGACCTCGAAAGGTACACCCATGAATGACAGCAGCTCTCGGCGGCGAGGCGATTGTGAAGCGAGGATAATCTTCATCTTTTAATTCGTTTCTCACCCCAAACACCTTGGAGTTTCATTACTTTTTCAATAACGTCGCGTACCGCCCCGGCCCCGCCTCGGTAATGCGAAATGTAGGTTGATAATTCCTTCACGTCTTCCACGGCATCTACCGGACAGGTGGCAAACCCGGCCACTTCCATGCTGTGCAAGTCCGAAACCTCGCAACCCATACACAACACCTGTTCGACCTCCAGCCCCCTTCCTGCCATCCAGTCACGCAAAGCCACGCTTTTGTCATCCACATTGAAAAACATGTCATTTATTCCGATTCTTTCCAGAAGGATTCCCATATCGCCGCCTGCACCTTCACCGACAATTGCTATCGGATAATCGTTCGCCACGGCAACGCGCAACGCGTAACAATCACGGCTGTCGGCACGTCGATACCTAATCCCTCCCTCTCCAACCCAAACACCACCATCCACGCACACACCGTCCAGCGCAAATATGAATGCTCTTATCTGTTTAAAACGATTAAATAATTCCATACGCCACCGAAATAAAAACCAAACTTAACACAAAATCTAGAACCTGGATATGTACCGTCAAAAAAACTTCCCGTCTTCAAATCCAGACACGTTGTATAATTTAATGATAAACCTTTAGACGTTTGGACTGCGAAAAACTCCGCGAATAGTGTATTCGAAACACTAAGCACAACAGAAATCAAGTTTGGCACCCAATTTGCTACTCATAGAGTAAATGCACGAATAGTTAGCGTTCGAGCAGATTAAGCAGACGTTCTTTTGACAATTTCGCGACAAAACTTGTTTAAGAAAATAAAAAAAGCACGTACCTTTGCAAAAAGGTTTTACCCTCGGGAAGTAAAAGTACGGAGGGATTTAGATTTGTCTTTTCATAATTTAGGTTTATAATTGGTTAGTAACAAACCCCGGTGCCCATCACCGGGGTTTTGTTTTTTTAACTTTTCTTACCCTGCCCTGCATTATCGCCCGGCTTGGCAATGGAGCCGCGCATATCGGTATCGGCCTGGATGTTCTGCATCCGGTAATAATCCATCACCCCAAGGTTACCGCTGCGGAACGCTTCAGCCATTGCAAGCGGCACCTGTGCCTCGGCTTCGATCACCTTAGCCCGAGCTTCCTGTGCTTTAGCCCGCATTTCCTGTTCGGATGCCACAGCCATTGCCCGACGCTCTTCCGCACGAGCGTTAGCTACTTTCAGGTCGGCCTCCGCCTGATCTGTCTGCAACTTCGCGCCGATGTTTTCACCAATGTCAATATCGGCAATATCAATCGACAGGATTTCGAACGCGGTGCCACTATCCAAGCCTTTCGCCAAAACGGTCTTTGAGATTCGATCGGGGTTTTCCAACACCTCTTTATGGTTGGCAGCCGAACCAATGGTTGTCACAATTCCCTCCCCTACGCGCGCAAGGATGGTTTCTTCGCCTGCACCGCCTACCAACTGGTTGATGTTAGCCCTCACGGTTACCCGTGCCTTAGCAATAAGCTGAATGCCGTCTTTGGCCACGGCCGCAACCGGCGGCGTATTGATTACCCGTGGATTCACCGATAGTTGTACGGCATCAAACACATCACGACCAGCCAGATCAATCGCCGTAGCTAACTTGAAATCTAACGGAATGTTTGCCTTATCGGCAGAAATCAACGCTTTAATCACGTTATTCACATTACCACCGGCCAAAAAATGGGTTTCGATTTCGTTTGATGTGATATCCAAACCCGCTTTCGTGGACGTAATCATGGCATTGGTAACCAGTGCCGGCGGCACCTTTCGCAGCCGCATGAGCAGCAGGTTGAGCAGGTTAATGCGGACGCCCGACAGCTGAGCCGTAAACCAAAGGTTAACGGGAAGGAGGTATAGCAACACAAAAAAAGCGACAATCGCTCCTACAATAATCAAAATGGGGGTGAAACTCGGATCCATAAGGTTCAATACGTTTTACAGTGCGTTTAATGTTCCTAAAGATAAGACTTTTTTGTACGCTATTCAAAAAAATTATCCTTTTTCCACCAAACGGCACCCCGTAATGAAGGTTACCGTTTCCGTACCCGGCCCGAACCGGACGTACGCACATTGGTCTCCGCATCACCGGTATATGTGATGTTTCCCGAGCCACTAATGGACGCATCCAATTGGTCGTCAACATGGATATCCAGCCCACCCGAACCCGACACTTTAAGGCTGGACGTCTGGGTTTCCAGGTCGCGACCATCGAAACGGCCCGACCCGCTGATCGATGCATTGCACCGCGCCGCATGTCCCGCTGCCTGTATTCGCCCCGAACCGCTGATCGAAGCATTAAGCACCTCGGTAGCCGATTCGAACGTTATTCGACCCGAACCGCTTAGCGCCACATTTAGCTCCCCACCGGAAATAACCCCCGAAACCGAGATACTCCCAGAACCCGACTGCGTCAATCCGTCGAGTTGCTTTGCCGACACATGTGCCGTAACCTTACCCCAATTGGTCCGCCCCGATTGGTCTTTAAACCGGATTTTTAACGTGCCGCCCTCTACTACCGTCTCGATTTGACGAATGGCCGCCTCGTCGCCTTCTAGCCGGACAGACTCCCGATTGCCCAAGCGCACTTCGACCACTATGCTTCCGCTATTGGCGACGGCATGGAACCCGGACACATTGCGCGTTTCATCAGCAAAAGAAGACAACAACGTTGCGTGAGCCAGACCCACACATAAAAAGGGCAGGACCAATACCAGCCAACCCAATGATGATAGTCTCAATTTCATAATCTTGTTTTCCCACTAAGACGCACGAAGCGGCAATTTGTTGCAGCGCGGCCACCTGCTTTTTGCGAATGGGACAGCCAGCACTTGGAGAAGCGGAAGCAAACCACTATTTTTAGCACCGATAGATTCGATCCTCCAACAGCTATGGATATCATACCCGTTACCAGTGAGCAACTAGCCCTGTCGTTTGTAACGATGGCACCCTCGTTTTACAGCGATGACCCGAACTATATCAGGCCGTTTGACAGCGACGTGCATCAAGTATTCGACCGGAATGCCAATCCGTACTACCGCACCGGTGATTGCGCCCGCTGGTTGTTGCGCGACAACATGGGTCGCTTTATCGGCCGTATCGCGGCATTCTACAGCAACAAAACGTTCGAGCGGGACGAATTTCCCGTAGGGGGCTGCGGATTTTTCGAGTGCACCAACAATCAGCAGGCCGCTAACCTGCTTTTCGACACCGCAAAAGAATGGCTACAAGAAAAAGGGGTGGTAGCGATGGATGGTCCTATTAATTTCGGCAACCGCGAACGCTGGTGGGGCCTCCTCGTGGACGGGTTCCACCCCCCGTGTTATTGCTGCAACTACAATCCACCCTATTACCAACGGCTTTTCGAACAATATGGTTTCCAAACCTATTTCAAACAATTTACCTACCGACGAGAAATAGCCGCCAAATTATCAAGCAAGGTGGGTGAAAAAGCGATGGCCACACTACAAAACGATGGCTACACCTTTAACCATATAGACAGCAGGAAACTTGATAAGGCTGCCGAAGATTTCTGCACGGTATATAACGAGGCATGGGCAAGGCACGAAGGGGTGAGCACCATGAGCATCGAGAACGCCCGCAAGCTCATGCAGCGCATGAAACCCATCATCGACCCTAAAATCATATGGTTTGCCTATTACCACGATAAGCCCGTTGCCTTTTGGGTAAACATCCCCGACGTAAACCAACTCATCGTGAAATACATGAATGGGAGGCTCACGCTATGGGGAAAACTACGCTTTGTCTGGAATCGGTGGCGGAAGCACTGCAATACGATGTTTGGCATCGTATTCGGCGTCGTGCCCGACCACCAACGAAAAGGCGTGGAGGCGGCACTCATCATGGCGGCGACTACCGTTGTACAAGACCCAACGCAGGTGCGATACAAGGACTTGCAAATGAATTGGATCGGCGATTTCAATCCGAAAATGATGAACGTTGCCCGGTATATCGGAAGCACCATCTATAAAACGCACCATACCTACCGCTATTTGTTTGACCGCAATAAGCCGTTCGAAAGGCATCCCATACTCTAGACCTGCGATGCTAAACTATGCCGAACATATCGTTGATATGTTGACTTTTCGTATTTTTGCTGCAAATCAATAAACGAGTTGATAATGAAAAGACTAACGTTCAGAGGGCATATCTATTTGGGTTTCTCGGTCTTGATTGTTATCCTACTCGTAAGTTTATTCTACCTAACCTTATTGTTTAGGCAAGTAGACGTCGCACATGCCACACTTACAAGCATCCGGACCACCTTTACCGTCACCGCCGTGTTGGTCTTCGTCTTGATTGTGTGGTTATTGATTTTCATTACAAAATCGTTTGAACATTACAAGAAAATCGCCAACCGTGCCCGTAAATCCAACCGCGACCTGAGCAGACTATCGAAGGAAAAGGAGCTCGACAATTGGATACTCAGTGGACTAGCGGCCTTAGACAACGAGATGCGCGGTGGCCGCAGCGAAAAAGAAATTGCTACAAATGCTATCCGGACCGCATGCCAGCATGTGCAGGCGAAAGTCGGGATAATCTATCTTAAAAGTTCATCGCACGATGATGTCTATATCCACGCGGGATCATACGCCATCGAGACGCAGCATATGCCGCCTAAGATTATGGGAAACCAAGGCATGGCGGGCGAAAGTATCGCGACCAAGAAGCAACTCGTCCTATCGGACATACCCGAGAACTACCTTACCGTCAGCTCAACCCTGGGCAGCGCCGGACCAAAAAATATTGTTATCCAACCATTGGTTTATGAAGATGAAGTGCTCGGCGTCATGGAAATTGGCTTCTTGCGTGAAATTGGACAGGAAACGCTTCAATTCTTGCAACGAGCGGGCGTTTCGCTAGCTGTGGCAAGCAAAGTGGCGCAGGCACATACTACGCTTACGCAACTGTACGAAGAAACCCAGCAGCAAGCCGAAGAATTGGAAGCACAACAGGAGGAATTGCGGGTACAGCAAGAGGAACTCAAACACGCCAACCTGGAACTCGAAGAAAAAGCACGCCAATTGGAAGAACGCAACATTTCCATCGAACTGGCCCGTCAATCCATTGCACTGAAAGTGGACGAATTGGAACAGTCAGGCAAGTATAAATCGGAGTTCTTGGCTAATATGAGCCATGAATTGCGTACACCGCTCAACAGCATCCTTATCCTCGCTAAATTGTTGGAAGACAACAAAACGGGGAACCTCCTGTCAGAGCAAGTGAAATATGCTTCCGTCATTCACCACGCGGGTTCGGATCTTCTCGACCTCATCAACAATATCCTCGACCTTTCAAAGATTGAATCCGGGAACATCGAGCTTGTTTTGGAAGACATCACCCTGTCATCCATTGCGGAAGATATGCTCGATCTATTCAGCAGCGTTGCCGATAGTAAGGAAATCGACTTCCGTATCACAGTAAATGAAGGTCTGCCAACGGGCATTACCACAGATGAACAACGAATACGGCAGGTACTCAAGAATCTCCTTTCCAATGCATTCAAGTTCACCAAAGAAAAAGGTCGTGTGGCACTCCAGTTCGCATTGGCAAGCGAATCACCCCATTGGCAACCGAACATGTTGAAAGACACTGCGGCAGACCAAGCCATCGCGATTTCCGTAACCGACACCGGTGTCGGTATTGCCGAAGAAAAGCAGCAACTTATTTTCGAGGCCTTCAAACAAGCTGACGGCTCTACTAGCCGCCAGTTCGGCGGCACCGGTTTGGGCTTGTCGATTTGCATGGAACTGGCTTACCTCCTGGGTGGCAGCATCCACGTAAGCAGTGCGGAGGGCAAAGGCAGTACATTTACTTTATTCCTCCCACTGCACCACGAATCTGTCCAAGTTCCCGTTACCCGCGAAACAGTGGCCGCCCCCTCGTCGAACCGGCACCCCGAAAAGCAGCCCCTAGGTACACACTCGGCGGATACGGTCGATGTGGACAGGCCCAAGCGGTTGTTGATCATCGAAGATGACCCGCATTTCGCAGACACCCTCGCGGCGTTTGCCAAGGAGCGTGGCTTCGAAACACTTGTAGCCCATCAGGGGGATACAGGTCTCCAAATGGCCGTGGACTCAATTCCTCACGCAATTATCCTCGACATCATGCTCCCAGTAATGGACGGGTGGACCGTGCTCAAGAAATTGAAAGGCAACCCGGCTACCCAAGACATCCCAGTACACCTGATGTCGGCAGACCAACCGAAAAAAAGTGATATGGAAGCTGACGCCGTGGGCTTTATGGTAAAGCCAGTCAACAAGAAGTCACTCGACGAGGTGTTTAGTCATTTGCATAAAACCATCGCCACACCGCTGAAAAAAGTATTGGTCATCGAGGACCACGAAATCCAGAGCGACAGCCTCAAATCATTCCTGCACAACGGTGGTATCGCCGTAGATCAGGCATTTACCGGTGCCGACGCAATGGACTACTTAAAGGCTGGCGCACGCTACGATTGCATCGTATTAGACCTCGACCTACCCGACGTATCGGGAGTCGACCTGCTGGACGAAATCAAGCAAACCCAGCCGTACGCGGATATTCCGGTAATCATCAACACCGCTATGGAACTGACCACAGAAATAGCCGGCCGCATACTGCAGCATGCTAAAACTATGGTATTGAAATCGGAAAAATCCAACAGCCGTATCCTCGATGAGGTCCAGCTATTTATAAACCGGCTCAAGGACGACAACCCTCCGTCAAGCCGTATACAACCAACCAACCCCGAATCGAAAGTGATGCACCTGGGTGATGTCTTGACGGGAAAGCACTTACTGCTTGTCGACGATGACATGCGAAACATTTTTGCGTTAAGCACCGTGTTTGCACCCTACAAATTGACCATCGATACGGCAAACAACGGCAAGGAGGCGCTGGATATACTGAAAAACAATCCCGGTATTGACTTGGTACTCATGGACATCATGATGCCGGAAATGGATGGTTATGAAGCCATCATGGAAATACGCGCCAACAAACAGTACGCCGACCTGCCCGTGATAGCCGTGACGGCCAAGGCAATGCAAGGCGATCGGCAGCGCGTACTGGATGTAGGTGCAAGCGACTACATCGCCAAGCCAATTGACGTCAATAAATTGCTTTCGTTGTTGCGGGTGTGGTTGAGCTAAAGCAATGGTTAAGTTAAATAATAGTCAAATGGCCATATCATTTGGAAACGTAGAAGAACTGATCGCACTAATCGACCATGTGCATGGCTTCGATATGAGTGGCTACTCCCGTGCGTCGTTAAAGCGGCGTATATCGCGCATCCTAGCCATTTACGATATTGATTTAACTGCGCTAAAGGACCATTTGGTAAACTCGCCCGGCTTTTTCGACAAGTTCCTCATCGAAGTGACGGTGACCGTCACCGAGATGTTCCGCGACCCGGCATATTACAAGGCCGTGCGTGAGGAAATCATCCCCTACCTGGCCACTTTTCCACACATCAAGGCATGGAGTGCCGGCTGTGCCACCGGAGAAGAGGCGTACTCCATCGCGATCCTGCTCAGCAAAGCGGGGCTTTATAACCGTACGTTCATCTATGGAACGGATATCAATACGGCGGTCATCGAACGCGCTAAACAAGGAGTCATCGACTTGAAGAAAATGAAAACCTATTCAGACAATTACCTCCAAACCGGGTCGGGCGATTCACTGTCGGAATATTACACAGCCAAATACGATGCCGCTGTTATCCACCATGAACTGCGCAAAAACATGTTGTTTTCTACGCACAACCTCGTATGCGATGGTGTTTTCAATGAATTCCAATTGATTACCTGTCGCAACGTTCTCATTTACTTTAATCCTGGCCTACAGAGCCGGGTGGTCGATGCGCTCCATACCAGCCTTGCGCTATTTGGCTTTCTCTGCCTCGGTGCAAAGGAAACGCTTTCGGCGGAGCGCATGAAGAATAAATTCAGGATTATCAGTAAAACACATAACATTTATCAAAAAATTGCTTGAGCTGGCTACCCATATCGTCAATAAGCGCCGATCCATCGGCGTGCTCGTAGTGGGCTGCTCCGCCGGGGGCTTCAACGTGCTGGTGAACATGCTTAAAGCGTTGCCGACGAACCTTCCGTTCGGTGTTTTGGTGGTTGTCCACCGGAATGCAAAATACGAAACCCGATTGGAGAAGAACCTCGCAGCTAAGTGCCGTATTGCCGTCAAAGTGGCCGAAGACAAAGAGCCGATCCGGCCTGCGACTGCATATTTCGCACCTGCAGGCTACCACCTGCTCGTCGAGCCCGACCGGTGCCTATCGTTGGATGCCTCCGAACCCGTGCATTTCTGCATACCATCGATCGATGTGACCATGCAAAGTACGGCAGATGTCTACGGCCCGACGACCGCAGCCGTATTGCTATCGGGGGCCAACCAAGATGGTGCCGCAGGCATGTTGTCCATTTACCGCGCTGGGGGATGGTGTATCGTACAACATCCTCACGACGCCAAAGTCGATACCATGCCCGCTGCGGCTATTGCATTAGGTGCCGTGCACCACACCCTCACTATCAGTGAACTGATCACATTTAGCCAACAGCTGCATCATCATAGTTAGGAATTCGTTATGGAGAAATTGAAGTTAGTTATTGTCGACGATAAAGAAGAGAACGTACTCAGCCTGAAAGCGTTGCTGGCAGATGTCGACAACCTCGATATCTGGGGAAGCACATCGCCCAATGAAGCGCTCCGCTATTGCTGGAACAATGATGTCGCCATCGCGATGGTCGACGTACAGATGCCTGAAATCAATGGGTTCGAGTTTGTTTCATTGCTCCAGAGCAATCCGAAAACCTGGCAAATCATGGTGATCATGGTTACGGCCATATCCAAAGAAGACAAATTCTTACTTAAGGGCCTGCATAGCGGGGCCGTGGATTACCTGTATAAGCCGCTCAACCCCGATATCACGGTAGCGAAGGTAAAATCATTCATGCAACAGGTGTATATCCAGCGGGAACTGAAACGCAAGAATGAAGAGCTCGAGCGCTCACACATCGAGCTCGTCAAAGCCAAGAAAGAGGCCGATCAGGCACGTAGTTCAAAAGAAAATTTCCTGGCCAATATGAGCCACGAAATACGTACTCCGATCAACGGTATAACGGGGATTACCGCCATGTTACGCAACTCCCCCCTCAATGACCAACAATCCGAGTGGTTGGATTACCTCGAAAATGCATCGCAACAACTGTTGCTTATCATCAACGACATCCTGGACCTCTCGAAGATCGATTCGGGGAAAATGAGGCTCGATTACGCGCGGACGTCGCTTCCGGGCATTATTGAGGAACTCAATAGCCTATTCAGTTACAAGGCCGAACAGAAGGGTATCGTTTTCCACGCCATCACCGACGACAAACTACCCAAGCACATCCTGGCCGATTCACTGCGGCTCACGCAGATATTGAGCAACCTGATTTCCAATGGCATCAAATTCACCGAGCGGGGCAGCGTAACGTTGGAAACCAAGCTGCTCAACCGCACAGAACAGCGGCTACACCTCCAGTTTTCGGTAAAAGATACCGGCATCGGCATCAACAGCAATGCAATCGACAAAATTTTCCAATCGTTCGAACAGGGCGAAGAGGGAATTACGAAACGTTTCGGCGGTACCGGGCTGGGATTGGCCATTGTTAAACGGTTGGTGATTTTGCACCAGGGCCAGATCCATGCGTATAGTGAACTGGGCAAAGGCAGCGAATTTGTGTTCCAGTGCTGGTTCGACGAGGCAGATTCGGGCTCGACACCTAAATCCGACAAACAACAATACACCGACATGCCGATACTCAGCGATGTCAGGGTGCTCCTAGCAGAAGACAATGAATTGAACAGCTTCATGGTGACCCACATGTTGAAAACATGGGGAATAACAGTAGACGCCGTGAAAAACGGAAAAGAAGCCCTGGATAAATTGGAAGACACCCCCTATAGCCTCATCCTAATGGACGCGCATATGCCAGTGATGAGTGGCTTTGAGGCCATCAAAACCATAAGGAGCGACCACCGCGAGGAAATCCGGCAAATCCCGATCATTTCCATCTCAGCATCGGTACTGCAACGCGAGCAGCAAGCCGCTTATGCAGCAGGAGCCGATGCCGTAGTTGGAAAACCGTTCGATCCGGTTTCACTGTACCAGCTTATCAAAACACTTACTGAAACGAAGCACAAAACGGATGCGTAATACTAAATTTACAATTTAGTGATAAATACACTTTTGTTACATTCCAAATTCGACTACCTTTGGGCCGCAAACAAATAGGTATGCTGCATTGTTAACACAATAACGTACTATCTGAACATTAGATTTATACACAAAATGAAACAGTTTTTTTTAATCCCCGTGGTTGCGGGTGCCGTGCTCGCCGCTGCTTGCGGTGGCAACCAAACAAATGACGAATCTACTAACGCAACGGAAGCGACAACCGAGCAACAAGCCCCGGTAGCTGACATCCCCGGCTTAGCAGATGTTTCCGTGAGCAACGAAATCGTGGTGGAAGGCAACGATTTGATGCAGTACAGCGAAACGCTTTTCCGGGTTAAAGCCGGCGAACCGGTAAAGCTGACTTTCAAGAATGTCGGCGAAATGCCGAAGGAATCCATGGGACATAACGTCGTCGTATTGCAACCGGGAACCGACCTACCGGCTTTCGGTGGAGAAGCCATAAAGGCAGTCGATTCCGAATATATTCCGGCAACTTTTGCTTCATCAATTGTTGCACACACCAAGCTGCTTGGCCCGGGTGAATCGGACGAAATTGAATTTACACTGGACGGCAAGGGTGTTTACCTATTCGTTTGCAGCTTTCCCGGCCACTATGGCGTAATGAATGGAAAAATCGTAGCTGAATAGCAATTACGACACATATGAATTAAAAAAAGACAGTCAACCGGCTGTCTTTTTTTGTTCCTTTTTCCGCGCACGAGCAATTATTGTGTACCTTTGGCCATCGAATTGAATAACATCATCACATGCAATACGACGTCATCATCATCGGCAGTGGGCCCGGCGGTTACGTGGCCGCGATCCGTTGCGCGCAACTTGGGCTGAAAACAGCCGTTATCGAGAAATACAATACGTTTGGGGGCACATGCCTGAATGTGGGGTGTATCCCTTCGAAAGCATTGCTGGATTCTTCCGAACATTACCACAACGCTGCGCACCACTTCGGTGGGCACGGCATCAACCTCACTAACCTGGGCCTGGATATGAAGCAAATGATTGCTCGGAAAGACGATGTCATTGCCCAAAATGTGGCAGGAATTGCTTTCCTGTTCAAAAAGAACAAAATCGACAGTTTCATTGGCATCGGCACCTTCGTTGATAAAAATACGATAAAGATAACCAATGCCGAAGGAAGAACCGAGCAGATCACCGGCAAGAACGTCATCATTGCGTCGGGGTCAAAACCAACAGCCCTCCCCTTCCTGCCGATCGATAAAAAACGGATCATCACATCCACGGAAGCGCTGGCATTGAAAGAGGTGCCAAACCACTTAATCATCATCGGTGGTGGGGTCATCGGGCTGGAGCTGGGATCCGTGTATGCACGGCTTGGTGCCAAGGTATCAGTCGTCGAATACGAAAAAAGCATCATCCCCACCATGGATGGCGGGCTAGGCAAGGAACTGCAGCGTGTATTGAAGAAGTCGCTAGCCATGGAATTCTACCTCGGCCACAAAGTAACCGGTGCCACGGCTAAAGGGAAAAAAGTAACCGTCAACGCGGAAAACGCGAAAGGTGAAGCCGTCAAATGGGAGGGCGACTACTGTATCGTAGCGGTGGGACGCACAGCTTATACCGAAGGCCTCGGCCTGGAAAACATCGGCATTACCTTGGACGAGCGGGGAAAAAAGATACCCGTGAACGAACACCTCGAAACATCCGTGGCCGGTGTATACGCCATCGGCGATGTGGTTAAGGGGGCTATGCTGGCCCACAAAGCTGAAGACGAAGGCGTATATGTGGCCGAACGGCTGGCAGGCCAAAAACCCCACATCGATTACAACCTCATACCGGGCGTAGTATACACGTGGCCAGAGGTTGCCAGCGTAGGTAAAACCGAAGAGCAACTGAAAGCTGAGGGACATCAATACAAGACGGGCTCCTTCCCGTTCAAAGCCAGTGGCCGCGCCAAGGCCAGCGGCGATACGGATGGTTTCGTTAAGGTGCTTGCCGATGCCGCAACCGACGAAGTACTGGGCGTCCATATGATAGGTCCCCGTGCCGCAGACATGATCGCCGAAGCCACCGTCGCCATGGAATACCGGGCCTCGGCAGAAGATATCGCACGGATTTGCCACGCCCACCCGACCTATACGGAGGCATTCCGCGAAGCATCGCTTGCCGCAACGGACAATCGCGCCATACACATGTAAATACCCATGAATTTCCATACGAGAAAATGGGTTAAACCGGAAGACCTGAACCCGAATGGGAGCCTTTTCGGGGGCACACTGCTCCGGTGGATAGACGAAGAGGCGGTCATTTACGCCATCGTACAATTGGGCAATCCGTACGTGGTCACCAAATTCATTTCCGAAATCAATTTCGTGAGTTCGGCGCGCCAGGGCGACATCATTGAGTTGGGGATTACCGCCACGGAGTTCGGCCGTACATCCATCACGCTCACTTGTGAAGTACGTAACAAAATCACGCGGAAAAGCATTTTAACGATAGACAAACTGGTGTTCGTAAACTTGGATGAAGATGGCAATCCAACCCCGCACGGCAAGACGGAAATCACTTATGCTTACGCTGGAAACAGGCCTTAACCTTCTCTGCGTAATTTACGCTCCACGAAAAAGGGCGCAAATGGGACCAGCGAAGCCAGAAAATAGGTAACCACTCGCCCAAAACTCCATTTGTACTTGTCCCAACACATAACCAATAGATACGCATAAGCAACAAAAAGCAATCCGTGGATCCATCCGACATAGGTTACGGCCAAGGGCATGTCCGCAAAATACTTTAGCGGCATGGCTACAAAAAAAAGCACGATGGTTGAAGCGCCTTCCACGATGGCGGTTTTACGGAAATAAATGAGCGTTTTGGGGCTGATATCCATATCGAAAATTTGAGCTCGCAAGATAGGCGATTTATCCATCATAGACTGGGCTTTGTTCGACGTTTTACCGAAATGTGACGGTACGTCGGTTCGGTAAAGCCACTCGCCTAGATTCGAATATTCTTAAAAAAATTTATGTAAGTTTGTAGCCACCGTATAGGTTGGCAACAACAATACAAACGTGAATCAATCTCAAGAAAGCAACTAAGATATATGAACTACGACATCATTGTAATCGGAAGCGGGCCGGGTGGTTATGTCGCCGCCATCAGGGCCTCCCAGCTGGGATTTAAAACGGCCATAGTGGAACGTGACTCACTCGGCGGGATTTGCCTCAACTGGGGCTGTATCCCTACCAAAGCGCTGCTAAAAAGCGCACAGGTGTTTGAGTACCTCAACCATGCGGCCGACTACGGCATCAAGGTAAACGGTGGCGAAGCCGATTTCGGCGCCATCGTGAAGCGTAGCCGCGGAGTAGCCGACGGCATGAGTAAGGGCATCCAGTTTCTGATGAAGAAAAACAAAATCGATGTGATCATGGGTACCGCCAAAATCAAAAAAGGTGGCCAGGTTGAAGTCAACGGCTCCGACGGCGTCAAGACATACACGGCGAAACATACGATTTTGGCTACGGGTGCACGCTCGCGTGAGTTGCCCAACTTGAAGCAAGACGGTAAACGCATCATCGGATACCGCCAAGCCATGAACCTCGAAAAACAGCCCGAATCCCTTGTTGTGGTGGGGTCGGGAGCTATCGGTGTTGAATTCGCCTATTTTTACAACGCCATCGGCACGAAGGTCACCGTGGTGGAATACCTCGACCGCGTGGTACCCGTGGAAGACGAGGAAATATCCAAGCAATTGGAGCGTAGCCTGAAAAAAGCCGGCATAAACATCCTCACCAGCGCCGAAGTACAATCGGTCGACACCGTTGGCAAGCTATGCAAAGTAAAGATTAAAACGGGCAAGGGCACCGAAACCATCGAGGCGGAGACCGTGCTGTCGGCTGTCGGAATCACACCGAATATCGAAAACCTGGGCTTGGAAGAAGTCGGTGTGAAAGCAGATAAAGGACGCGTGGTGGTCGACGACTTCTACAAAACTAACGTGGACGGTGTGTACGCGATCGGCGACATCGTCAAAGGCCAGGCGTTGGCGCACGTCGCTTCGGCCGAAGGTATTACCTGTGTAGAAAAAATCAAAGGGTTGGACGTATCGCCGATTGACTATAACAACATCCCTGGCTGTACTTATTGCACACCGGAGATTGCCTCTGTTGGTTATACTGAAAAAGCGGCCAAAGATGCTGGTTATGAGCTAAAAGTAGGTAAGTTTCCTTTCTCAGCTTCGGGCAAAGCGAGTGCTGCCGGAGCGAAAGACGGGTTTGTAAAAGTGATCTTCGATGCCAAATATGGTGAGTTCCTCGGGGCACACATGATTGGTGCCAATGTAACGGAAATGATCGCTGAGGTAGTGGTAGCTCGCAAGTTGGAAACCACCGGCCATGAAATCATCAAAGCCGTGCATCCGCACCCCACCATGAGTGAAGCCATTATGGAGGCTGCCGCCGATGCGTACGGCGAAGTAATTCATTTATAGTTATTCCTAGTCGTAAGTCTTATTTAGTCGTTAGTCACAAGTCAACAGAACAACACTAACGACTAAATGACTTACGGCTAGTAACTAACCTTGATTAACAAGCCTTGATTTGAATGTCACCTTTACCGGGTCTGGCCGTTCTACCGAATCGATGAGGTCAAAAAGCAACTCAGCCGCCTTTTTCCCTTGTTCTCCCGGGAACTGCTCGATGGATGCCATAGGCGGATTTTCCATATACGTCCAAAGCGGGTAATTCGCATAACTGATAAAATGGATATCCTGATTGAGGGTTAACCCACGCTCACGAACAACCTTCATAACATCCAACGCAACATAATCATTGAAAGAAACAACGGCAGAAGGGCGTTGGGGCAAGGCCAGCAACTGGGATATCGCGGCTTCGTTGCCTTCGGCAGTAAGGTCGGTATTCACGATATATTCTTCCCGGAACGGAATATCGGATTTGCTTAGGCCTTTGAGGTAGGCCCGCTTACGCTCGATACTTGCCGGCAAAAGGGGCGGGCCGTTGATGAGGGAAATCGCGTGGTGCCCGCACGAAACGAACACTTCGATGGCTTCCAGCATTCCCGTTTCTAAATCGCTTACCACCTTGTTGATGTTTTCCAAATCGGGCACGCAATCGAAAAATACGATGGGAATGCCGGCGTTCTCCAACAGTTCGATAAATGCATAATCACGCGTGTTCTTACCAATAGACATGAGTACACCATCCACACGATGCGTTTTTAGCGTCTGGAGGATTCGGCCTTCGCGATCGGCATCGTCTAGCGACTGCCCCATGATGACCGTATATTTCTTGCTACTGGCTACATTTTCAATCTCGCTGATGGCTGCGGAAAAGAATGGTTCAGACAAACTAGGCAACACCACTCCGATGGTAAACGTTTTGCGCTGCTTAAAAAAGATGGCGGTTTGGTTCGGCTCATAATTCAATTCCTCGGCCACTTTTTTTACACGCATCGTCGTCACCAAACCAATACTCGGGTGGTCGTTCAGTGCCCTCGAGACGGTCGATGGTGAAATCTTCAACCGCTTTGCAATTTCCTTAATCGTTGCCGGTTTCCCTTCCTTCATCAGCTTCCTTTTTATGGTCAGTTCCAACCATTTGTTGGAAAGTGCAATATACGAAATTATTGGAGGAAAGCATACATCCCTTTCGGTCCGCGCCGATCGAGCACCCGGTTGATCCGACGGGACTGTTTCTCCGAGGCACCTATCCGGGCACCGGACTGCTGGTTCTGGGTATTAGTCGAGAATCTACCGTTTTCGGCATAATATAACGCTTCGGCGACCATATCTTCCGCTGGATCTCCAAAATCCTTGGTTAGGTCGTCGCTAACCATCTTATCAACAGGCAAACCCGAAAAATAATCACCATACCCCACTGAATTGAAGGTCTGGAACGAGACCGCATAGAGATCTACGCCGAGGATGTTCCAGTTGAAAAACCCGACCGGCTTGCCATATGTGGCGTACTCACCAATCAATTTCACATCCACATGCGGCCGCAGGTTGTTAATAAGCAGTTCACTGGCCGACGCCGTACCCTCCGTAACGAGGAAATAAATCCGATCGAGGTCGAGGTTTTTTGCTTTATTGAAATGCACATCCGAAAAATCAATGCGAACCCCGTAGCTACGGAGAAAGGCCTCAAGGCCGCTGTTGACTTTATTGGTATACATCAAGCCGTCCCCCACAGCCGCCGGCGCCAGGAGATTCGAAAGGTATTCGGCGGTGGCTACCGCTCCACCGCCATTATACCGGAGGTCTACAATCAATTCCTGTACCCCTTCCGTCTCGAATTGCTCCACCAGTTCGTCCAGCTGGCCCTTTACATAGGTGGGGTTACCACGATCATCAAGTGTAGAAACGAACATATCGAACATAAAATACCCAACCTTCTTACCCCCAACGCTGTAAATTCGCCGGTTCATGATCGGTTGCAGTTGATAATTACCACGTTGCATCGACACGCTAACTTCTTCACCATCGGGCTTGCGGAGCACAAGGTCGATATCATTAGCATCCAACGCACCAAAGAGAAATGCGAAGTTGTCCTGCTCCATGGAAGAGAGCGACAGGTCGCCGGTTCCATTCAACTCCACGATTTGCCAGCCACGCCGTATACCGAGCCGGTAAGCGGGTGAGCCCGCATCTACCTTTTTCACATAAAGGTCCGTGTCGTTGTTATACCGCACATCAAACCCAAAGCTACCGGCATATCCCTGCTGTATCTCGGCATCCACGGTGCCCCAGCGGTCCAAAAAACTAAACCGATCATAAGGGTTCCCCGCTTCATCGCGCGCATAACCTTTCAACGCGTCCAAAACGGCATCTGCCGAGTTATATTGCCGGGTATGGTTACGGATATCACTAAACCAATCGGGCAGGTCGGCTTGCCATAAATAAAACCCGTGTGTGAAATAATAAACGGAATCCTTGAGCAGGGCCTCCTCGGTATCGGGGCGGGTAGGCCGCTCCAACTCAGGCATTACGGTCTCCCGGTTACAACCGACTGCTACACACAATCCGAACAATGCGGTGGCAAAACGGGTCAATTGGGGTATCATGTTCATGCTTTATCGATTTTAAGGGTGGATTGAACCCGTAAAGGGTTCCAGAAAACGATCGGCCGCTAGGCAATCTATATCGCCCGCCATTGGCACCGGGCTTTCTCCCGCGTGGATATAAACCACATCGGCTGGTTGCAATCCATTCTCCACGAGTAAATAATCGAGTGGTTCGTAGCCCTTTGCCCGAAGTTCCGCTTTGAAGTACACTTTCACCTGCTGGTCCAGTCCGTTCCATTCCACGTGCCGGAGCTTATTCAGTTGGATGGTAGGGTCGCCATCCGTAAAAACCAATAGCTGCTTTCCATGCTGATGCGCCTCGCGCATAACGTCGAGCATCGCTTGGTAAAGCAAGAGTCTTGCTGGGAGCCGTGCCGTCTTATGCATATGCTCAAACTGCACACGGTACTTCGCGTCGATGGTGAACGCATCCACGGCGCGATCAAAAAGTCCGGCTTGACCGTGCTGCTCATAAGCGGTTTTCAGAAACGCCGTGAGTTCGGTGGCAGTGGGCTCGGTTTCGGTATACTCCAGCAAGTGGGCAAATAGGTAATATACCTGTAGCAGGTAATCTTTTTCCGGAAAAAGCACGTCATCCACCTCAAAGAGCAGTGCTTTCTTTTTCGTGTCGATATCAGCGTATGTCAACATATATCGGTTTGATTAAAAACATCGGGTTTGGTTTAATGCGCTTCCATACTGTTTAGTCCGCTATGCAACACAACGCCAGGCCGTCCATGGGTACCGGCTGCGCAAATACACCTGATAGCATGACGGGTGATAGCATGTCGGGTTGTACTTCCTGAAGCTCCCCGGCCACAGCCACCCCGTGGTTGAGCACCACCAGCGGCAAGCGCCGCTCCGGGTTCACCAACCTGTCGAACGCGCCATACGCCGCATCGGGCACCCATATCGCAATGCCGTATTCGGCGAACAATTGTTTCGTAGCAACCAGAAAATCAATCTCTTTCGTTCCAAGCGGTATCACTACATCGATACTACTATCCAAACAGATGCGGAGTAATGCATGTTCAAAAGCCGCCGTGTCCGCTCCCGGAAGCTGGATGTATTTACCTGTCTGCAGCAATACGTGCGGAATATCGGCTGCCGAACCGAACTGCACCTCATACGCGCCCTGCAACAGTTTACCTACCCGTTGGGCGAGTGGCCGCGTACCGTATGTAATCAATATACTACCAGCCATGCCTGCCTTATCGCTGATGCGGTTCGATTAATCCATCCTTGATGTGCACTACTCGATCGGCAATTGCCGCCAACTCTTCATTGTGGGTAACCACGATGAAGGTTTGGTCCAGCCGGTCGCGCAGGTCGACGAATAGCTGATGTAGCCCCGCTGCGTTCTCCGAATCGAGGTTCCCTGAGGGTTCGTCGGCCAGCACGACTGCAGGGCGGTTTACGAGCGCACGGGCCACAGCCACACGCTGTTGTTCCCCCCCTGAAAGCTCACCGGGCTTATGGTCTCGACGGTTAGCCACCCCCAGAAGCTCCAGCAGCTCGGATGCCCGTTGTTGGGCTTCCTTCGGCGACACCTTTTTGATATACGCGGGGATACATACATTTTCCAGGGCGGTAAACTCGGGCAGCAGGTGGTGGAATTGGAAAACAAAACCGATGTGTTCATTGCGGAACGCACTCAGCTGCTTCGCATTAAGCGCACCGATATCTGTACCCAGGAGGGAAACCGAGCCCCGATCGGGTTTGTCTAGCGTACCCAAGATGTGGAGCAGCGTGCTCTTGCCTGCGCCGGAAGCCCCCACGAGACTAACAATCTCACCCTTAGCTACGTGCAGGTCTATCCCCTTGAGGATAGGCAGTGCGCCGTACGACTTGTATATTCCCGTTGCCCATAGCATGTTGCGAAGGTAGGGAATTTTAGCGGTTTGACTTGACCATTCGCGATTAAAACGCTATTTTTACGCCAAATTTCACGCAAATGAATATTCACGAATATCAAGGGAAACAAATACTGAAAAGTTTCGGCGTACGGGTACAGGAAGGTATCGTAGCCGAAACGCCAGAACAGGCAGTAGAAGCAGCCAAGAAGCTAAAGGAAGACTACAATTCGGACTGGGTAGTGGTCAAAGCCCAAATACATGCTGGCGGCCGCGGCAAAGGTGGCGGCGTCAAACTTGCCAAAAACCTTGATGAAGTGAAACAACGGGCAACCGACATCATTGGTATGCAACTGGTTACCCCACAGACCGGCCCCGAGGGAAAAAAGGTCAACAAGGTATTGATTGCACAGGATGTGTATTACCCCGGCGAGAGCGAAACGAAGGAATTTTACATGAGCGTACTGCTCGACCGCGGCCGTGGCCGGAACATCGTTATGTACTCCACTGAAGGGGGTATGGATATCGAAGAAGTAGCCGAAAAAACACCCCAACTCATTTTCAAGGAAGAGATCGATCCGAAGGTCGGCCTTCAGGGTTTCCAAGCGCGAAAAATAGCCTTTAACCTGGGGTTGAGTGGTGCTGCGTTCAAAGACATGACCAAGTTCGTGGCGGCATTGTATAAAGCATACGAAGCCACCGATTCTTCCATGTTCGAAATCAATCCGGTATTGAAAACATCCGATGATAAAATCTTGGCCGTCGACGCCAAGGTAAACCTGGATGAAAATGGATTATTCAAACATCCGGACTACGCAGCGATGCGTGACATCACCGAAGAGGATCCCACGGAAGTGGAAGCCGGCGAGTCTAACCTCAATTATGTAAAACTCGACGGCAACGTGGGGTGCATGGTGAACGGTGCGGGGCTGGCGATGGCTACGATGGACATCATCAAATTGGCAGGCGGCGAACCCGCCAACTTCCTCGATGTGGGTGGCACAGCCAATGCACAGACCGTAAAAGCAGGGTTCAATATCATTCTGAAAGATCCGAATGTGAAAGCGATCCTTATCAATATCTTTGGTGGCATCGTTCGTTGTGACCGCGTAGCACAAGGCGTTATCGATGCTTACAATGAAATCGGTGACATCCCCGTGCCCATCATCGTGCGGCTACAAGGCACCAATGCGGAAGAAGCAAAACGGCTGATTGACGAATCCGGATTGGAGGTATACTCCGCGATTCTTCTCAAAGAAGCTGCCGATTTGGTCACCAAAGTGTTAGGGTGATTTTGACATCCTCGGTTGTAGATTTTAGATTTTCAAGCAAAGCCTCCAGTTTATATGGGGGTTTTTGTTTTTGAGATATATTGTGAGTAAGTGAACCTGTTAATGTGTAAGCACTAGGAACGAAATGGCGCAGAGAAAGCGGAGCGTTTCGGGGACCAAGGCAGAACGATTTTTTAAGGACAAGGATAGCGAGACTTCAGAAGTTCACAAGAAAGTAAACAGCGATAAATAATGAAACATACACGCATAAAAGATCTGTTGAATGCCACCGAGTACGGCCAGCAGATAACGGTAAAAGGATGGGTACGGACATTTCGTAACAGCCAATTCATTGCCATCAACGACGGTTCCACACTGGGCAACATCCAGGCGGTGGTCGATTTTCATAACACGGATGAGAGCTTGCTCAAACGGATCACTACGGGGGCTGCCATTGCGGTTACCGGTTCACTCGTGGAATCCCTAGGTAAAGGACAACGCGTGGAAATAAAGGTAGATAAACTCGAAATAATAGGCGACAGCGATCCGGAAAAATTCCCATTGCAACCTAAAAAACACAGCCTCGAATTCCTTCGCGAAATTGCCCACCTGCGTTTCCGCACCAACACCTTCAATGCCATCTTTAGGGTACGGACCACCCTTTCGTTCGCGATACACCAATTTTTCTATGAGCGCGGTTTCGTATATCTGCACACGCCCATCATCACCGGGTCGGATGCGGAAGGTGCTGGCGAGATGTTTCAGGTAACTACCCTTGATTTCAACAACACACCCCGCAATCCGGATGGATCGGTGGATTACCGCGAAGACTTCTTCGGAAAGCCCACTAACCTCACCGTTTCCGGACAGTTGGAAGGCGAGCTGGCAGCGATGGCTTTGGGCAACATTTATACCTTTGGCCCCACTTTTCGGGCCGAAAACTCGAATACCACGCGCCACTTGGCTGAGTTTTGGATGGTTGAACCGGAGATGGCGTTCTATGAACTGGATGACAACATGGACCTGGCCGAGGACCTACTAAAATATGTCATCCGATTCGCGCTCGACCATTGCCCTGACGAAATCGAGTTTCTCCGCACCCGATTGCTGGAGGAAGAAAAAAACAAACCACAGAAAGACCGCGCTGAAATGGATCTCGTAGAGAAGCTCAATTTCTGCTTGGATAATAGCTTCGAGCGGCTCACCTACACGGAGGCTATTGATATCCTGCAGCGCAGCAAGCCCAACCAAAAGAAACAATTCAAATACCTCATCGAGGGGTGGGGTGCCGACCTACAGTCGGAACATGAGCGGTACCTGGTGGAAAAACATTTCAAGAAACCGGTCATCCTGACGGATTACCCAGCAGATATTAAAGCTTTTTACATGCGACAGAACGAGCCCGACGCAGAAGGGCGGCTTACGGTCCGCGCCATGGACATTCTCTTTCCAGGTATCGGCGAAATGGTGGGCGGATCTCAGCGCGAGGAACGGCTGGACAGGTTAACGCAACGGATGGAAGAGATGAATATACCGGTGGAAGAAATGGATTGGTTCTTGGATACCCGCCGGTTTGGCACCGCGCCGCATTCGGGCTTCGGCGTAGGCTTTGAACGGCTGGTGCTGTTCGTTACCGGGATGACTAACATACGCGATGTCATCCCCTTCCCGCGCACACCGCACAACGCGGAGTTTTGATGGTTAATATCATCAGACAAGCGTTTAACGATTGAATTGATGTTACTACGTATCTACGAAGAAAACCCCAATCCAAAAGCCATCCAACAGGTGGCAGCAGTTTTACGGCGTGGTGGACTCATCATCTACCCTACCGATACCGTGTATGGCTTGGGGTGCGATATCAATAACCACAAAGCCATCGAGCGCGTTTGCGAACTGCGCGGCATAAAACCCGAGAAAGCAAACCTATCGTTCATCTGCTATGACCTCACCGATATATCCCAATATACCAAGCCCTTCGACACGGCGACCTTCCGGGTATTGAAAAAGGCTTTGCCGGGGCCGTTCACCTTCATCTTCAATGCCAGCGGCCAGGTACCCAAACTACTGAGCTCGAAGAAGAAAACGGTGGGTATTCGGGTACCCGACAACCTCATCGCCCGCGAGATCGTGCAAGAATTGGGCAATCCGATCGTATCGGCCTCCATCCATGATGATGATGAAATCGTGGAATATGCTACCGATCCGGAGCTTATCCATGAAAAATTCGGCAATCTGGTCGATATCGTCATCGATGGCGGATATGGCGGTAACATCGCGTCGACAGTAATCGATACCACCTCGGGCGATTTCGAAATCATCCGTGAAGGCAAGGGGGATATCAATCTTTTCATGTAGTAATCACTAATTCATTTTATTAACGAACGACAAACCTTTTCAAGATGCGCAAACAGATCAAGCAATTTTTCGAGGCCGATTCCGCAAGTGGTATCACCCTACTGGTGTTTTTAATTATCTCATTGATTATCGCCAACTCCCCCTTGGGACCGGGCTTTGAATCCCTGCTTGGCCAGCAAATCGGCTTTGAAACGTCACAGGTGCACCTTAGGTATCCCATACTCCTGTGGATCAATGACGGGTTGATGGCTATCTTCTTCCTGATGGTGGGCATCGAAATCAAACAGGAACTGGCCCATGGCCAGCTTTCATCGGCCAAAAAAGCGTCCTTACCCATATTTGCCGCTCTCGGCGGCATGTTGGTCCCTGCCGGCCTATACGCGCTGTTTAACTCCGGAACGGAGACCGCCCACGGCTGGGGTATCCCCATGGCCACCGATATCGCATTTGCCATCGGTATCCTATCCATCCTAGGTAAACGGGTGCCCGTGGCGCTGAAAGTGTTCTTGACAGCGCTGGCCATCGTCGACGATTTGGGCGCCATACTGGTCATCGCCATTTTCTACACGACCGAGCTCGATAGCTCCTACCTGCTTTATGCCCTCGGTCTATTTGCAGTGATGTTGTTTCTCAACCGCATAGGCATCAAGTCGATATGGGTTTACCTTATCCCTGGAGCCTTCATCTGGTATTTCATCCACCATTCCGGTATCCATGCCACCATTGCAGGTGTGCTCACGGCATTCGCCATTCCTATCAAAGGTAAAGCGGGAGGCCCTTCCCCAATCCAGACGGTAGAGCATGCAATCGCCAACCCGGTCAATTTTATCATCATGCCCCTCTTTGCACTGGCCAACACCAATATCCGATTTGAAAGCGAGATGATGGAAGGCTTAGCCAGTCCGTTGGGCTTGGGCATCATCGCTGGCCTATTTATAGGCAAACCCCTCGGCATCACGCTATTATCGTGGATTTCGGTAAAACTGGGATTTAGCGAACTGCCCAAGGGTACCAAGTGGTTCCAGGTATTGGCCATGGGGCTAATGGGCGGCATCGGTTTTACCATGTCCATATTTATCGCATTGCTTTCGTTCAGTGACGTCTATCACCAAACGGAAGCTAAATTTGCTATCCTCATCGCCTCGGCCCTCTCGGGCGTTATCGGCTATATTATCCTTAGGAATATGGGGCGTAAATACGTGCGGCATTAGCGCCCCTTATCGGGTTTATCTGTCATCGTGAATATGAGGTGCCCGCCGTTTGCGATATCACGGTGTGTTAATTGGTAACCCGCCAACGGCTTCCCGTTGAGTGTTACCTGCTTTACATACACATTTTTATCGCTTTGGTTAACGGCCTCAACCGTAAACGTCTTCCCGTTCTCGAGGTTGATGGTGGCCGACTGCACCAGGGGGCTACCCAGCCAATACGCGTCCGATCCGGGCGATACCGGGTAGAAACCCAAGCTACTGAACAGGTACCACGCGCTCATCTGCCCGCAATCGTCATTTCCTCCAAGTCCGTCTGGACCATTATGGTATTGGTTTTTGAGGATCATCCGCACGCGTTCCTGGGCTTTCCATGCCTCGCCGGTGATGTTGTACAGGTAAGCCACATGGTGGGCAGGCTCATTGCCGTGCACATAGTTGCCGATGATGCCCTCCCGGGTAATGTCTTCGGTATGGGCAAAGAACTGGTCGGGAAGGTGCATGGTGAACAGCGAATCGAGGTAGCGCGAAAGGCGACCTTTGCCTCCCATCGCGTCCATCAAGCCTATTGGGTTGTGGGGCACGTAGAGGCTGTAGTTCCAGGTGTTACCCTCGATGAATCCCTGCCCGTGGGTTTCAAGTACGTCGAACACCTTTCGGAAAGTTCCGTCGGCATGCCGTGGGCGCATGAAGCCAATCGAGGCATCGTATAGATTCCGCCAATTTTCAGACCGTGCGATAAATGTTTCATACACTTCCTGCTCGCCGAGGTGCCTGGCCAGCTGTGCAATGCACCAATCATCATACGCATATTCCAGTGTATTGGATACCGATGTGCCATTGGCTTCATCAGGGATGTATCCATGATCGATGTACTCACCGATCCCCTCATACCGGCGCTGATTCGCAGTAGCCACGCATGCTTCCAGCGCAGCGTGCGCATCACCGCGGTATACTCCTTTGATAATGGCATCGGCGATGACCGATACGCTGTGGTAGCCGCTCATGCACCAATTGTCATTGGCATAATGGGACCAAATGGGTAGCATATTCAACACACTTTGGTCATAGTGGGCCAGCATCGACGCTACCATATCCGCGTTACGCGATGGGTTGATGATGTTAAGGTAGGGATGGAGCGCCCGGAACGTATCCCACAACGAAAAGGAGGTATAGTTGGTAAATCCATCGGCGGTATGCACTTCATAATCCAGCCCCTTGTACTGCCCGTTGACGTCCATGTAGACCGTCGGCATCAGGGCCGCATGGTACATCGCCGTGTAAAAATTCACATAATCGGCCTCGGCGGGCATTTTAGCGTCGATTCGCCGCAGTTCCTTTTCCCACAGTGCCTGACCTTCGCGCTTAGTACGTTCGAAATCCCAATGCGGTACCTCGGCTTCCATATTGGCCACGGCATTGGTCATGCTTACCGGTGAAAGTGCAAACTTCACCTGGATCTGCTCGCTAGCTTGCACGTCAAAATCAAAATGCATCCGTAGCTTCTTACCCGCAATGTCGGGAAAATTGTCGCTTTGGTCAAACTTCCGCCAAAAGCCCCGATATACAGGGGCAGCTTCAAAATTCCGGCCGCCGTATGATTTGAATGGCTTGGAAAACGACATGGCGAAATACACCGTCCGCGTACGGGCCCATCCATTGGTTTGCCGATAACCCACAACAGTGCTGTCGTTCAGCACACGGACAACCGTCCACACGGTCTTGTCGTCGTAGTTATAAATGCCATGCATCAAGTCCAGGATGATGTGCGCCTCTTCGTTGGCAGGAAACGTATAGCGATGGAATCCTGCCCGGGTGGTGGTGGTCAGCTCCGCCGTAATCTGGTGGTCATCTAGTTTTACGCGGTAATAGTTCGCGGCGGCAGTCTCGTTGTCATGGCTGTATGCCGACCGGAACCCGGTCTCTGGGGCCTCTGCTGTGCCGGGGTTGAGCTGCAAGGTGCCAGCGGTCGGCATAATCAAGAAATCGCCCAAATCGGAATGCCCCGTTCCGCTAAAATGAGTATGGCTGAAACCGACGATGGTCGGGTCGTCATACTGGTACCCTGCGCAGTATTTATAAACATCCGGATTATACTTGCCATCTACCGCATAAGGGATTGTATCCGTATCCGGACTGAGTTGCACTGCCCCGAAGGGAACCGTAGCACCGGGGAAGGTGTGTCCCATCTTGGCGGTACCGATAAGTGGCTGTACATAATTGATCAAGCTATCGGCAGACTGGGTGGCGTCACGCCGCGCACTGCCCGAATACGCCGCCCATAACTCATCGAGGGTAAGACCGGTCTGTATTTCCCAGATGTCATCTGTATAGGTACCGGTGCGCATGACACTATCAAGCACTTTCACCAGGCCGGACACCCGGTTGGTTTCTATCCAATCCAAAAAGCGTGCAGTGACCCGGTAGCTCTGGCTATAATGATGATCGGCTTTCACATCCGGCAACGACCACCCTGCCTTGGCATTATCCACACCATATTTATAACGCACGTAATCCGCGATTCCTTCCACGAGCCAGCCGGGCCCACTGCCGGATGGATACGCCTGCACGATGTGCATAACCTCGTGGGTGACCACGTCCACATCTTCCGGCTTCGCCTCCAG
This sequence comes from uncultured Parapedobacter sp., assembly GCA_964613725.1. Classification (GTDB taxonomy): domain Bacteria; phylum Bacteroidota; class Bacteroidia; order Sphingobacteriales; family Sphingobacteriaceae; genus Parapedobacter. The sequence goes on along the minus strand of CAZTJY010000007.1, from coordinate 15,443 downwards.
CCAAGCTTGGCTGATTACCACCCGACCATCGTGCGCATAGGCCACACCATCGTACGCGGTATCGATCGTCAATGTGACGCGGCGTACAGCCTCCGGATTAAATGCTGCCACCAACGGCGGGTACACCTCGAAAAACACGTCCTTCAGCCGATCGGCAACGGTGGCATCGAAATTCACATCCTGTTGGATAAACAACAGTTCAAACCCGTCACGGACCAACGTGTCTACCTCGTCCCTCCCCGTCGGGTCGGCCGAGACCGTCCGTCCAACGGCATAGCATGAAATAAAACCGCCTCCCAAAACCACAAGGAGCATACCGACTAAAAAATAACGCATCATTACCATCTGTTTAAAATTGAAATGGGCAACCTTCGTCTTAGCAAAAGTCGCCCATTCCGCGTTTGGATATATTTTGTTTTAATAGGGTTTAATTATTCAACCATCTATAGCAACAAAAATAATACATTCGCACTTCACCGGATGTTAACAAATACCCAATGAAATGTTAATGAAATTCAAACAGGCTGCCATACAGCATCTATTCTCATGATTTCATTGTTATATTCGCGTAACGGTTAATAAAATAACTACATGCGGTATTCGTTGAAGACACATAAAGGTGTTTCACTGGTGGGGCTCATTTTATTGATTTCCGTGGTGTTCTATCTTACCTTCAATACCTTCAAGTTGCGGGATGAGCAGTACCAGGCGGTAGAGAAATCCTTTCTAAAGGAAAGTTACACCCAGCGTATCCGCAATGATAAGGTATTTCCCGGTGGAGTGTCAATCATTGACCGGTATTTGATGGGCAATATCCATGCGTTGGAAGCCGCATACCAGCGCGGATCGGGGGTATTCGCCCACGAAAAGGACCTTGTACTGGATAGCATGTTCCGCTCCCTCCGTGAGGCCAACACCATGGACAGCCTCTTTTCAGCTGTTAAAAACGAACACCAACTGGATGAGGACCTCGAGTACCTACTGACAATCAATGCAATCCAACTGGTATTCAAAAACATGATGCTTGTCAACGCTTACCATGCCAGTGATCCACCACCTTTCTTGTCCGACAGCCACAACACGCCAGTAGGCGTCCGTATAGGCGGTGAACTGAATACGCCACTTCCGCAAAACGAGATAACCAATCTCACCGTGAGCAACGCCGAAGACTATAATTACTGGATGACTTTCTCGCTGCATGCCGACCACCGCAACCGCACCTGGCGCGTGATCAAGCTCATGATGCCGACCCTCCTGCTCGCGCTATTTGCCATCGGTTGTGCGGTATCCATTTACTATGTCACCTACCGGAATTGGCTCCGCCAAAAGAAGCTGGCCGAGATGAAATCGGACTTCGTCAATAGCATCACGCATGAGTTCAACACGCCGCTCTCCACAATTATCGTTGCAAATAAAAATATGCAAAACGACAGCATCCTGGCCAATGCCGAGAACATCAAGCCCCTCACGAAAATCATCGAGCGGCAATCCTTACGCCTCCAGAAACTATTTGACCAGGTGATGGACATCACCACGATGGATGATGCCACCTTACAGAAAGAATCCTATGAACTCAATCAATTGCTAAATGAAATCATCACCGACTACAACGTAAAGCTATCTGTCCAGAACGCCACCGTGACCTTTCATACGGTGGGCCGGCCACTCCATGTGGAACTCAACAAATTTTTCTTTACCACGATGCTGTTGAACCTCTTTGACAATGCCATTAAGTATAACCACAGCGAACGCAAGCAGGTGAACGTACATACGGCGCTTTCCGATAACACCATCAAGCTAGCCGTGTCAGACAATGGCACGGGTATCCCCGACAAGGAAAAAGAGCACGTGTTCGAAAAGTTCTACCGTTTCCAGCAACAGGGTGCCCAGCATATCTCAGGACTGGGACTGGGCCTCTATTATACGTACCAATGCATCAAAAGCCACGGTTGGGCGCTATCCGTGGAGAGCAAGGAACATGTAGGCAGCCAGTTCACCATTCACATCCCTTATAAAAGTTAGTACGCGAATGAACCCGAAATTACTATACGTAGAAGATGAAATAGACCTGGGCAATGTGACCAAGCAATACTTAGGAGCAATGAATTTCGACGTCACTTGGTGCGTGGACGGTAAAACCGCCTACCAAGAGTACCTGCGTGGGGAACACACCTACAGCCTCGTCATCATCGATATTCAGCTTCCCGACTTTAACGGCTTTGACCTGGCACAGAAAATCGTGGCGCACGACAAGAACGCATATTTCCTTTTCCTCACCGCGCGCAAGGAGAAAAAAGACCGGTTATTGGGTTTGGATATGGGGGCGATGGATTACATCACCAAACCGTTTGATATCGACGAACTGGTATTGCGCATCCGCAACATTGTGCGGCGGAAGATCATCGTGGCGGAATCGGAGCCCGCTACCGATATCATCCAGATTGGCAACATTACGTTAAATAAAGAAGCGCTGAGCCTGTCGGTTGACGGCCGGGTGAAAACCACGGTGACGCTGCGCGAAGCCGAGCTGCTGGCGTACCTGTATACCTATCGGAATACCATTGTGAAACGTGAAGACCTATTGATCCGTTTTTGGGGCGAAAACGATTATTTCATGGGCCGCAGCCTCGATGTGTTTATATCACGACTGCGCAAGCTATTACGGCAGTCGGCTTCAGGGGCACGGATCGAGAATAGCTACGGCGTAGGTTTCATCCTGTCGATACCTTCAGAGTAGGATAAGGTCTTCGATGACGACCTGCCCCACGTGTTCGTTCAAGCGGCCGATGATCTGCGACCGCATCAGCACCAGTTCGCTTTTGATGACCGACGATTCGACCTTTACGAACAGCTTTTTATCGCGTATATACAATTGTTTGGTGCGGTTAGCTATAGCCTTGCCCATGAGCTCCGGCCAAGCCGATATCAAGGCGGTCTCGTCGAACTTACGGCGCAGGCGGTACACATCGAGCATTTTCTCGATAGCATCCTTGATGGTCATGTCGTCACCCCTACCCATGCGCTTCCGATTGATGTGCCGTCCCGTTGTCTATTCCAAAAACCCGTACGTCGCGGTTTATCTCCTCAAAGATACGCTTTATCCGTGTCGAATCGGTATCGGTTAAGAATATTTGACCGAAATCATCGTCAGACACCATTTGCATCAACTTCCGGGTACGGTGATCATCCAACTTATCGAAGATATCGTCGAGCAGCAGCAGCGGCTTGAATCCTTTCCGGCGGTGCAGGAAACTATACTGCGCCAGCTTCAGCGCAATGAGGAACGACTTCTGCTGACCTTGCGAACCGAATTTTTTGAGCGGCATGTCACCGTGGATAGCGAAGAGCAGGTCGTCCTTATGGATGCCTGCGGTGGTCCGTTCCAGCAGGCGGTCACGCTCCAGGTGCTGCTCCAGCAACGCGGCGAATGAACCCCGCATCAGCTGCGATTCATACACCAGAGAAACCGTTTCGGCGGTGTCGGTAAGAAACCGGTAATGATTATCGAATTCTGGGATAAACTCCGCCATGAACGCTTGTCGCTTCTCAAAAATGGGTACCCCGAACTCAACCAACTGCATGTCAAGCACTTCGAGCAGACTGCGGTCCAGCACACCGCTTTTAGTCGCCTGTTTCAACAGGCTATTACGTTGCACGAGGCACTTGTTGTAAGCGATTAGCCCATCGAGGTAGGCGAGGTCCGTCTGCGAGATGACGCTATCCACGAAGCGGCGGCGTTCCTCGCTTCCATCGGAGACGATGGCCGAGTCGCTGGGCGACACCATCACCAGCGGGAACAAGCCGATATGATCGGCCAGCCGCGTGTACGCCTTCTTATTTTTCTTGAACTGTTTCTTCTGATTGCGTTTGAGGCTACATGCTACCGTATCCGGCTGTCCGTCCTTATCAAATTCGCCCTGTACCATAAACCAATCGGCATCGCGACGGATTTGCTGCGAGTCGACCGGATTGAAAAAGCTCTTGCAGAGAGACAGGTAGTGGATGGCATCCAAGAGATTGGTCTTACCAGCGCCATTGGCCCCGGTAAACGCATTCACGTCTGGCGCAAAATGCAAGGTGGCTTCGGTATAATTCTTGAAATTAAGGACAGTGAGTTGTTTCAGCCACATGTTGGCAGCTATTCAGCAGACGACTTGATTTCTTCGAAATCCACAAATTCCCCCGCACGCTTGGCACCGTTCTTCGGTTTATCCTGCGGCGGCATGTAATCGATGCGCACCTTACCATCCGGCTGGTGCTGTTCATTGGCGCTTGCCCCGCGGAATGTCGTATTCCGTTGCTGGTATTGCTGTTGGGCATTGCCCATTACCTTCTCTGCCATCTTGCGCATCGCCCATGGGAAAAGGAGCCGTGCTACCAAACGTACCAACCACATAACGGCTATTGCGATGACTAAAAATTTCAATAATCCCATATTGATACAAACTTAAATAAAAATGGTTTTACATGCAAGTTTGTCACTATTGATTTACGACGTGGTTTTCGCCTTAAGAATCGCCTGCTCCAGCTCGACCTGCCGTTGCGTACCGATGATATACAGCAGGCCGTCGCGGTCGGTGAGCCATACCGCATCCTTGCCTCCCGCATAGAATTTGATGCGTCCCTTCTGGTGCAGGTTATAAACGGGGTTATTGATAAAAAACTTACTATACGGTTTGCGTTCCACATTTACGATGCTGTTGAGGTCGATTTTCACTAACCGGGTTGTCCACAGCCCACTCAGCTTCACACAGCCCCCTTCCACGGTAATGCGATACTGCAACATGTACATCATCACAATCGAAACGAACAGGATGGCGATGCCCACCAGGAGGAACAGTTGGCTCTCGCGCTCACGATCGATGTTGATGTAGTAGGCCGTAAAACAGAACAAAGCAAGCACCAGCCGCACGCTGAGCCACCCGCGGTCTCGTCCCAAATATTGGTTTTCTACGTAAATCGGTTTTTCCTCCATGGCATTAAAGACGTGCTAATGTAAACACTTTTTTCGTTTCGGCCGTAATTTTATAACGATTGTCCATTCGGTAGGGCGCTACCCAGATGATATCGCCGTTACCATTGACCACCACGGGCACCCGACGTTTATCGTGCATGGGGATTTTCAGCGATACGAAGAAGTCGCTCAGCTTCTTGCTCCCCTTCATCCCCAACGGGTGGAAGGCATCGCCCGGTTGCCACGAACGGATTTGGAGCGGGAAAACAAGGTGGTCGGCATCGAATTGGGCGATATGGGGATCGGCGCGGACCACCGTATCGTCAGACCATGCCGATTCAAAACGGGAACGACCCCAGCTTACGCATTCGCCGGCTTCATGGATGGTCGCCACTTCGTCTGTGGATGGCTCGCTCCGTCTCATGACCACGGTCTTTCGGTCGATATACAGCACATATGACGGCGAGAAAAACTGTTTGCCGGATATGCCGTCCAATGCGTCGGCCAAATCGGCCAACACGGCCTCAGAAAAGCCGTAGGGCCTGAACAACTCATACAGCAGGAACAGCTGCGGATCGAGGGTTGCCAACTCCGCGATGCTGATATGCCACTCCTCCTCCCCATCTATTTTTTCCGGCACAAAAAGGCGGTTACGCAGCTCCACTACGTAGTGCTGCAATACTTTATGGGCATCGGTGAAATGGGCCATATTCGCGGCCATCGTCCGCTCCAGTGCGGGGTTAAGCTCCTTCAACTTGGGAATGACTTCCAGCCGGATTTTATTGCGAGCGTATTTGGTTGAAAAATTGGATGCATCGTCACGGTAGTCCAATCCTTGCCGTGCCACCTCGGCTGCCACTTCGGCCGCGGTGAGGAACAGCATCGGACGGATGATGCGGCCGCGTTTGGGCTGGATGCCTCGGAGGCCACTTAACCCGGTGCCGCGCACCAAATTAAGCAGGAGGGTTTCGAGGTGGTCGTTCTGATGTTGCGCGATGGCGATGTAATCGTATCCCTGCGAAGTGCGGATGGTTTCGAGCCAATCGTAACGCAGGTCGCGCGCCGCCATCTGGATGGAAATGCCGTGTGTCCGCGCGTGCGCCTCCGTATCGAATGCAGTGGTATAGAATGGCACGTCCAGCTGCCGGGCAAGCCGGTTTACCAGTGCTTCATCCGCATCGGACTCGCCGCCGCGTAACTGGAAATTGCAATGGGCGATGCCGACGGCGTAATCCGCGTCGGCAAACAGGTGGGCCATCAGCACGGAATCCTTGCCGCCGCTCACTGCAAGCAACACGCGCCTGCCGAGCCGGCACAGTGCCTGTTCATCTAGGAATTGGGAAAATCGCTCCTGCACGCTCATACGCCAAAGGTACGGGATATTGGATATTATTAAACATCGTGCTGAAGATAACCTGCATGAAGCGTTCAAAAAGCAAGTCAAAGCTGGGATATTCCCATGTATGGCAACGTTACCTATCATCCAAGATTCTACTAGTCCATTCACATTAATTCTTCGGAAATAAACCATAGTTTATTCGGGGTTTGTTCGGAGTTTATTCGGATAGGACCGAATAATCATTGGATTATTCTCGGATAATTTAATGGTTAATATAAAATAATTAGTAGCTTTGGTACAAATAAATATTAAACCAAAAATAAACCAGGATGGGAAAATTACTGGATGGTATCCATGGCCATGTGCATGGAAAAGTGGGCGGTGTGGTTTTCTACACTGCAAACGGACAAAATATCGCGCGCTCGTTGCCACGCACGCCTCGGAGAAAACGGAAGCCGACGCCCCTGCAAGCGTTGCAACGCGAACGGTTCAAGGTGGTGCAGGAATGGCTCCGGCCATTACTCCGGGTGGTCAAGGTCGGCTTCGGCAAATACGCACCGCCTCAAACCGGGCATAACGCAGCCATGTCCTATAACCTTACCCATGCCGTCGTTTTCAACGAGGGGGAATCGCGGTACGAAATCAATCCCCAGAAATTTGCATTTAGCGGCGGGCCGCTCCCGGTACCTTTGGAGGCGACTGTAGCGCAGGAAGGCAGCGTAGTGCGATTCACCTGGGAAACGCCTAAATGCCAAGATATCCGATATACCACCCGGACGATACTGGTACTGTACCATCCCATTAATGGGAGTTGCGCATATAAAACCTACGGGGCCGGTTGGAAGAGCGATGTGGTTGACACCCGCGGGTTTAATCTGGTTGGAGGCACCTGCCACGCATATATGGCGTTCATAGACGAAGAAACAGGAGCGGTGTCGGATAGCGTATACGCTGGCATGTTGGAACTAGCGCCCGTTGAAGGATGAAAGACACCAGAACTCGCCGGAATTTACCACGGTATTAAAGAATACCATGCATTTTAGCTATTTTTACCGCCGTGAAAAAATGGCTGTTGCTGATTTATGTCGTCACGCTATCGGGTGCCGCGCTGCACGCGCAGCAGCGGGACGAGCTGCGGCTCTTATCTTCGTCGCACAGTCGGTTGAACGCCACCACGGGCCGCATGATTAATTACCGGCCGGTTTACGAACACCATGGTTCTACCCTATCCGCTGATAGCGGATATATCTACAACGACGACGCGGGTCGCCAATTTTTCGATGCTTTCGGCAAAGTAATCATTACCCAGCCCAATGGCACGGTGATTTATGCAGACAAGCTACACTATGTGGCCGAAACCCAATTGGCAACCCTCACCAACAACGTACGGATGGTAGACGGAAGTTCCGTGCTTACCACCAACTACCTCACCTACAACATGAAAAGCAGCGTGGGGACCTATACCGGGGGCGGCCGTATCGTTAACACCACCGACACCATCACGAGCAAGAACGCCTACTACTTCGACAACACGAAAGACGCATATTTCCGCTATGACGTCATTGTACGCACGCCCGATGTAAAAATCTATACCGATACGATGCGCTATAATTCGGGAAGCAAAGTAACCTACTTCTATGGCCCCACCAACATCAAGGGCAACGATGGCGAAAACATGTATACGGAGCGTGGCGAGTACAATACCGAGACCGAGCAGGCATGGTTTGACCAGAACAACCTATATACCGAAGGGAGCAAATTCCTGCGCGGCGATAGTATTTATTACGACGGGGTATCGGGCAACGGCCGCGCTGTGCAGAACGTGGTGTTTATCGATACGGCCGACCAATATTTCAGCTACGGCGGCGAGGGCGTTTACAACCGAGCTGACGAGTCCATTACGATGACCCGTAATCCGCTGGTGATGACCGTTACGCGCTCCGATAGCACGGCTTCCGATAGCATTTCGGTGGATAGCCTGCGTACAGATCGCGCCACGGAAGACATCGATAGCCTAGCGGCAGACACGCTGCGCCAACAGGTATTGCAGCCGGATAGCCTCGCGACGGATAGCTTGACGCCCCCACCGAACCAACCGCCTGTCGTAGACACCATATACCTCACTGCCGACACGCTGTTTTCGCGGTTGATATTCCTCAGAGATTACGTACCTCGGGTTTTTGAGCTCGACCGCGAAGGCGGTGAGCTCGATGAATATAGCGACGACGAATACACCGACGAGGAGTATTCAGATGATTTAGGCGGCTTGGACCAATTCGCGCCCCCTGGTGAGGGTGACACCCGTACGCTGGCCCGTCCACCGCGGTTAGGCGGTACCCCGGCAGATAGCACCGTCGTGGATTCCATTGCCGCGCTACCCCCGGACTCGCTCCGCGCACCGGCCGATAGCCTCACGGCAACACTAGAAGATACGGTACCGATAAAAGACTCCGTCATCCAGACAGATACGGTTATCGCCGGGGCGCGGGTCGCATCCGACTCCGCCATGCTGGCTACCCACGTCGAGCGGGTCGGGGCCGTACCGCTAAGCGCCGAATTGGGTCACGATGCATTGGCACAGGGCCTAGCGGCAGACAGCGCACTGCGGGAGCAAGCCGTCATCCCAACAGGCGGTGAAGCGGACAGCCTCATGGCCGGTGCCGTTGCTGCGCTCTCCCGCCCGTCGACAGACACCATACCGTCAGACTCCCTAGCCAACGACACCGCTAAAACGCGGATTATCAAAGCCTATTATAATGTTCGGTTGTTCAAATCGGACCTACAAGCGGTAGCGGATTCGGTATACTATGGCTATCCCGATTCGATGATGCGCTTTTTCGGTCGACCGATGATATGGGCGCAGGGATCGCAGATGACCTCCGACACCATTTTTATGCAGGTGCGCAATGAGCAACTCGATAACATGATCCTCATGGGCAACGCATTCATGGTAAACACCCAGCTGGATTCGAGCAAATACAACCAGGTGAAAGGTCGACGGATTACCGGTTTTTTCACCAACAATGCGCTGGACCGGATGTTCGTGGACGGCAACGCGGAAAGCATCTATTACATGGTCGATGAAAAAGAACAGGTATATACCAACATGTACCACAGCCGTAGTAGCCGCATCAAAATTTTGGTAGATAGCAACCAAATTGTCGAATTCAGCCCGATAAGGCGCGTGGACGGCAAAGTATACCCCATCCACCTTATCCCGCAGGAAGCGGAAATCCTCAACGGATTTGTATGGAAACCCGGTGACCGCCCCACCTCCAAGGAAGATCTGCTCACGCGGCGACGGCCGCCCGCGGATGCGTCCGTGGCTGTTCCGGCAGACTCGGCTAACGCCGAGCAATCGTTGCCTAAAGGACGTCCGATTAGCCAAGATTCCATAAAGGCGGAATCGGTAGTGCATCCGGATAGCGTAACAAAAGATAGCATAAGCATAGACAGCTTAGCGAAAGATAGCTTGAGAACAGATACAGATACCCTGCGGAAGGAGCCGTTGCCGGCAGATAGCTTAGTGGCTGATTCGCTGGCCTATATTCGCCCATCGCGTGTCTACTGCGGCGGGATGCCGCTGCAAAAAAAGATGGCCTTCACAACCGCCTATGCAACCACCCCGGTAGTAAGCGGTAGACCCCGGCGACCAACCGCCACCGTCTCGTGATGTACACGACATTGCGACGCTTTCGCAATCCCCGATAAATCTGCCGGGCCGCCTTATCCACCGGCGCCACCCAGAACCGCACGGGCGATTTGGCCATGGGTGTATCCACAAAACCGGGACAGATATCCGTTACCGTAATATCCAACTGCTCCTTATACGCTTTTTGCCGCAGTCCTTGCAGGTAATTGACCTGATAGGCTTTGCTTGCACTGTAACCAGGCGCCTGCCGGCTGCCGCGCATGCCTGCCACGGATGTGATGGCCGCCAAATGCCCTTCCTTCCGGTTCCTAAAATAATTGAATGCCCAATCGGCTACCTGCGTGAACGCCCGTATGTTGAGGTCAATCATTCGTTGTTCTACCGAGAAATCCAACGCCGAGTTGGTATCCCCTCCGCCAGCGCTGACCACGACTGTATCTACGCCGCCCATGGCGGCAGTAAGTTCTTCCAGTTGCGTGATGCTCGTAGCCGCATCCGTGACATCAAACGCGGCAATATGGTAACTTGTCGGTCTTTCAGCCATTATTTCACGTAGTAATGCCTCCCGGCGGCCGGTGATACCTACCGTATAGCCGTCGGCCGCGAAGACGTCTGCCAACGCCCGCCCGATACCGGATGTCGCTCCGATAATGATGATTTTTTTACCTTCCATTCCTTTTGTGGCCGGATTGGTGCTATGCCATGGCCAGCCAGTTGCTAAAGGTAGAAACAATCCTTCAATTCCATGCTACCTAAAGGCTTTGGTTATCCGATACTTATTTTGTACCTTTGCACAAAGGGCCATATTATATCCTTTCGTTTTTGCTCCCCACCCCAGCTTGCAAATCATCGAAAAGCCTTAGTGACCCTGACAGCAGTGTTTAATTTAAAATCATCAATGGGAAGATCACAAGAGACATTCAGTAAAAAAGAAAACGCCAAGAAACGACAACAAAAGAAGAGAGAGAAAGAACAGCGCCGTGAGGAAAAACGTCAAGCCGGTGCATCCAACAAAGGCAAGAGCCTGGATGATATGCTGGCTTACGTGGATGAGTATGGCAACATCACCACCACTCCGCCCGACCCGAAGAAGCTCAAATCCATATCGGCAGACGAAATTCTGATCAGCACACCGAAGCTTGAAGACATCGAAGACGCAGGAGGCATGCGTACCGGCCGTGTAGCATACTACAACGAATCCAAGGGATACGGCTTTATCAATGACGGGATGACGGGCGAGCGCATCTTTTTCCACGTGAACGACCTGACCGAACCTATTGCCGAAGACGACCGCATCGAGTTCAACATCGTGAAGGGCCAACGGGGACCGCAAGCGGCAGACGTCAAAAAAATCAGCTAGTCCGTCTTTACCAGCCAGTGCGGCGTGTGTGACCCGCTATTTACGGCTTGGCCGAAAAGGATAGTGTCGGCTGTATTCACCCCCATTTTAAGATATGCAACGTTAATAGCCATAATCATTTGGCTTTTTTTACTACGTTTGCGTTATGTCTGTAAATAAGGAAATCAAACGCATCACCACCCATACCATCCGTGAGATGAAAAGCCGTGGTGAAAAAATAGCGATGCTCACCGGGTATGATTACTCCATGGCCCGCGTACTGGATGATTCGGGCATCGATATCATCCTCGTCGGCGACTCGGCTGCCAATGTGATGGCCGGTTATGAAACCACCGTGCCCATCACGCTCGAAGAGATGATGTACTACGCCTCAGCGGTGGTACGCGCCGCCAAGCGCGCGCTGGTGATCGTAGATCTGCCGTTCGGCTCTTACCAGGGCGACAGCAGCGACGCCCTAAAGGCCGCTGTGCGCGTAATGAAGGAAACCGGAGCCCATGGACTGAAAGTGGAAGGCGGTGTGGAGATACAAGAAACCGTTCAGCGTATCGTCAACGCCGGCATCCCCGTGATGGGCCACCTGGGCCTCACGCCGCAATCCATTTATAAGTTCGGTACCTATACCGTGCGGGCAAAAGAAGAAGCCGAAGCCGACAAACTCAAAACAGACGCTAAAATATTGGAAGATGCAGGATGTTTTGGCATCGTACTAGAAAAGATACCTGCGGCCCTCGCGGCTGAGGTTACAGGCACTATCGAAATCCCCACCATCGGCATTGGCGCCGGAGCAGGCTGCGACGGACAGGTGTTGGTGGTGCATGATATGCTAGGCATCAACAAAGGGTTCAAGCCGCGGTTTCTCCGCCAATATGCTAACCTTTATGACGAAATAGGCAATGCGGTGAGCAACTACATCCGCGATGTGAAATCAGCTGACTTCCCAAATGAGAAGGAACAGTATTGATTGTAGACCGCGCATACCGTCCTTGTAATATTATTGAAATATAAATCGCTCTATCGAATGGATTCGCTAATTTGCAGAACCGAGAGAACATCAGCGATTTTCATCATGAAACACCTGCTTATTACCTGTATCGTGCTTGCTATGACCGCGACTGCCTCTGCCCAGCGGACAATCCCGGTAGACTCGGTCATCGTTACGAAGCACGAAACCACCATCAAAGGCCAGCACATCAGCTACACAGCCTATAAAGGCACACAGCCCGTGTGGGACGAAGATGGGAAAGCCATCGCTACCGTTGATTACACCTACTACGAACGCGACGGGGTGAGCGACCGGGATTCCCGACCGCTTGTTATCTCGTTCAATGGCGGGCCGGGGTCGGCTTCGGTATGGATGCAGATTGCCTACACGGGGCCGGCACTGCTGGAAATCGATGACGAAGGTTACCCCGTACAACCGTACGGCATCAGGAAGAACCCTTATTCCATCCTGGATGTGGCCGACATCGTGTTCATCAACCCGGTCAATACGGGCTATTCGCGTATCCTCGACAAAGAAGCAAAAAAATCGATCTTCTTTGGCGTCAATGCGGATATCGAATACCTCGCGGAATGGTTAAACACCTTCGTGACGCGCTGGAATCGATGGACATCGCCAAAGTACCTCATCGGTGAGAGCTACGGCACCACGCGCGTTTCCGGACTGGCTCTTGAACTGCAGAGCAGTCAGTGGATGTACCTTAACGGCGTAATCCTAGTGTCGCCCACCGAATTGGGAATTGAGCGCGGCGGACCGGTGGAAGTGGCGCTCCGGCTCCCCTACTTTGCGGCAACCGCGTGGTTCCACAAGGTACTCCCGGCCGACCTCCAACAGAAAGACCTTACCGATATGCTGGCCGAAGTGGAGGCCTACGCAGTCAACGAATTTCTACCCGCATTGGTAAAGGGTGGTACGCTCGCCCAAGCGGAGAAAGCGGCCATCGCCGCACGGGTGGCCCGCTACTCGGGGCTACCGGAAAAGGTCATCCTGCAAAACAACCTCAATATATCGACCTCCCAATTCTGGAAAGAACTCCTGCGTGACAGCGGCTATACGGTGGGAAGGCTCGATTCCCGCTATCTCGGCATTGACCGCCGCGATGCGGGCGAACGCCCCGATTTCAATGCCGAACTTACGTCGTGGCTGCATTCATTTACGCCGGCCATCAATTATTACATGCGAAACGAACTCGATTTCAAGACGGATGTGAAATATAACATGTTTGGCCCTGTCCACCCGTGGGACCGCAGCAACGACCAGACAGGTGAGAACCTGCGCGCGGCAATGGCCCAAAATCCATACCTCCACCTACTGGTACAATCGGGATATTACGACGGCGCTTGCGATTACTTCAATGCCAAATACAATATGTGGCAGATGGACCCATCAGGCAGACTGAAAGACCGGATGCGTTTTATTGGATACCGTAGCGGCCACATGATGTATCTCCGTAAGGAAGACCTTGAAAAAGGAAATGAAGACATCAGGCAGTTCATCAAGGCGAGCCTGCCGGCTAAGGGCGTGCCGGCGAAATACTAAATCCGAAAAGCTAAGTTGACTTTTCGCCAACAATTTTCAAGCGCCGCTTGTTAGTCCCCAAAACACCGCTTGGCATCTCCCAGCGGGATTATACACGCGCTTATGGATACTGTTGTTTTCGAAAACACCTTGCAAGCTTACCTTATTGTAGCCGTTGTGATTGCCGTGGGCATGCTGGTTGTCAGGCTGTTTAAACGTACACTGCTAGCTTGGCTGAAGCGGGTCGTACAACGCTCGGCGTCGACATTCGATGATTTCCTCGTAGAAGGAATCGGGAATGCGTTCTTGCCGCTCCTGTATTTCGGAGTGGTATATTTCGCCCTGAAAAGCTTGGTCTTGCCCATATGGCTGAATCGGGCGCTAGATATTGCCGGCATGTTCTTATGGGTTTTCCTCATCACCCGGTTGATTATTTTCGCCGTCCATTATTTTCTTAAAGAGCACTTGAAGCGACGGGGCCGAGCCGAGACGGGATTCCAACAGATAAAAGGGATTACATTGATCCTGTCGGTATTGATATGGATCATAGCCACCTTGTTTTTCATCAGCAACCTGGGTTACAACGTGGCTACGTTATTGACCGGACTCGGAATAGGCGGGATAGCCATTGCTCTAGCCACACAAAACATCATTGCTGACCTATTCAACTACTTCGTACTGTTTTTCGACCGTCCTTTTGAGATAGGCGATTTCATCGTGGTAGAAGATAAAAGCGGAACCATTGAATCCATAGGCATAAAAACTACGCGCGTGAGGGCGCTGACCGGGGAGCAGCTTGTTTTCTCGAATACCGACCTTACCAATTCGCGGCTCCACAATTTCAAACGGATGCAACGGAGACGTATTGTTTTTACGACCGGCGTGATGTACGACACGCCCAAAGAAAAACTCGCCATCATCCCGGGTATTCTGCAAAATGCAGTGACAAACCAAGCAGACACACTTTTTGACCGTGCGCATTTCTCGTCTTTTGGCGAATTCAGCTTGGTATTCGAAACGGTGTACTTCGTTTTGAGTGACGATTTCAACAAGTACATGGACATCAATCAAGCGATCAATTTCTTCATCTACGATGCCTTCAAGCGCGAAGGCGTTGCATTTGCTTATCCCACGCAGAATTTGATTGTGCGTAATCCGGTAATATCCAACGAAGGTACGGACGATGCTAGCCCGTGATGGCCTGCCAGATCATATCTTTTAGCATCTGGATGTTCTTACCTGCTACCGACGAAATGAATACATGGGGAATTCCGGTGGGCACTTCGGCTTTCATTTCGACTTCCAACTCATCGTCCAGCATGTCGGCTTTGGTAATAGCCAGTATCCGGGGTTTATCTTTTAGCTCGGGATTGAAGGCGATCAGTTCATCCAACAGGATGTTGTATTCCTCGGCAATGGTCCGCTCGGTATCTGCCGGCACCATAAACAACAGCACGGAATTGCGTTCGATGTGACGCAGGAACCGGTGGCCAAGCCCCTTTCCTTCCGACGCCCCTTCGATGATGCCGGGTATATCGGCCATGACGAACGATTTATTGTCGCGGAGGATATCCTTAATCTTCTGAAGTTAAGTATAAATTCAAATAAATAAGAGAGGAG
>CAZTJY010000006.1:0-55158 GCA_964613725.1 uncultured Parapedobacter sp. | reverse complement strand
TTTCGTAGAAATTGAGTTTCAGGTCGGCCGCCCGGTTAAAGCTGAATGCCCGGTTGTTGCCCGAGAACTTCGAGCTGACCATCTCCTCCCGGAAATCATCGGGCGGCCGCACCGTGATGTGCGATTCGGACTCGGAAAGGTAAACGATACCCGTACGGTTGGAATCCAGCCCTATTTCGCGGCCAATCTCGTCGATATCCACACCGAGGAATTTTTTCGGCGCCTGCAACAGCCGCTGTACACCCTTGATGTACACATGGGCGGTATAGGGAGCGGCCTCGTTGAGGTGTTTCTTGCGCTGGCGGATCGCCTGCCGGATGATGGCATAAGCCGGATCTTCACCGTTTCCGATGACCACTTCATCGAGGAGGTATGATTCGGCGAAAAGTGTAACCTCGAGGTGCTTGTCGCCGTCCATAGTGACGGGCTTGATGGCCTGTCGGTAACCTACCGATCGAACTACCAGTTCGTATGTGCCTGCGGCTATGTTCAATTTGAATACACCTTCACTATTGGCCGAAGTACCGGCGTGTGCTGCGTTTCTAGGATAAATGCTGGCAAAAGGCACCGGCTCGCCCTTTTCATCGACCACTTGCCCCGTGAGCTGATAGGTTTGTGCAAAAGCGAGCGTGATCCCCGCGCCTATTAAAATGAATGTGAGTAGCGGTTTCAGCATAAGCATCCCCAAAACTAGCATAAGAGTACGGGATGTTGTTGTTAATTTTCGTTAATATTGCAGCCAGCACAATAAACTTAAAGACATGAATACCATCAACACCTGCCTATTGACGGCAACCTTGGCATTGGCATCGCTTGCCGCCCACGCACAGACCTCGCCGACCTTTATTTCGTACCCCACACTTACTCCCGATGGACAGACGGTGGTTTTCAGCTATGCGGGTGACCTGTGGAAAGTGAGTGCTGATGGCGGGCAAGCCCTCCGTCTCACAGCGATGCGCGGCGACGAGATCGCCCCGCGGGTTTCGCCCGATGGCCAGTGGCTAGCCTTCTCGGCCAACCAGTTCGGCAATCACGACGTTTACGTGATGCCCCTGGCCGGTGGTGACATCCGCCAGCTTACCCACCACGATGCTTCCGATGAGGTGGATAGCTGGAGCTGGGATAGCCAGACCATCTACTTTACCTCGGGGCGCTATAACCGGTTTACCAGCTATGCGGTGGCCGCCCGGGGCGGGACGGCGGAACGCCTCTTCCCCCATTACTTCAACACCATACACGGGGTGGTGGAAAAGCCCGATGGCGAGCTCCTTTTCAACAACACATGGGAAAGCTATTTCAATGCGAACCGCAAACGCTACAAAGGGGCGTATAACCCCGATATCATGGGTTATCACCCCAGTACCAAGGCGTTCACTCAATATACCGACTATGAGGGTAAGGATTTCTGGGCCTCGGTAGACCGGCAAGGCAACGTGTTCTTCGCTTCCGATGAAGCGAACGGAGAGTACAACCTCTATACATTTGCCAACGGCGTGAAGACGGCGCTCACCCAGTTCGACACGTCCATCAAACGGCCTGCCGTATCGGCCAACGGTACCAAAGTCGTCTTCGAAAAAGATTACCAGCTGTATGTTTACGATGTGGCGGCCAAAGCAACCTCGAAACCCGAGATCACCGTGGGCCGGAATGCCCTATTGGATGCGCCGCAGGAGTTTGACGTGAAAGAACACATTTCTTATTTCGATGTGTCGCCGGACGGAAAGAAGCTGGCATTCATCTCGCGCGGAGAGCTCTTCGTGAGTGATATCGAGGGCAAATTCATCAAGCAGATGCCCAGCTCGGGCGAACGGGCCATGGAAGTGAAGTGGCTGGCCGACAACAAAACACTGCTATTTAACCAGACCCACGGGGGCTACCCCAATTGGTATACCCGTGCAGCTGATGGAAGTGGCGAAGCCAAGCAGCTCACGGCCGATCTGCGCAGCAACCGCGATATCACGCTTAATGCCGAGCGTACTCAGGCCGTATACCTCAGTGGGCGTGATGAGGTGCGCCTGCTCGACCTGAAAACGTTGCAGAGTACCACCGTGGTGAAGGACGAAATCTGGGCTTTCCAGAATTCGGAGCCGTCGTTTTCGCCCAATGGCGAATACATTCTGTTTACGGCCTACCGCAACTTCGAACAGGATATCTTCGTGCACCATATAGCGAAGAGACAAACCATTAACCTCACCAATACGGGCGTATCTGAAGTTTCGCCGGCATGGTCGCCCGGTGGCAAGTCTATCTATTTTGCCAGCAACCGCACCAAGCCTGCTTACCCTACTGGTATGCGCGATGCCAGCATCTACCGCATGGCGCTGGATGATTTTGATGAGCCCTACCGGATCGACAAGTTCGACGAGCTTTTCGAGGAGAAAAAGAAAGAGAAGGACAACGATAGTAAAAAGAAAGGTAAGGATAAAGACGAGGACAAGGAGGATGATGCCGATAGCACGAAGGCGGCCAATACGCCTATCGTCATCAACACCCAGGGCCTGCTGGACCGCATTACCCGCATTGGCCCCGCTTTCGGCACGCAAAGCGGTCCCAAAACATTCAAGAAAGGCGATAAAACCTACATCTTCTATACGTCAAACCACGATGGTGGGCGCCGGGCGTTGTACCGGACGGTACGCGAGGCGTTTGAGAATGATAAGACCGAGAAGGTGGCCGATGGCGGTGTGGGCAACTTGGTGGAGGTGAAAGGGAAATTCTACGCCCTTTCGAGCGGCACCGTGCAAAAGTACAACATCGACGGCAATAAGCTAGAAAAGGTAGATATCGCCTTCAAGTTCCGCCGTAGCCTGGAAGACGAGTTCAACCAAATGTTTTACGAGACCTGGGCAGGCATCGAAGAGAATTTTTACGACGGTGATTTCCACGGGGTGGACTGGGCCGCGGTGAAAACCCGGTATGCGGCTTACCTGCCCTACCTGAACAACCGCGCCGACCTGCGGGTGCTGCTCAACGATATGCTGGGTGAGCTCAACTCGTCGCACCTCGGTTTCAACTCAAACGGCAGCGACGAGCGTAAGGATTTCTCGGTGGTAACCAATGAGACGGGTGTGCTGTTCGACAACGAAAACCCCTACCGCGTGTTGCGTGTGGTAGCCCGGAGCAACGCGGCCCGCAAGGAGGTGGATATCCGCCCCGGCGATGTGCTGGTAGCGGTCGACGGACAACGGGTGGATACCCTGGCCGATCGCGACCGGTATTTCACGCGGCCTTCACTGGCCGATGAAATGGTGCTTACCTTCCGGCGCGGCGGGGTAGAAGTGACCGCCAAGGTACGCCCCCAACGCAGCAGCGCCCTGCGCGACCAGCGCTACGATGAATGGATACGCGACAACCGCCAGAAAGTGGATTCGATGGGGAACAACCGCATCGCCTACACCTATATGAAAAACATGGGCGGGGGCGAACTGGAGCGGTTCCTCTTGGACATGGTGGAACAGGAGGCACACAAAGACGCCATTATCCTCGACCTGCGGTACAATACCGGCGGCAACGTGCACGACGAGGTGTTGCAGTTTCTCTCGCAGCGCCCGTATTTGCAATGGCAATACCGCGGCGGCAAGCGCTCACCGCAAAGCAACTTCGCCCCATCGGGCAAGCCCATTGTGCTATTGGTAAACGAGCAATCGCTCAGCGATGCCGAGATGACAGCAGCAGGCTTCAAAGCATTGAAACTAGGCAAAATCATCGGCACGGAAACCTACCGGTGGATTATTTTCACTTCGGCCAAGGGGCTTGTAGATGGCTCGATGTATCGCGTGCCGGCATGGGGTTGTTATACGTTGGACGGTGATGATCTGGAGATGACCGGTGTGTCGCCCGATATCGTCGTCAAGAATACGTTCATGGACCGGTTGCAGGGCAATGACCCGCAGTTGGAACGGGCTGTGCAGGAGTTGTTGGGCGAGTTGAGCAAATAAAAGACGATCACATTGTTGCCATTTTCATAATACTCGTTCTACCAGCGTTGAAAATATAAAAATCGTGCTGCGAAGGGAATTATGAATTTCGTAAAAATGAAGGGTAAACGAAAGAAAATCAGGCAAATATTTCGGTTTAATTTGAAAGACTGGTAAATTTGCGTATGCTATTTGGCAGATATGGAAATATCTTTACCAAGATTAGCTGTTTATCCTTCGGATCTGCAACGGATCACTGGCCAGAGCGAACGCACCTGCCAGCGGCTCCTCAACAAGATCCGGGATATGTTTGGACTGGATAGGCACCAGCATGTGACGGTTTATCAAGCCTCGGATTACCTGGGCATTCCGGTAGCGGAACTTTCACGTTTCATGCGCCAATCCTGAACCCAAACAGTTGGCAAAGGGTTTGCCACGGCAGCGCAAAGATTTTATGGGATAACCGTCTCGCTTTAAGTGAGGCGGTTTTTTTGTGCCCGCCAATTCCGTCAATCCCGCCAAAGCCGCCAATTCCGACACGCCTTCTCGACAGGTTCCGCAACTTTGTAATGCCGGGGGAAAGGTACCGCCCGCGGCACGGAGTATTATTCAATGGTTTAATGTTTTAAAAAAGTAGAAACATGGCAATTAAATTCAACGTTTTGGAAATCGGTAAACCGGGCGACCCGGATGCACCGAAGAAGTTTTACCCCCGGCCGGTTCACTCGGGCGAAATCACCCTTGAGAACCTGGCAACAGACATCTCGTACTCGTCATCGCTTACGGAATCCGACATCTATGCCGTTCTGCAGAGTCTCGTGCGTGAAATCCCGCGAAACATTTCGCAGGGTTACATCGTCCGGCTCGGCAATCTCGGCTCGTTCCGCCTAAGCTGGAGCAGCGAGGGGAGCGAAGTCGCGGATGATGTCACCTCAGGTAACATCACCAGTCGGCGCCTGCTGTTCAGCCCCGGCAAGCAGGTCGCATTGCAGCTGGAAGGTTTAACTTTTAAGAAAAACCAGTAGCAGGCTATCCGATCGCGCTGCGCAGCAAGCCGTCCCGCCCCAGGCGAGGCGGCTTTTTTGTTGGAATCCGCCTAAAACGACCACGGTCATTTTCCAAAGTCACCGTAGTCAAATAAAAAATGACCACAGTCGTTTAAAAAATGGCTTCGGCGACTTCCCAAAATCACTTCGTCGAGTTTGAAGCGGCAACGGAACCGGTAAAAACATAGCTTCTAACGAAATTTATTTTACTCCGTGAAATCAATGAAACCGACCGCACGGGGCGCAGAGTAATAGGCAATCGTATTTCGGCCCGTTATTTGGCTAACTTGCTTAAGATATTTCCTTCTTACTAAATCAAAAGGATTCGACCTCGGATTGTTTTGTATTGCACTTTGAACCTCGAAAAGAACCTCACTCCAATTAGGCATAAGCTGATATGTTTAGACCGTAGTAGGCGAATTGTAGAGGAAGAACAAGGTGGAAAAGCTAAATGAAGATAACTGCCGAGTATATGAGCTGGATCACCGATGTCAAAGGAAAGTCCGTTCCTCGCAAATTAAAGCGGCTTTAGCGGTCAATTCGGAATTGATACGCTTTTATTGGGAGATGGGCCGAGAGAGATTGGCGAGAAACAGGTTGAGTGGGGCGGCAATCTGATCGAGGCCAGCAAACAGCACACTGACCTATCTCTATAGGAAAATCGGGAAACGTGTAAACGAAGATTTACTTGCAGAAAAAAGGGCAACATACGGACAACGTATCGTAGTGGAGCTGTCAGATGGATTGGTGCAGCGATATGGCAATAATTTTTCTGAAAAAAATCTTAGGCGAATGATTCAGTTTGCTACGGTATTTTCAGATGAGCAAATTGTCGTATCGGCGATGCGACAATAGAGTTGGACACACTTTATTGCATTAATTCCATTGAAAAGCGAACTTCAACGGGAATTCTATTTGGAATTGTGCAAAGCTGAAGGGTGGAACGTTAAGACCCTCCGTGACAAAGTAAACAGCATGCTGTATGAACGAACCGCCATCAGCAAGCGACCTGACGAATTAATCAGCCAGGAGCTGCGAACACTTCGGTACCAAAACAAAATGAGTCCTGACCTTGTCTTCCGGGACCCTTATCTCCTAGAATTTCTAAACTTAAGGGACACGTATAGCGAAAGGAATCTTGAAGATGCACTTTTAAGGGAACTTGAGCGGTTCATTCTTGAATTAGGCTTAGGGTTCAGCTTCGTTGAACGCCAAAAGCGCATGATCATAGATGGAGAAGATTTTAAATTGGATTTGCTGTTTTACCACAGGAAACTCAAACGGCTCATTGCAATCGAGTTGAAATTAGGCCGCTTCAAAGCAGCATACAAAGGTCAGATGGAGCTTTATTTAAGATGGCTGGAGCGGTATGAAATGGAAGAAGGTGAAAATACGCATTGGGATTGATTCTTTGCGCTGAGGGCAACCATGAACAAGTGGAACTTCTCCAGCTAGATAGACCCGGAATCAAAGTTTCTGAATATCTTACTCAATTACCGAGTAAAAAACTGCTAAAGGAAAAATTGCATCAAGCTATTGAGGTGTCAAAAAGCACATCGAGAATAACGTTGAGCAAGGAGATAAACCGTAACTGTCAGCAATGCCCTAAGTCGAAACACAATGGCGATACCCATGCCGATATTAAAATTACAAGGCTTTACGAACTTGCGGAGATATTCGATTGCACGCCGGAATATATTTTAAGCTACCAGCAGAAGTCTACGTTCACGAACAATTTCAATAACTATGAAGGTAATAAGGGCGTAAACATTAATGTACCAAGGTTGTTTCGCAGACCAAATCAAAAACTTGGAAGACCAGTTAGACAAAAACAAGTCAACGTGGACCACATTATGGGAAGCCGCTAACCTAAACAAACGATTGTCGATTTTTCTACTTAAAAATAAATGCGAATATGTCAAATCATTCAGGAAGCTATATGCTAAACGACGTGTTGGAAGCCGCAGACGAATATGGTTTATTTGGCTTTTTGGGCAAAGAGAAAACCGCTTCATTTGTTTTGGAAATCATAAAAATCGGATATAATTACGATTGCAATCCTCACACTCCAACGCAAGGACATTGCTGAACTCGAAGCCAAGGTAGCGAGGCCCGAAGGCGAAGGGGAAGTATAACACGAAGATAAAAATATTTAGTAATTTTGAATCATGGGATATTTAATCGTGCATCCGGACAGCAGCGAAAAGCTAGCGGTAATCAGGCCGTATTGAAAGCCTAAGGGTTGATTTTAAGGAAAGTAAAACAACTTACAATGCCGATTTTGTTGCAAAAATTCAAGAAGGCGAAGAGGATATCAAGACGGGCCGTACAGTGAAAATGACACTGGACGAGCTATGGAAATAGAATTTACCCAAAGGGCGTTCAAAGAATGGGAACTGAAAAGCAAGCACGGCGTGAATGGTTAAATAAAAAAAACGTTATATGCAAACATTACCATTGAAAGATCAGGTTCAGAAAGGTTCAGCCGCTGTACGGGCACTACGGACAAAACGGCTTAGCCAAGGTTTGCCTTTCATGATTAACATAAAGGGTATGGACAACGCGACCTGTTATCTGGAATATCCCGATGGCAGTATCCATTTAGTGCGACAAGCACCGAATGCCACCGATTTCGAAACGATTTATGTGCTTCCGGTAGCTGAATCGAAAAAACTTAAAGAAAAACTGAAATTGATGGATGCCTAACCTATTTGTCATCACAGGCTCTAACGGTGCGGGAAAATCCACGGTCGGTTTGCCATATTTTCCAGATCATATCAACGATATTTTTGATGGGGATAAATTATATCTGCAGAAGCGCACCGAACTTTGGAAATCGGGTCTCCGCGTCCAGAAGGAGTTAACATTGCAAGCTTCTGAATTTGTAGAACGATATTTTTCGGCATTGGTTGAAAAAGCCTTGGGTACAGGTACTGATTTTGCATAAGAAGGTCATTTTTCCCGGGATGAGAGCTGGCATGTTATTGAGCGATTCAAACAACAGGGGTATCTTGTACATTTGATATTCTTTGGCTTGGATAACCCTTCGCTTTCTGCAAATCGAGTGCTTATCCGTGCTAACGAGGGAGGCCATTCCGTGGACTCATTGACTCTTAGAGAGAATTTCTACGGCAATTTAAGGCAGGTAAACGACCGTTTTACTTTATTTGAGTCACTGAAAGTAGTCGATACGTCCGAAACGGAACATAAAGATTTGGTTGCGATAGAAAATGGGTATATAATTGATGCTTTACCCATTCATGAGCAACCGGATTGGTTACTGGTACATATGCCAGCGATTGCAGCGAAAATAAGAAAGGAATAGAAAAGAGAATTTCCTGACATGAAAGGTCTTTTATCCCCTAGGACCATAAGGTATCTTTTGGAGAATAATCCGTGTCCATCATCGAACTAAATTTGCAGCATGAAGACATTGTTTTTTGTTTTTTTCTCGATCTCGATAGCGGTAGCTCAATCAGCCGATTCGACTGACCGCAATATTCCGAAAGGCTATTGGATTTCTTATGTCAATGATTCGGTCGATTACCTCGTCATCGGAAAGGAAGGGAACCAACTATTTGGTTCACCGCGGAACGACGGAAGTGAAGTAGCTATGATGGCGGATTTAAGCTATCTTAGAAATAATGGGGCTGAGCTAACATGGGTGTTCGATCGCTCAATAAGTTATGGCAGTCGAGCTTTGTGAAAAAAATCCTCAAGGCGAAATAGGCGTACTTCTTTATTTTACACCTGAACCACGACTCAAGGAAATCTATTTCAGTTTCAGGGGTTTTGGGGGTCAAATCCCGCTTACGTTGGAAGAAATGAATCAGATTTTTAGATATATAAGACGTCATATCGGCGCTTGGTACGAAGATCCCGACCGGATGTTTGAGCGACAGGTGCAATTGCAGTATTACATAGAATGGCCCTGGGAAATTAGTGCAATCAGGTTAGTCAACTATAAAGAAGGTAAATTCCGGCTAGGGCCCAATTGCTAGTTACGAGCATCGGGTCTACTCCTCGTTCCATTCTTCTTTCTGGACGTATTTATCTTAAGGCTTGCTGATAAACCGGTTATAAACCGACCTGGGCTGCGACTTTTTAAAAGCCCCCCTCCCGCTTTATTTCGCGCATTAAAATCCGTACCTTTGCCCGCGAAAATTACCGGCTGCTTTTAAAGCGGCATGGCTGCACAACGGTAGTAACATATCCGAATGAACAAAATACATTTCCAAGAGAAATTCGAGGAGCGGCACATCGGGCCGAGCGCCAATGAAACCGCCGACATGCTGGGCGTCTTGGGGCTGGAAAGCCTTGGCCAGCTGATGGATGAAACAGTTCCTGCACAGATTCGCACCACCACGCCCCTGCGGCTGCCGGATGCGTGGAGCGAAACGGCATACTTGCAACGGATGCGGGCCGTGGCCGATAAGAACAAGGTGTTTAAATCGTACATCGGCCAAGGGTACTACGACGTTACCCTGCCCGGTGTCATCCAGCGGAATGTATTGGAAAATCCGGGATGGTACACCCAGTATACGCCCTACCAGGCAGAAATCGCCCAGGGGCGCCTGCAGGCGCTGCTTAATTTCCAGACCGCGGTCATTGACCTCTCCGGCATGGAGATTGCCAATGCCTCCCTGCTGGATGAAGCAACGGCAGCGGCCGAAGCCATGTTTATGCAATATGGGCTCCGCAAGAACAAAGCCGCGGATACCTACTTTGTGTCGGAAAACGTATTCCCGCAGACCCTGGACGTGCTGCGTACCCGGGCACAGTCGTACGGCATCCAATTGGTGGTGGGAAATGTACAGGCGGTTCCGTCTGATGATGCTATTTTCGGCGTACTATTGCAGTACCCTGCCGGCGATGGCTCAATAACCGACTATGGCAGCTTGGTGGAACAATTGCACAGTCGCCACATCTCCGTATGTGCTGTCGCCGACCTGCTCAGCCTGGTATTGCTTGCTGCCCCCGGCGAATGGGGCGCCGATGTGGTGGTGGGCAGCACGCAGCGCTTTGGCATCCCAATGGGGTTCGGCGGACCGCATGCGGCTTATTTCGCCACCAAAGAAGCGTATAAACGCAACATTCCAGGCCGAATCATCGGCGTGACGGAAGATGTAGGCGGCGAGTATGCGCTGCGCATGGCGCTGCAAACCCGCGAGCAGCATATCCGGCGGGATAAAGCATCATCCAATATCTGCACAGCCCAGGCGTTGCTGGCCATCATGGCCGGATTCTACGCGGTGTACCACGGGCCGAAAGGATTGAAGCAGATCGCCGAGCGTATCCACGGACTGGCCAACCTGCTCGACAACGCATTGCGGCAGTTGGGTTATACCCAATATAACGAAACGTATTTCGATACCTTACGCGTGGAGCTGGGCGAACTTGCCGGACCACTGCGGGCCGAAGCGCTCAACAATGAGGTGAACCTCCACTACCTGGATACTACTGCCGGCATTTCTATAGATGAAACCACGACCTATCAAGATATCGAGACGCTTGTCCGCATTTTTGCCAAGTTGAAGGGGAAGAGGCCTGACGATGCGGACCTGCAAACACAGGCCGAGAACATTACATCGGTTATTCCGCAGGCCTTACAGCGTAGGTCGGATTTCCTTACGCACCCCGTATTTAATAGCTATCACTCCGAGCACGAAATGCTGCGGTATATCAAGTCGCTGGAAGCGAAAGACCTTTCATTATGCCACTCGATGATCCCGCTGGGATCCTGTACCATGAAACTAAACGCAACCACCGAGATGGTACCGCTTACATGGCCCGAATTCCGCAGTATCCACCCATTTGCACCCACCGACCAGGTAGGCGGGTACATGCAGCTCATTGGCGAACTGGACGAATGGTTGAGTGAAATCACGGGATTCACCAAAATAAGCTTCCAGCCCAACTCGGGTGCCCAAGGGGAATATGCCGGCTTGATGGTCATCCGCGCCTTTCATGAAAGCCGTGGCGATACGCATCGTAATGTGGTGCTTATCCCTGCATCGGCCCACGGTACCAACCCGGCATCCGCCAGCATGGCGGGCATGAACGTGGTGGTGGTAAAATGCGACGAACGCGGCAACATCGATGTGGCGGATTTGCGCGCAAAAGCTGAACAACACGCGGCCGATCTTGCTGCCCTGATGGTCACCTATCCTTCAACACACGGGGTCTTCGAAGAGCCGATCATCGAGATATGTGATGTCGTGCACCAGCACGGTGGACAGGTGTACATGGATGGTGCGAACATGAATGCGCAGGTAGGCTTTACGAGCCCAGGCCGTATCGGCGCCGATGTGTGCCACCTCAACCTGCATAAGACATTCTGTATACCACATGGTGGCGGTGGCCCGGGTATGGGCCCCATCGGTGTTGCCGAGCACCTGGTGCCCTTTTTGCCCAATCATGAGGTGGTTCCCGTAAGTGGTGCTGATGGGATCAGTGCTGTTTCGGCCGCGCCTTGGGGATCGGCATCGATTCTGGTGATTTCACATGCATACATCGCGATGATGGGCGGCGAAGGGCTTTCCAACGCAACGCAGTATGCCATCCTCAATGCCAATTACATAAAAACGAGGCTGGAAGGTTACTACCCAGTGCTTTATGCGGGCGCCAACGGTCGCTGCGCGCATGAATTGATATTGGATTGCCGTGGTTTTAAAGCGGTGGGTATTGAAGTGGGCGATATCGCCAAACGGCTGATGGACTACGGTTTCCATGCTCCTACAGTTTCTTTCCCAGTGGCGGGCACGTTGATGGTGGAGCCTACCGAATCGGAATCGCAGGCCGAACTCGATCGGTTCTGTGATGCCATGATTGCTATCCGTGAGGAGATAGCAGCTGTTGAGCGGGGCGAAGCCGACCGGGAGAATAACCTGTTAAAAGGGGCGCCGCATACCATTGCCACGGTTAGCGCCGATGTGTGGGAGCGACCCTACACGCGTTCTCAGGCAGCTTTTCCGTTGCCATTTGTGCGGAGCCACAAATTCTGGCCCGCCGTCGGGCGTGTTAACGATTCGATGGGCGATCGGATGCTGATTTGCGCTTGCCCGCCGATGAGCACGTATGAAACGGCCGAAGCATAGCGCGGACGCTGCCACCAACGAAAAAACCCCATTCCAGCCATAGCCGGAATGGGGACTGTACGACTTTTCGTCATACTGGTGTGCTTTTCCTTCGCTGGAATTATCCAGATCAGGTTCGGGGATGTAATCTCAGCCTGATAGACTCAAGCACTCCCGGCACCTCGTTTAGTTGGAAAACACGCGGGCGCCAAAAGAGTTTTAAAAATGAATATTTTTTTCAGTATTCGCTAGGAGTAACCGCGTAAACGCGCGGAAAGCCCAGCGAAAGTCGGCCGAGGGAATAGTGTTGCTTTTTTAGGCAACTTTATCTATGTTTGGTCCCTTTAAACACGTATTTCCATGAAAGCTTTTAATGTTATTTTCGGTGTCCTATTTATAATCAGTGCCGGTCTCCAATATAATGACGTAGACCCGCTCTTGTGGATTGTCTTATATGGTTTTGCCGCTTGGGCGTGTTTTATGGCGGCACGCGGGCGGCACCTCATTTGGGCTTACGCGTCGGGCATATTGGTTTACCTAGGCTTCGTGGTGTACTTCCTTATCTTCAAACATAACGTAATGGATTGGGCACTCAACCACGAAGCGAAAGACCTTGTGCAATCCATGAAAGCCGACAAGCCGTGGATAGAGGAAACCCGTGAAGTGCTGGGCTTGCTGATCATGATTGTTGTGCTGGCCATCGACTGGATGGTGGGTGCCAAGCGCCGACGGATCGGTGCCGCTTAATCCGGACGTTATTTTATTATTTTTACTCGAACTTTGCCTAAAGTTTACTTAACTTTAACACTGAAACTCACGTGCTGTGGCCAATGTTGAGAAATTTTCAGCGCTGGGACTTGACCGATATATTTTGCATAAAGAATGCGCCTAAGTTATTGATGTAGAATTAAGTAAGTGATATTTCATTTTTTAATTTTTTAGGTGGTTTATTTTTATCATCTTCGTTTCACGGAGAAGTTACCAACATTTTTCCGGTCATTTATTGGATATCAACTTTTTAAGATTTAACGAATGGAAAAAACGAGCACGAGTGTATGGGATAGCTGTCTGCAAATCATCAAAGATAATATTCCGGCACAAAGTTATAAGACCTGGTTTGAGCCCGTTAAGGCTGTACGGTTGGAAGGTAACGTTTTGACTATTCAAGTGCCGAGTTTATTTTTTTATGAATGGCTGGAAGAACATTATGTCGGCTTGCTGCGCAAAACGATAAAAAAGCATCTTGGCGAAAACGGTCGATTGGAGTACAACATCGTCGTCGAGAAATCATCTACGAGTAATCCATACACCACCAATATCCCCTCAAGCGGTAACGGGGCCGAAGCCAAAAGGCAGTCGATACCCATTCCGGTAGCACTTAATAAAGACATCAAGAATCCGTTCGTTATACCAGGGCTCAAGAAGCTGCAGGTCGACCCGCAATTGAACCAGCATTATTCGTTCGACAATTTTATTGAAGGTGAATGCAATCGATTGGCGCGGTCAGCGGGTTTTGCCGTAGCAAGTAAGCCGGGCGGTACGTCATTTAACCCGCTAATGATCTATGGCGGCGTAGGGCTGGGCAAAACTCACCTGGCGCAGGCCATCGGTAATGAAATCAAACGCAACCTGCCCGACAAACTGGTCATCTACGTATCCTGTGAGAAATTCTGCCAGCAGTTTGTCGATTCCCTGAAAAACAACACCATCAACGATTTTGTCAACTTTTATCAGGCGATGGATGTCATCATCATGGATGATGTGCATAATTTTGCCGGCAAGGAACGTACGCAGGATATCTTTTTCCACATATTCAACCACCTCCACCAGTCGAGCAAACAGATCATCCTCACGTCAGATAAGCCACCGAAGGATCTAGCCGGACTGGAAGAGCGCTTATTGAGCCGATTCAAGTGGGGGTTGTCGGCCGATATGCAGGTGCCCGATTTGGAGACCCGCATGGCCATTCTTAAGAAAAAGATGTATTCCGATGGCATCGAACTGCCGGAAAATGTCATCGAATATGTAGCAAACCAGATTGACAACAGCGTGCGGGAGCTGGAAGGTGCAATGGTGTCACTGTTGGCACAGGCTACCCTCAACAAAAAGGAGATAGATCTCAACCTCGCCAAATCCATGCTGAAGAATTTTATCAAGAATTCGCATAAGGAGATATCAATGGATTATATCCAGAAATTGGTATGCGATTATTTTGAGGTGCCTGTGGAGATGGTTAAATCGAAATTGCGGAAGCGCGAAATCGTACAGGCCAGGCAGATTTCGATGTATTTAGCAAAAAACCACACGAAAACGTCGTTGAAGTCCATTGGTGCTTTCTTCGGTGGCAGAGACCATTCCACGGTGATTTACGCTTGCCAAACGGTTGAAGACTTGATTGAAACGGATAAGAAATTCAAAGCTTACGTGCAGGATATTCAGAAGAAACTGAAGACCAGCTAGCCATGCAAAAAGGCGGGCTACTATGCGGAGTAGCCCGCCTTTTAATAACGCGAAGAGAGGTATCGCTACCTATTGCTGCCACCACCTCGACGGCCGCCACCTTGTCTCATCCGGTTGGCCCGTTCTTCAGCCAATTTAGTGTAGGCCTTTTTTTGGTTGTCGTCCAGTACAGAAAGGATTTTCTTGTCTGTCTGTGTTCGCAACTCCCGCATTTTTTCGGCCATTTGTTGCCGATCTCCGTTCCGATTGTTTTGAAACGCTTGTTGCATCGCTTGGTTTTGCGCAAGCGAATAGGCGTAAACGGAATCCTTTTGGGCAGCAGAAAGCTTAAGTTCCTTCTCCAATCGCTCGCTCATCCCTTTGGCCCGCTCCTCGGGAGTGCTGCGGCCGCGCTGCTGTGCGAAAGACAGCCCTACCATCATCAGCAACGCTGTCATCAATAAAATGCTTTTTTTCATGATCTTTAAATTAATCGATATGCGAGATAAGACCTGTACAAACCATCAGGGTTTAATTGCTTCGCACGTAACAATTTAGCTACTCGGCCCGAGGTTAAGGGTAAAGGACATTTCGTCAAATTTACTTATCTTTGCAGCCGTTTTACCGATAGGCATGCATGGCTATTACCATTGGAAATATCAATTTGGGGGCATTCCCGTTGCTTTTGGCACCCATGGAAGACGTGAGTGATCCGCCGTTCCGTTTTGTATGCAAGCAAAACGGGGTGGATATGATGTATACCGAGTTCATTTCCTCCGAGGGGCTTATCCGTGATGCGGCTAAGAGCCGCCAGAAGTTGGATATCTTCGAATACGAACGTCCCATTGGCATCCAGATTTTCGGCAGCGATATCGACACGATGCGTGAGGCTACCGAAATCGCCTCGCAGGCAGGTCCCGACTTGATTGATATCAATTACGGCTGTCCCGTGAAAAACGTCGCCTGCCGCGGTGCGGGGGCCAGTCTGCTGCAAGATATCGATAAAATGACGGCGATGACCAAGGCCGTGGTAGAAGCCACCCACCTGCCCGTGACGGTGAAGACCCGCCTGGGGTGGGACGACAATACCAAGAACGTATATGAAGTGGCCGAGCGTTTACAGGATGTGGGGATTCAGGCGCTGAGCATCCATGGCCGTACCCGCTCGCAGATGTATAAGGGGCAGGCCGACTGGCACTTGATCCGTGAGATCAAACGCAATCCGCGCATCCGTATCCCGATTTTCGGCAACGGCGATGTGGACAGCGTGGAAAAGGCTGCTGCTTGGCGTATGGAGTATGAGGTGGATGGCATCATGATTGGCCGTGCTTCCATTGGTTATCCTTGGATTTTCCGGGAAATCAAGCATTTCTTCCAAACCGGCGAGCACCTGCCCGGCCCAACCATTGCTGAGCGGGTGGATGTGTGCCGCACCCATCTCCAAAAATCACTCGAATGGAAAGGCGAGAAAACCGGTGTCTTCGAGATGCGCCGACATTATGCCAATTATTTTAAAGGCATTCCGCATTTTAAGGAGTACCGCATGAAGCTGGTGTCGTTGATGGAGGTGGCCGATATCGAGGCCGTGCTCGACGAAATCAACGACCAGTTTGAACTGGAGGTTGCCTAAACTAACCCAACCCATCGTATTATTTTTTCAGGATGGCCATGAGCGGCTTCCGCTCGATGAGCCCGGCGGTAAGCGCGAAAGCGGCAAAAAGCAAGTTTCCAATAACGACGTGGCGATCGAATACGTCGAAGGCCAGCCAGCAGATGGCGATACCTACAAGGATATATGCGCCGTTTTTGCCCACGCGGTAGGGGATGGGGTATCGCTGTTGCCCCCATAGGTAGGAAGTAACCACCATGGCGGCGTAAGCGATGGCCGTTACCCAAACGGCCCCTACATAGCTGTAACGGGGGATGAGAATGATATTGAGTACAATGGTAATGACGGCACCTATACCGGAAATATAGAGGCCAAAACGGGTCTGGTCGGTTAGCTTATACCAGATCGACAGATTCATGTAAATGCCCAACAATACATAGTTGAGCAGCAGGATAGGGATGATGTGCAAGCCCGACCAATATTGCGCCTTTTCTTGGGGACTTCCGCCCTCGATGAAATATTTAAGCCATTCGATGTTTACCGTAATACCCACCATAACCAGCACCATGGCAATGACGAAGTAGTCCATGATGAGCGCATACGTCTGGCGGGCGTTTGCATTTTTCGAATAGTTGAAGAAGAATGGTTCGGCACCCAGGCGGAACGCCTGCACGGCGATACTTAAGAACACTGCGATCTTTGATACAGCCCCATAGATGCCCAAATCGCGGTCGCCCACCTCGCCAGGAAGTAACTTCGGGATCATGATCTTATCGATATGCTCATTGATGATGAAGGAGATGTTGGCAATCAACACCGGCAGGCTATAGGAAAGCATGTCCAAGGCCAGCTTACGGTCGAGCCGTGGACTCAACTTGGCGATTTCGGGCAGCAGGAGGAGGAGGGTGAGTCCGCTGGCGACGAGGTTGGAGAGGAAAACATAACCCACCCACCCATCGCGGTACCAAGAAACGAAATAAGCTGGATAGGCACCCCCCTGTCCGATAAGCCAAGGGATGGTTACGATGAAAAACAGGTTAAAGCCAATGAACGTGACAACGTTGACCAGCTTGAGGATGCCAAACCGGATGGGGCGGCCTTCGGCACGCAGGCGTGCAAAAGGGATGACGGCCAGCGCGTCGGCAGCCAGGATCCAAGCGAAATAACGTACGTACTGATTGTAGTCGGTATCATAGCTGCCGTTGTTCAGCCAGGTAGCGATACTTGTCGAGAAAAGGTGTATGGTGATGACAAAGAGCGCTGTGGTGAACAGGATGATGGTGAAGCTGTTGTTGTATACCCTAGCCCGGTCATGGTCGTGCTTCTGCAAATACCGGAAATAGGTGGTTTCCATGCCGAAAGCAAGCACGGCATTGATCATGGCCGCCCAGCTGTATAGGTTGGTAAAGATACCGTATACGGAAGGCGGGAACTTACCAACGTAGAGCTTTGTAAGCAGGAAACTCACCAGTCGGGCCACGACGGTGCTCAGCCCATATATAGCGGTTTGTCCAGCGAATTTTCTAAGTACAGACAACGTTTAACACTTAAGATCAGCCACGTGATTTCCTGATGACCTCAAAGTTACGATAGTTTTTCATTTCGCCTTCGTTAGTCGCTACTTTTTCAACCACAGCCCTTTCCGGTCCTTCATGGCACCATTCCAGAAAAGCATCGAGGGCGAAGGCATCGCCCTCGGCTTCGATGGCCACCGTGCCGTCGGGCAAGTTTTGGGCGGTACCCTTTACCCCCAATTGGTCGGCCACCGCTTTGGTGCTGAGCCGAAAGTATACACCTTGCACCTTACCGGATACGATGATGTCAAGGTGCTTGCGATTATTGCCGTTCGTATCTGCCATCTCCTTATTCTGTTGAGGGGACAAAAATACGTCCAAATCGGCATATCGTCAAACCCGCGAGGCGGATGGTCTACAGCAGTCCGGCTGCCCTGTCAAATCGGTAACTCAGTCCGATTTCGTGGGTGGTGTTGTTGATACGCCGATTGAGCGGTTCGCCACCCGGGTTGAACTGGTAGCTGTAGCCCAGGCCGATGCCCGAGAAGTTGAACTGCGCCATCCCGGCGATTTCTCCGTAACTGCGCACATTGGCCCCGATGCCGAACACCCGTTTTATAAAGAATATGGCTGAGGCCTCTGCTTGGGGCCGCAGCGGGTGCCGAAATCAAAGCACACCGCGATCATGACTTGGCATTTGAAAAGGGGGAGGCGCGCCTCCATTTTCCTATCGTTACCAATCCGCAGGTTGAATTTTACGTAGATGGTATCCGAGTAGACATGCAACCAGGCACCTGTTGGTATATAAACGCAAACCTTATCCATCAAGTAATCAATAAAGGCAAGACAGACCGGATCCATTTGGTGATCGATTGCGTGGTAAACAATTGGCTCCGCGAACTGTTCGACCGCGCAGAAAAACAGACCCGGGCCGAGAAAATCGACGGTGGGCTGCAGCAACAGGTTATTGCGGCGCTCCGGCTACAGGACACACCATCCGCGCTGCAGCTCGCAGACCAGTTGGAGCGGAAGTTATAATTGTTAGTTTCAGCCATATGCATCCGATTCAGCATTGGTATCCCGCTCGCCTACGCAACGATAAACACGGCCTCCATTGCGAATGGATTGAACTGAAAGATATTCCGTTTGCCGATCCGTTTTTCGACGAAACCTTAACAAGAGGCCGGGGCAAGCCCATTAATTCTGGCTGCTTCCGCCCAACGAGCTCTATCGCTGTGCTGGCAGAATGGAGCAATGCCTTGCCGCATGTGCAGCCCACAGCGTTTGTTTTTCATGTATCACGCTGCGGCTCCACGTTACTCTCACAGTTGCTGGGGCTGCATCCCCGGAGTATCAGTTTGGCGGAGGTGCCCTTTTTCGACGACGTGCTCCGCCTCCCTTTCAAGGCAAGCGTCCCATCGGGTGTTGACTTGAACCGGGCGCTGGCCGCTGCGATTGCCATCTATGGTCAACATCGTACAGGTGATGAGAAGCACCTGTTCATTAAGCTGGATAGTTGGCACGTCTTCTTTTGGAGGCAGATACGGGCTTGCTATCCCGATGTACCGTTTTTTCTCCTGTACCGCCGGCCGGATGAGGTCCTTCAATCGCACCGGAAACTGCGGGGAATGCATGCCGTTCCGGGCCTTATCGAGCCGGCGATTTTGGGGTTTCGCCCCGACGAGGTGGACCCGGCTGATCTGGATGGATACTTGGAGCGGGTACTGGATCGCTATTTCAGCATGTACCTTCAAATCGCCTTTACGGATAGCACCGCCTTGCTTTTGAATTATGCGGACGGACCATTACCGCTATTGCATACCATCGCAACCCGATGTGGGGTTCGGCTTAGCAACACGTACCTGGAGGCTGCGACAAAGCGTGCCGGTTTCGATGCTAAGCATCCGAGGCAGCCGTTTGCAGAAAGAAGGGAACCGCCGCACGCTGCGCCGTTGCTCCCACAAGCATTCGTGCGTTACGAGCAATTGGAGTGCCTACGGCTGTCGGGCTCCATTTAACAGCTTACGAGTGAATTGCAACAGTTTCCTCCGCCTCGATGGCACATGCGCCTAGGGCTGCTTTAAGTGCGAAAGCCAACGTCGTTTTCCCCGTCCCTGAAAGCCCCCTTAAACTGGATAAGGTATGGCATGTTTTGGCGATGATGGCGTGAACGGTTATTTGCTCGGTTGTAATGTCAATGTGTCCACCACTTTCCCCGCTTGATCCACCACGTCGATATGAAGCTGCAGGTCGTCGGCTGTTACACGCAACATATTATTGTTGGAATTAACGAGTACGGGGAAATCGTGGAGCCCAGGTTCGGCTTCCCGCTTGATGTGCCGATGCAGGTGACCGCTGAGCATCACTTGGGCTCCCGCCGCATTCAATAGCGGTACAAATTTGGCGGCAATTTCTTCCTCCCCGTGCCATCCACCGAACGGCGGCATGTGGCAGATAACCACCTTGTAGGGCGCGTCTTGGTATTCGGGCAGCTGCAACGCCTTGGCCAACCATTCAGCCTGTTGCGTACGGTAGGCGTCCATATTGACGATACCGCTATATTCAATATCGCTGTCGGGCTTGTCTTCCCCGCAATCGAGCACCACGAAGCAAACCGGTCCCCGCCGTAGCAGGTAATATAGGTGACCCGAAGTGGTGGGGAAATAGTCGGGGAATGCGTTTGCGAAGGTGCCGCGCGTTTCGTGGTTGCCGCGGGCATAATACATGGGTGTTTCTGAGGCAAAAAGTGCCGTAGCCGTATCCATATAGTGCGCGAAGAGCTGTGCTTCACTATTTAGGTTGTCGGCCATGTCGCCATTGAAGAAAACAAGGTCTGTTTTCTGCCAATCGAGCTGACCTAGTAAATTCTTCATCACCTCGTTGCGGCCGTGGATATCGTTGATTACCGCAAATGAAACCTGCTGCTGCCCGGACATGCTCGTGGTAAAGGCCAACGGCCTCTGTTTGTATACGTTGGTGGCGGCGATATCGCCATACGTTACCTTGGTACCCACATGGTTGGTTACTTCCTGCGCATAGATGCGGTACCGATAGGTCGTGCCGGGGTCCAGCCGGTGCAGGGTAACCTTATGCACGGTAGAAACATCTTTGAACCCATGGCTGCTGGCAAAATATTTGGGCCGCTCCTGCTTGTAAAAGTGCGAGCCGTCGTCGGGCGCAAGCTCTACCCATCCAATCGCATCTTTGTCGGTCGTCCATACGATCGTAACGCCCGTATCATGCAGGGCCTGCAGGTAGGGCGCGTGGGTGATTTGGATTTGGCACCAACTGGCGGGGATGGCGGCCACGAATAGAAGCAACGTGAGTGTCAGCTTGCTCATAGCGAAAAAGTATCTGTATCGTATCTGTCAGTAAGGGGAACCATTGGCCCTTCATGAAACAAACTTAATGCTTTTTTCCAACACCCCTCGCCTACTTTTTTTCGAATTCATAACTTTACCGCCCATGAGTAACATCCTCCCACCCGCATTGGTACGCCGACTGGGCAATTCGGCAGGGTTTGATACGGCTGCCTTCGAGGCGGTGCACGAGCAGGAAGGTGGTTTTACGGCCATCCGTGTCAATTCCGCCAAATGGAAAGCGCCTAGCCAGGTAACCGCAGACCCGGTGCCGTGGTGCGACACAGGCTTTTACCTGGCGGAACGGCCTGTCTTCACGCTAGATCCGTTATTTCATGCGGGTTGTTACTATGTGCAGGAGGCATCGTCCATGTTTGTGGCTCATGCCATCCGGGCGCTCGGACTGGATAAGGAAGCGTTGATTGCATTAGATCTCTGTGCCGCACCCGGAGGGAAAAGTACATTGCTGAACAGCTACCTCCACGCAGATAGCCTCCTTATTGCCAACGAGCTTATTAAAACGCGCGCAACTGCATTGGCAGATAACCTCGTGCGCTGGGGTCGGCCGAACACGGTGGTTACCAACAACGACCCTTCGGCCTTCGGACACCTACCGGGATATGTGGACCTCTTGCTCGTGGATGCACCCTGCTCCGGTTCGGGCATGTTCCACAAAGACCACGGAGCGATAAATGCGTGGTCCGAATCCGCCGTACAGCTTTGCTGTGAACGACAACAACGTATCCTCGCTACGAGCGTGTCGGCGCTCAAAGAAGGGGGGGTGTTGCTGTATTCGACCTGCTCGTACTCCCTGGAAGAGGATGAAAGGATAGCCGATTGGCTATGCGATACGCAGGGGATGGAGCCACTGTACGTTCCCGTTGATACAGCGTGGGAAATTGAGCAGACATTGTCTGAAAAACATAAGTGCCCCGGCTATCGGTTCTACCCGCACAAACTACGGGGCGAAGGCTTTTTCCTGGCTGCCTTCCGGAAGGTAAGCAAGCAATCTACGTTTGACCGCCGTAAGTCCAAATCGGAACGGACAACCATCCCCGGGTTGGGCAAATGGATTACCGGCATGGATGACTACTTCACATTTACTATAGGCGAAGATATCCATGTCCTCCCCAAAAAATGGGAAGACGATTTGCATATACTCCGGAGCATGTTGTACCTACGCAATGCGGGCACGTACGTGGGGTGGATGGCCAACGGGGACTTGATCCCCGCACACGACCTCGCGCTGAGCCTCGTACGGAGACAGGATATCCCCACAGTGGCATTGACGAAGGAAGAAGCGTTGGATTACCTGCGCAAGGGAAGCCTATCGCCCGACATCAATAAACAAAACCTCCGGGGCTGGGCGCTCGCTTCCTACGAGGGTGTGGCATTAGGTTGGATGAAAGTGCTCCCCAACCGCATCAATAATTACTATCCCAAAGCGTGGCGGATAGCCACGATGTAAAGGTGGCTAGAGCAAATCGTTCGCAAGATTGGCCAGATCGCTGCGTTCGCCCTTCTGCAAGGTAATGTGCGCATACAGTGGATGGTCCTTTACGTGTTCGATGAGGTAAGAAAGGCCATTGCTCTCCGCATCCAGGTAGGGGGTGTCTATCTGGTAGATGTCGCCTGTAAAAACAATCTTGGTGTGCTCGCCAGCCCTGGAAATGATGGTTTTTATTTCGTGTGGCGTGAGGTTCTGTGCCTCATCCACGATGAAGAAAATCTTGGTCAGCGTGCGGCCGCGGATAAATGCCAGCGGTGCGATAGCGATTTTTTCGTTGGCAATAAGCTCGTCGATCTTGTCGCTCATCTTGGGGTCATCAGCAAATTGCTCTTTGATAAACCGGATATTATCCCAAATCGGGGCCAAAAACGGA
Organism: uncultured Parapedobacter sp.; assembly: GCA_964613725.1. Classification (GTDB taxonomy): domain Bacteria; phylum Bacteroidota; class Bacteroidia; order Sphingobacteriales; family Sphingobacteriaceae; genus Parapedobacter. Next base: position 32,315 of record CAZTJY010000006.1, on the reverse strand, counting down.
TCGGTTTTCGACTTGGCATCGCCAGGGAGGAAGCCGATTTCCCGGTTGCTCAGCGGGATAACGGGACGGGTGATGTAAATCTGTCGGTAATGCTTGCGCTGCTCCAATGCGCTGGCGAGGGCGAGTAGCGTTTTCCCAGTACCCGCATTGCCCTGGATGCTAACCAAGCGAATGGCCGGGTCTAAAAGCGCGTGCAACGCGAAGGCCTGCTCCTGGTTACGTGGCTTGATGCGGAATACCGGGGCACCCGCCACGCGTGTAAACGTATGGGTGCTTTTGTGGTAAAATGCTGGAATGGTTTTGCGTTGGTGCTTAAGCACATAGAATTGATTGGCTCCGACATGGTCAACGGCGATTCCGTCCGCGGAAGCGGGTGCCTTTTGACGCAGGGCATCCATCAGCGCCGATGGCGTGTTGCGAAGTGTCGTTTTGCCTATAAAGAGTGCCTCTACATTTTTGATCTTACCGGTTTCATAATCTTCCGCGTGCAGGTTTAGCGCCTTTGCCTTGAGCCGCAGGCAAATATCTTTGGATACCAATACGACCTTTTTATCGGGATGCTCTTCCACCAAGATGAGTGCGGCATTGATGATTTGATGGTCGTATTTGTCGTTACCGAAAATCGCCACGGCGTCTACGGACAACTGACGGCTAGGCAGGATAACCCGGAACCGGCCTTTGGTTTTGCCATTGAGGTAGACCCATTGGTTGATCAGTTTTTTCCCCGAAAGTTCGTCGATAAGACGGATGAAGCCCCGCGCTTCGAAATTGCGGGTCTCGTTGCCGCCCTTCATGTTGTCGAGCTCCTCGAGCACCTGGATGGGGACGGCCACATCATGCTCCTGGAAATTATTGAGGGCATTGTGGTCATAAAGGATCACAGACGTGTCCAAAACGAAAATCTTGCGGGTCGTCGCCATGGGGATAAAAGTACTATTTTTCGCGCAGTGGCGTAAACCAAGCCACGATTTTAAGCAGAATCTGGATGGTGGTTGTGTATTCCTTTCGACCGCGCCTGTGGATAACTCCGTAATGTAGAGTTGTGGACAACCCAGCAGGAACGGTATCCGAAGCTTCCAAAAAAACGTTATCATCCATATTAAGCTGTTGATAACGGGGCTTATAAAGGTGGAAAACATGTGAATAAAATAAATTGTTTTTTTCTTGCGTCGGAATCTTTTTGTTGCTATCTTAGTACTATCAAGAACGGAGTTCTTTAACATAGCCCGAATGAAGCATCGCAAAGAAGGAGGATAGCTGAAAGGCCGATACCATCGGATGACTTTAGCAAGGGATTGGTTCCAGAGGTTTTATGCCGGACGGAACGTAGTCAACTGCCAACGGTATGTGACACAATCACCATCTGCATCGGGAGCTTGCCCAACGCGGACCACTATGGTGGAAAGCGCAAACGGCAAGTCGCATAGCAACAAATTGCAATTGCTTTCATTAGCAATCGCATGAGACAATGCCAGTGAAGATACTCGACTTGATGCCTGGATTACAGCTACGGTTGTAATTAAGGTTAAAAACGGAGGATTCAAATCGAAAGAGGCGGTTCTCCGTTTTTTTAATACGTCAGCCACAAATCCACAGCGGCATGAAAACATTCACAACCAATTATTGTTCTTCGGTCAATACAATTAACGTTTGTTTTTTATGAGGCCCGTCTGGAAATGGATAATCGGCATCGTTGCCACCCTGTTGATTATTGTGGTTATTGGCGCGTGGTATTTGAGCCGCCACTGGAAGCCGATATTGGATGCACAGCTCAAGGAGGCTGTCATAAGTTCCACGGACAGTCTGTACCTTATTGCTTACGATAGGCTGGATTTTAATCTGATTACTGGGAATGCCTCCATCAAGAACCTCCGACTCACCGCAGACACCAATCGGTATGCGCAGATGGAACTCTTTCACCAGGCACCAGACAATATTTACCACATCAACATTGCAAACCTCCAAATTAGGCAATTTCACCCACGCCGCATCCTTACGGAGCGCAAACTGCACATCGACGATATCGTCATCGATACGCCGAGCATCCATGTGATAAACAAATATCATGTATACAACGATACGGTGGCGGCAAAACGGGACGAAAGAACGCTTTATCAGCGGATATCCAATATCTTGCTCGAAGTAAGTGTGTCACGGATCGCGTTCAATGAAATCCAGTTTAAATTTTCGAAAAAGACAGATTCCACACGGAACGAAACCGAATTACGTAACCTGAACGTGTTGGTTAGCGACATACTTGTCGATTCGTTGTCGCAATTCGATACCACACGGTTCTACCATACCCGGGCTATCGACATCGATATGCCTGGGCTCCGGTATGAAACGCCCGATAGTTTCTATTACGTGAGCTTCGACCGGCTACAAATCGCAACGCTCTACAAACAGTTGACGCTTTCGGGGCTCAAATATGCGCCTCGGATGAGCAAAGCGGAATATTTTAATCGGAAACAACAAGCGAAGGACATGGTTGTTCTCGCTTTCCCAACCATCAGGCTTCAAGACATCGATCTGCAGCGGTTTGTCCGCACCCAAGAACTTTATGCCGGAAGCTTACACATCGATAGCGGAACAGTAGCAATAGCCAATGACCTACGTTACCCAAAGAAACCGACGAACAAAATCGGAAAGTCACCGCACCAACTCATCCTCAAGCTGAAGCAGCCGATCAAGATTGATTCTGTGTTGATGGACAACGTGTCTATCAGTTACGCTGAGGTAAGCCGCAAGTATAAGAAGGAAGGAAAAATCACGTTTGACCGTACCGGCGGCGTTTTCCGGAACGTTACGAATGATTCGGCAGCGTTGGTCAAAAACCAAACCATGGTGGCTGACCTGACTACATATATGATGGGTACCGGCAAGCTCCATGTGGCATTTACCTTCGATATGCTTGACAAGCGCGGTGGCCATACCTACAAAGGGACGCTCGGCCCGATGAACGGGAGGCCGCTCAATCGCATCCTCACACCACTGCTGAATGCCGAGGTGGCCAGCGCCAATATCAAAGGGCTGAGTTTTGATGTGAAGGCGGATGATTACCGGGCTCGTGGCTCACTGCGTTTCGATTACAACAATATGCGGCTTAACCTACTCACAAACGAGCAGGATGGGGTGAAGTCGTCGAAAAAAGTCGTTTCTTTTCTAGCCAACAGTTTCATCATCAACGACAGTAATCCCGATGCAAATGGAAAATACCATACTGGCCGTATTAACTTTGTGCGCCCGGAAGACTTTTCGTTTTTCAAGGCACTATGGCAAAGCCTCCTGCAAGGCATCAAGGAATGTGCGGGGATTAGTCCAGAACGCGAAAGAAGGCTTATGAACGCGGCCGAAGAGGCTAAGAAGGCGTCAGAAAAAACGGGAAGCTTCTTTAAACGCGTGTTTGGCAAAAAAGAGAGATGATCAGTATTTTGGTCTGAACAAATCCATGAATTTGGTGAAGATGCTATTGCGGGGTTCCAATCCGGCCTGTTGACGTTCCAAGTTGATGGCTTCGCGTCGGGTAAGCATCACCATTTCCATGCGCTGGTCCTGCAGGGGCCGGTCGTAGCGGTCAGTTGGAACGGCGGCAATGCTATCGATAACGGTGATTCCGGAAATGAGTTCACCGAAAACCGTATAATGCTGGTCGAGGTGCGGTGTGCCGCCCAGCGTTCTGTATACCTCGCGCTGATAGGACGGGATTTTCCGGCCTCCGAGTCGGATTTGTTCGAGGCTGTCGAGCCCACGGTCACTGAATGTGCGTCCCTGCACCAGATAGAACTGGGAGCCACTGGATGCTTTTTCCGGGTTATTGTCGCGCGCAGCGCCAATGACGCCCTTCTTATGAAACAGACTATCGTTAAATTCTGCCGGGACTGTATAATCCGGTCCGCCCTCGCCAAGCTGTTGTTTTTCCGCCGCGTACCGCGAATTAGGGTCGCCGCCCTGGATCATAAAGTGGTTGATGACCCGGTGAAACAAGAGGTCATTGTAGTAACCTTCACGCACTAATTTCACAAAGTTATCCCGGTGCAACGGTGTCTCGTCATATAACTTTAATAGGCATTCCCCCTTGGCGGTGATGATACGCACGTATTTATGGGGCGGCGCCGCGTGAAGTTGGCTGTACAAAGCAACCAGTGCGGTGATGAGGAGGAGTTTTTTCATGTTTCGTCAAAATAATCAATGATCAGCGACTTGATGACCATCTCCTGTTCGAGAAGTGTGTAGTTGGGAATTGGTTTCACGAGCCGCCAATGGGGCCACCCGTCTTGGTCGAGACCCTCCAGCTCATAAAACCCCATTGCGCTGAAAAGGCGGCAGGTAGCAATATGCATTAATTCTTCTTTTTGCCTTTTGTTGAATTTCAAAGGCCCTTTCCCGAGTTCCTGTACGCCGATAAGGAAAAGCATAACCTTTATATCGGGCTTTTCCATTTCAAATCGAGCTGCGGTCTCCATCTGCAGTTCGCCCCACTTCTTATTTATCAATGCCGCATTCACCCCGCAAACTTAGCTAACTTGCCGTTTATATGCAAGCAGCAAGATGTGCGACCAAACTGTGTGATTTTTACCCAAAATGTAGAAGTTGTGGGCGGAGCTACGGCACATAATGGGAAGGATTCTGAACAGTGGTTTACATCGCCTTATCTAAATAAGTTGAACATCAGTTCGATACGCGTTTTTCAAACCGGTTGGGGGTTGGGGAATACGAATTGGCATAATATTGCTACTAATGGGGTAACCGTGAAGGCAGTGTTTGGAAAAAAATTGAGAATATAGCCGTACCTATACCATGGCGGCGTGAAGAGAACGGTAAATTACTTAGTAAGTATAAACTGTTTGTTTTAGTATCTGGAAAGGCGTCGCTTCGGTGGCGCTTTTTTTATGGCCTTTCGCTGCTCCACTCGTTTACCAATTCCTCACACCGAGTTGCCACCAGTTGATAGACTGGATCGAACAAACTGTCGTCGAAATACGGGTCCGGTACCTCGTCGTCTGGCAGGAACAGCTGCACCCGTGCACGGTGTTCATCGCTTTTGGCTTTAGCCAGTACGTTTCGCAGATTTTCGCGGTCCATTACTAAAATATGGTCGTATTCGTCAAAATGGTGGTTGCCGAACTGTTGGGCGCGCTGCGTGCTGATATCCACCCCATACCGCTTAGCGATCGCGATAGACCGGCGATCTGGCGGATTGCCCACATGCCAATTGCCGGTGCCCGCAGAGTCAACGGTCCACGCCAGCCCCTTTTCTTTGGCCAAGTGTTTCAGCACACCGTGTGCCAGGGGCGAACGGCAGATGTTGCCCAAGCATACCATTAATATTTTCATGTCAGCCGTTAAAATTGTAACGTAAATACACTTCCTTTGTCCTCGCTACTTACGAGGATATTCCCGCCGTGGAGCAGCATAATTTGCTTGCTCAGGGTGAGCCCCACGCCACTACCCGATTTGCGGGTGGTAAAGAACGGGATAAAAATGTTCTCGAGCAAGTCAGCCTGAATACCCTTGCCGTTGTCGCCTACTTGTATCCTTGGCCTACCTTCTAAAGCCGATGCGGAAAGTGCGATGTGGGGTTTAGGAACGCCTTTCACGGCTTCCATGGCATTTAACAGCAAGTTGATCATTACCTGTTCGATGAGATAGGTGTCGAGCTCCAGTACCAATTGGGCGTCTTTGAGGATGATATCCAGTTCGATGTTTTTCTGGAGAATCGACGGTTCCATCAGTTGGTACAGGTTTTCGAAAAGGTCCGTGGCCCGTACCGTGCTTAGGTTTGGGCGCTCTATTTCATTAAGCGATCGGTATGTTCCAGCAAATTTGAGCAACCCTTCGCTGCGTCGTTTAATCGTTTCGGTGCCCAACCGAATATCTTCCAGCTCTTCACTGTTGGGTAATGCATCCAATCGGCCTTTTAGGGTGTCGGCGAGCGATGATATCGGTGCGATGGAATTCATGATCTCATGTGTGAGCACACTGAGCAGCTTTTGCCAAGCTTTCGCCTCCATTTCATCGATGGCCTCATTGACATTTTGGTATACGATGAGTTGAAATTTACCCTCGGGTGTCGGGAATTGGCTGGCCGTAAGGAGGAGTTTGATGTTGCCTTTGGCCGAATTCACGCTAAGGAGGGTTTTTCCGCCTGAAACCAACTGGGTGGTCTTCTGGTAGAGGTCTGGATTTTTCTTCTGAAGACCCTCAAATCGGTGCAGATACGGAATGCCAAACAATTTTTTGAATGCTTCGTTCATCCACATCACTTCATGTGTTTCGGTATTATAGGAAAGGATGGCGGTGTCTACAATTTCGAGTATCTGATGCAGGTATTGGTATTGCGTTTCGCGCTCGCCACTTATTTTTTTGAAAACGCCATTGATTTCATTAAAGGCACTCCGTAGAGGGAGCAGTTCGGCCCGGGCGTGGCTGGGCGGAAAATGACGGGGGAATGCTCGCTGGTCTTTTTACGTTCTTTGGTCGATAACAAGCCGGTGACGATGCCTATCAGTTGTTCGTTTTGCCATGGTTTCACGACGAAATCTGCGGTCCCCTGCTTGAGTGACGTCACGGCAAGATCGATAGCACCATAGGCGGTAATCATCACTACCGGCAGATCGGGTTTGACGGATTAATCCGGTTTAACCAATACAGTCCTTCATTTCCAGTATTGATAGTGCTTTTGAAATTCATGTCCAGCAGCACCAGGTTTGGTCTTTCCTTGGAAAGCACGGCGGGAATCTGTTCCAGATTGTACTCTGTAATGACGGTTGCGACGTGCTGTTTGAGTAGTAAGCGTACAGCGGTTAATACATCGGGATTATCGTCTACGATTAATATGCGCGCATGCTTCATGTTGGCTGTGAATTAAACCGTAAAACTACAACTATATGCATGGGTTGGCAAAAAAATGAAAAAAATAATTTTGTATATCGTTAAACTGCGCTATATTTGCAGACCCAAATGAGGGAGCATAGCTCAGCTGGTTCAGAGCATCTGCCTTACAAGCAGAGGGTCACAGGTTCGAATCCTGTTGCTCCCACACAAAACACCCGTCATCTGGCGGGTGTTTCCATTTATAGACCATAGAATCCTTTTATCATCTACACGTAAGAATTGGCTGTTATTATGTAGGTTTTCTAAGGACAACCAAGTAAAATGGGGGACTTTTTTGGCCCATTCTTAACGTCCAAAAAAAGCAACTAAGTCGAAGCTTCGCTTAACAAAACCTGGGATGCGATGTTAAAAACAATTAAAAAACGCAACCTTAAAGTGGTGATTCAGGCTGCTTGTCGAATGTTAACCCCCGGAATAATTGTCATCGTTGGTTTTTTTAAACTATTTTTTATATTTGGTGCTGCAAATGAAACGCTTAGCCGTAAAATTGGCGTGTATTGTGCCAGTTATTGTCGTATTGGGCAGTCCGGTGACTGCTCAAATTAGCGACATTGCCGCACTTAGGGCACGCGTTCCTGATCTACGTGACAGTACCGAGCGCGTAGCGCTGTATGCACGACTGGGTATGCTTTACACAAATCGTTCCCTAGATTCGTGCTATTATTTCGGTGCCCGGGCACTTGATCTGGCTAAACGTATTCACGATAAGTCGGGGGAAGCGGAAGCGCTAAATGTGCTTGCATACTATTATCAAGAAAAAGCCAAGGTAGTCATAGAGCGCACGCAGCTTCAGTTGCGTAGGGCGATGGGCATCACTTTAGCGGTAACTTGTTTGCTAACTGTTGGATTTTCACTGCAATTATTTCACTCGTACCGCAATAAACGCCGATTGGCAAAGCGCCAAAAGGAAATCAACGGACGGCTTGAAGAACAGTATAGGCAGCTCGAAGATAATAACGCGTTTCATCAGAAGTTGATTTCTATCATCTCGCACGACCTGCGGCAACCACTTTCGTCCATGTTGATGCTTGGTGAAGGCGGTATGGTTGAGCAGATGAGTGATTCGCAACGGCAATACGTATTCAATCAGATCAGTCAGAATGCGCGTACGAGCTTGCAGGCGATGGATGGTTTGGTGCACTGGATGAAATTAAACACCATGGGCCTGGCATATAAACCATCCACGGTGAATTTAAAGGGTATTATATTGGCTGCCCTCGCATATAATCAGACCGTGGCCGACCAGAAAGGCATCGTGGTAATGGACTTTATTCCAAGCACGATTGGTGTGCTTGCGCAAAGCGAAATGCTTTTGTTCGTGAACCGCAATATCCTTAGCAACGCGCTACGCCATACGCCCAAAGGGGGGCGAATCGTGATTTCGGTCGTCAAGGATGAGGAAACCAATAACGCGGTGGTGCGCATTGCGGACTCTGGCAGCGGGATCCCATCAAATCTGTTACCCCATCTTTTTGATAAAGTACGTTCCGATAAGGCAAGCGGTGGCTCCGGTCTGGCGCTGATTATCTGCCACGAGATGATTGAACGGATGCACGGTCGGATATGGGCAAATAACAATCCCGAAGGAGGCGCGTCATTTTGCTATACGCTGCCGTTAGGCGATCAATTGGATAAGGACATGCCCCTCGAACAGCCATCATCCCTGGAATCTCAAACGCAATCGATTGATTAGCGCCAAAAATGCTATTTTTGCGCCCGGCGCATGGCCAATGGCTGTACGCACACTCTACGACGCCGATGTGTGTCTTCTTAAAAATATAACGAATTGCCATCAATGACACCGAAACGAAAACCACTGGACACCCTCGGGTATCAATTTATTCCTGCCAAATACTTGCCGGATGGGAAAGATGAATACGATCTCCGCAATCAGCAGCAGTTGACCGGCTACACCTACCGGCAACTCGATGCTAACGAGATTGACCGCTTGATCCACAACGGGAATTACTCGCCCAACTGGTCAGATGTATGGGTAACCGAGCGATTTATCCCCGAGCAGATACAACGGTCTAAGTTTTACGGGCGCGTGCGTATCGGCGATATGGAAGCTAGTTTTTTAGACTACCGTGATTTGCATCTGCCTACTGGCATCTACAACAGTGTGGTGGTGAGTAGTGATATCGGTGGATACAACGCCATCCACAACGTGCATTATATGGCCCACTTTATCCTCGGTGATGAGGTCTTGTTGTTCAACATCAACGAGATGGAAACAAGCAGTAATGCGAAATTCGGAAACGGTATCCTCAAGGAGGGAGATCCCGAAAGCAGCTTGATCGCTTTGGAGCTCTGCAATGAAAATGGTGGGCGCGCCGCGCTCCCATTCGACGGGATGCAGGCGTCGGATGTGTACCTCTGGACGCGCAACCGGCACGATGGGCTCCTACAAACCCGGTTTCGGGAAATGACACTTGCCCGGTTCGATACCCGAAGGGGTTATTACAGTACCATTGGGCATCGCACGGTGGTGAAGAATTCGGATACCCTCAAGGATGTCCGAATCGGTACGGACGCCTATATCAAGGGCGTCAATAAGCTGAAGAACGTGACGGTCAACTCCATCGCCGGCGCTTATACGCAGATCGGTGAGGGCTGTGAGCTCGTGAATGGTATCGTGGGGCACGGATGCCGTATCTTTTATGGTGTGAAGGCTGTGCGGTTTATCCTCTCTGCTTTCTCACAGCTGAAATATGGTGCGCGACTGATTAATTCATTCTTGGGCGACAACAGCACCATCTCCTGCTGTGAGGTGCTCAACTCACTTATTTTCCAGGCACACGAGCAACATCACAATAACTCATTCCTTTGCGCGGCATTGATTATGGGGCAAAGCAACATGGCAGCGGGGGCTACCGTGGGGTCTAACCACAACTCGCGGGCGGCAGATGGGGAAATCGTTGCCGGTCGTGGCTTCTGGCCCGGCCTATGTGTAAGCCTCAAGCATAATTCGCGTTTTGCCTCTTATACGTTAATAGCCAAAGGCGATTTTATGTACGAGCTGAATATCAGGTTGCCCTTCGCCATGGTGAGCAATGATGTGGCGAACGACCGTTTAGTCGTTTTACCAGCCTACTGGTTCCTATATAATATGTACGCGCTGATGCGTAACAATACGAAGTTCCTCAACCGTGACCGCCGCTCGCTGAAAAACCAGTATTTCGAATATGCGGTGTTGGCGCCAGACACGGTTAACGAAATGTTTGCCGCGTTGCACGAAATAGAAATCGCTGTTGGAAGGGCGTTTGCTCCCGATTCGGCTAATACGGAGGAGTGCGCCTTCCGTGGCCGTGAAATCCTCGCCGACGATAACATTGACCTACATGCCCGAGAGATTACCTTGGAAGATGTGGAAAACTCCAAACGCCGAGTGGTGCTTATCAAAGTGCGTGAGGGCTACAGAATCTACAAACGCATGATCACCTATTATGGGGCTACGCAGCTAAAACAATATTTCGAGAACCACACGTTCGCACAATTCTCCGAAGAATACCCTGCCGAAAAGCTGTCCTACCAACGCGAGCTGTTTGAAGATGTGGGTGGGCAGCTTTTCCGCAAGCAAGACCTGGATACGCTACTCAACGACATCCGCGTAGGTAAGGTTAACGACTGGGGCGCGGTGCACCATTGCTACCACCGGCTGAGCAACGAGTACCCAACGCATAAGCTGGCGCACGCATTGGCGTCATTGCTGGAGATAAAAGGCATGCAACGCGGCGAGCTCACCCGGGAGTTTATCCAAAAGATTGTTGACGAGAGTATTCAGACCAAACAATGGATTTGCGAGGAAATCCATAAAACGAGGGCGAAGGATTACCAAAACCGATTCCGCCAAATGGTCTATGAAAACGAAGCCGAGCGCGACGCCGTGGTAGGCTCGCTGGCAGACAATACATTCATCCAGCAGCAGCAGGCTGAATACGAGCAATATGTTACATCCATTCCCGAGATAAAATAAGCGCACGTTTACTCAGGCGCAGCTTATTGTTTTTTTGCGTTTCTTTGCATAGATGAATGCTGCATGTTTACGTTTCCGGGCCCTGATCGTTACCGCGCTAGGGCTGTTTTTATTTTTCACTGCATGCCAGTTTACCGGCGGCGGAGGCTATGTCGCCGGGGAATCAGCCAGGCAATCCGCATCTAAATCGATGAACGACTCCGTGGGACGGGCTGACGCGGTATCCCGGAACGAAACGCAACCTGCGGAGGTTGACGATGCGGTTTACAAAGCAAAGCTCATCGCATTAGCCAACGGTGATACAACGGGGCGCTGGCCTGTAACTGACCAACCACCACCGTTGCCAGGGGCTGTTTTACCGTATAATCGGATCATTGCCTTCTATGGTAATCTTTATTCAACTAGAATGGGCATATTAGGCGAACTGGCACCCGACGAGATGCTCGCCAAACTCGACGAAGAGGTGGCCAATTGGAGGGCGGCCGACACGGCCATTGAACCGATTCCAGCATTGCATTATATCGCGGTTACCGCACAGGGAAGTCCTGGTCGTGATGGCAAATACCGCGCAAGGATGCCATTCAGCCAGATCGACTCCGTGCTCCGGATCGCAGAGAAGCGGGATGCGCTTGTATTCCTAGACATTCAAGTTGGGTTCAGCACCTTACAGGCAGAACTTCCGCGCTTAGATACCTTCCTACGTATGCCGCATGTGCACTTGGGTATTGACCCGGAGTTTTCCATGAAAGACAGTCTTCCCCCGGGAAAGCGAATCGGCCATTTCACGGCAGCCGACATTAATTTTGCAGCTACACACCTTGCCGAATTGGTGAGAACATCCAGCTTGCCGCCAAAGGTGCTAGTGGTACATCGGTTTACACAGGGCATGGTAAAGAACTATGATGAGATTAAACTGCGTCCCGAAGTCCAGCTGCTTATCCACATGGATGGCTGGGGGGCACCGGTACTGAAAAAGGACACGTATCGCCGGTACGTATCGAACGAGCCAGTGCAGTTTACCGGATTCAAGTTTTTCTACAAAAATGACTTAAAGCCCGCGCCCCATCGCATGATGACGTTAGCGGAGGTTTTAGCACTTACACCAAAACCGATATATATCCAATATCAGTAGTTGAGGTAAAGGTCATACAACACGCAAATGTCGTCTTCAGTCAACACGGCATTTACTTCGTGTTGGATGTAATGCAGCTTGAACGCCCGGATGGCGGCATCGAGGTTACGGGTGTCGTAGCCGATAATCCGCAATGCATCTACCGGATTGAAGTGCTCGGGTGGTGCGGCTAGGGAATCTCCCGGCCAGTAACCAAAACCGTTTTCTGCCAGTCGTTTCCAGGGAAAAAATGCACTGGGGTCTACTTTCCGGGTCGGAGCGATATCGGAATGCCCGATGAAGTTTGCTGTGGGGATATGGTATTTCTTTTTTAGGGTGTCGAGGACGTTGATTAGGCTATGTATCTGCGCTTCGGAAAACGGCTCACTTCCGTTGTTGTCGAGCTCGATGCCCAGCGATACCGAGTTCATATCTGTTACACTGCCCCATTTTCCAGCCCCGGCATGCCAACCCCTTACGTAGTCGCTCAGCATTTGGTATACCTCCCCGTCGCGGCCGATGACATAGTGGGAGCTTACCTGGGCATGCGGAACCGTGAAGGTACGCAAAGTTTGCTGCAGGCTATCCTGGGCCGTGTGATGGATAATCACATAATTCGGCTTGCGTAGGTTGAAATGAATGGCCCCTACCCAGTGTGCGACGCTTTTCGCCTGCGGATCTACCGAAACGATAGCCCTGCCGGACGTATCGAAGGTAGTGACGAGCCGCGGGGTAGCATATGGCAGCGGTTGCTGCATCTCGTCGGCGAGTGCTTTTAGCTGTTTCTTATACACGCGGTTGGTCTCGGCGTACCTATTGGTGCTACATGCCAAAAGCATGGAGACCACCCCGGTGAGCAGTACAATCGCTAGGCTTTGAGTGCGCATCCTTAGCATGGATTATCTCGGTATTTTATAAAGCAGGCCCAACGCCAGCGTCTGGCTCGTTTGGACATTTTCATGCAGACGGCTGTCATAAAGTAATATGCCGCTGAGTGTCACGTTGATTAGCCGGGTAACAGAGGCGGTAAGGGTAGCATCCAACCGATGAGAAGGATCACCGAGCTCTTCGTAATTGGCAAATAGGTTGTAGCGACTTTTGAGGTTAAGGTTACGTGCGATGTTCCGGTCTAGGTTGGCCGTGACCTGAAATGCGAGATCGTTGCGGAAGCGCCGATCCGACTCCACACCAAACCGGGTTTCGCCATTACGGGGAACCAATCGGTCATCCAAAATGAAAGTTTGGCGGGCGGTACCGGTACCGATCCTTAATGAGAATGTATTGTCTGGCTTATATTCAAGCCCCAGTGACTCGGTTAAGTAACCCGGGGCCATGAAGTTGGAAACAGTGTCAGTAATCTCATTATCATTGCCATACTTTAGACCCATGTCGAATTGACTCTCAAATGTGAGCGACATAAACAATGACCAGTTGTTGGACACCTTTAGCGAAAGCTTGTTATCCCAGAACATACGGTCATTGTTTTTACGGGGTTGTTGGTCTTTGTTTTTTTGCTTCCCATATTGCAGCATCAGCTCCGTGACAAAATTCGTGTTGTCGCGCGTAAAGTCCGATTTGTGGTTGAGCAAAAGGCCAACCGATATGGAATTCACACCACCGCCGGTCCAGTTGTCGCTGAATGACGATTGATTGGCATTGATACCGAATGACGACCAATGTCGCCAATAGATGACCTTCAGGTCCAGCGCTGACAAAGGCAACGTCACCGGGCGGATGTCCAGTTCGGGTTTTTCAACCTTCAGGCTATTGGAGTCGGGCTTATACCGTAGCCCATCAATATCATAGGTCTGGGCATCGACCAACGACGCGCAACCCAATAGAATAATCAGTAAGAAGTAAAACTGTGGTCTCATAGCTGCCGCTAAATTAACAAATATCGTGCTGGTTTTCTGCAAGCACACTCATTTCTCAGTAGTAGGTAGCGGGGGAAGCCGGTAAGCCGCCGGATTTTGCCGGTAGCGTACCAGTGAGGAACGGATATAAAAGGCCAAATTGTAATCGTTCGCGCTGAGTATAAAGAAATATGACGGGCGGTACTGCCGCATGAAATCGAGCAGGGTTTCTCCGCGCAAACCGGTTACGCTACCGACCAATTCGGGGGTAAACCGGTAGTCGATGACCGATTCACGGTAGTCGCGCTCGATGATTTCTTGGAGCCGCCGCGAGTTTTTCCCTTCCCTACTGATCAGTTTATACAAGGCATCGATGCTTAGGCCCGCCCCGGTAGGCCCTGTAGAGAAAATTGAGCCTGCATCGCCTTTGGAATAGGCGGTGCTGTATTCGCGCCTGTTCTCTTCGAGCCGCTCCTCGGGGCTACGACGCGCGATTACCGACACCTCGTCAAGCCATATCGTCGAACGCGTCATATGGAACAATACAACCCGTTTGTCGGATATGACCAAGGTGTCGGGGTAATATCCTTTTGCGGCCGCGATGAGAATATCGCCGGGCGACGCCTCGATGGCGAATTCGCCCCGCGTATTGTTGTAACCACCCTGGTCGTTTGCGGTATTGTAGATGTAAACCTGCGAAATACGCTGTTGGGTGTGGGTGTCAAATACAATCCCTTCGATGGCCGTTTGCGCGGTAGCAAAACGGCCCCATGCACACAAAAGGAGGCCACAAAGATAAATACCAATACGTTTCACTGTCGTAAAACTACGGCTAAGTTTGCACTCCGCGAAAAAATTAACATCATTTAGCAAATCGGAAACGTTATGGTGACACCAAGATCAGCTGCCCGATGAAGAGCGACTGGGTCTTCAAACCGTTGAGGTCCATCAGCTCTGCCGTTCCCATACCATATTTCCTGGCGATGGCGGCTAGCGTATCCCCCTGTTTCACCTCATGGATGTCAATGCGCACAGGCGCTTTGGTTTCTACCACCGGCGTTTCGGCTTCGGTTTTGTTTTGCACGATTTCGGTTTGCACTACGGCTTCGCGATGGATTTTTTCATTCCGCGTTTCGGGGCGGTCATATCGATATAATTCATATCGTTCGATCAGGCTGATCAGCAAATCGGCATACCTGGGATTCGTGGCATAGCCCGCGGCCTTGAGCCCGCGCGCCCATCCTTTGTAGTCGTCTTGGTCGAGTTCAAATAACGCGGCGTAGCGCTTGCGCAAAAGGAACTGCGAGTGGTCATGAAACGAATCTTCCACTCGGCTGTAAACACGAAAGCAATCGTTGCGCCGGTCGTCGTCGTGATAGGTTTTACCGCCCTGCCATTCGGGGGTGCATTTGATGCCGAAATGGTTGTTGGCCTTGCGGGCAAGCGTGCTATTTCCATTGCCCGACTCGAGCAGTGCCTGCGCAAGCTTGATGCTGGCCGGGATGCCATACCTTTCCATCTCGGCAATAGCGATATCCTTGTATTGCTCGATATATGCCATTCCCGATAGGCTGGTTGCCGGCTTGACAGGTTGGGTAGATTGCGGTCGTCTTGGCGTATGTGGACGGTGCACGGGCTTTCCCCCTTTAGAAACTCGAGGGTTTTGAAGCACATCCTGCTTGGAAAGGCATGAGGCGAGTGAAAATATGGCAAGCAGCCCGTATAGGTATCTCTTCATTGCAGTATCAATTGTTGACCGATGCGCAGGCGCGATCCGGTAAGCCCATTTGCGCGTTGGATAGCACGCACGGTTGTCCCGTGTTCGCGTGCTAGGTCATACAACGTGTCGCCCTTTTGGACCGTATAACGAGTGCCCTCCACCGAAGGTCCGGTAGCTGCTACTTCCGTTTCCGTGCCACCAACCGGTTTCTTGTCCAACTCATGGAGCCCGTACTTGCGGATCATACCAATTATCTTTGAAGACCAGGAGGAGCTTTGGGCGTAGCCTGACCGCGCAATACCCTGTACCCATTTCTGGTATTCGTGGGGTTGGTATAAATCGAATAATTTTTTTGTGCTCCTCCGGCGCTGGAGAAAGTCGATGAAATCCCGATAGGACGCTTCAACCGATTCGTATCCCTTGTATGCCGAGCGGATCTCCTTGCTGTCGTTGGGGCCTTTGATGCCGAAATGGTTGTTGAGGTACCGGGCTATTTTGCTGTTTCCATGCGCACTTTCATGCATGGCAACCGCAAGAATGATGCTGGCGGGACACCCGTATTCCTCCATATATTCGATGGCAGCCGCCTTATGCTGCTCGATATACACTTGGGGCGTAATCCGCTGGGCAGCGGTTTGTTCCGTTGAAGCGACGATCAGCAGGGAGGTCAGGCATAAGATGACTACGGTAGTCTTGTTCAGTACGTTCATTCCTCCTGTTTTTTGACTTTCATCGTTTCCGCAACAGGAAAAGCCCGTCGCGAATGGGTAGAATTAATTTATCTATGCGTTTGTCGTTGGCAAGTTGACTGTTTAGCGTTGCGATCTGTTGAGTTTGGCTATCGCCGGCATCCTTGACGACTCTTCCTTTCCAAAGTACGTTGTCTATGAGAATTAATCCGCCGCTCCGAGTTTTCTCAAGGGCGAGCTCGTAGTAAGTGCCGTTGTTTTTCTTATCGGCATCGATAAATACCAGGTCGAGTGGCCCAGCAATCGTAGGGATGATGGTGGCTGCATCACCAAGGTGGTAATGAATTATGTCGTTGACACCCGATTGGCCGAAATATCCACGCACGCGGTCCTCCAGTTCTACGTTATGGTCGATGGTGTGGATTTCACCCCCTGCGGCAAGGCCTTCCGCAAGGCATAGTGTGGCATATCCGGTGAATGTGCCCACTTCAAGAATCTTCGTTGGCGATATCAGTTTGCTCAGGAAGGCCAATAAGCGACCTTGGTAGTGGCCCGAGAGCATGTGGGGCGCGGTTTCCTTTAAATAGGTTTCCCTGTTAATGCGCTGTAGGAGTGCCGGCTCCGTGTCACAAGCCTTCTCTAGGTAGCTCGTCAATATGTTGTCGAACATATCCATCGCCGACAAAAGTACGGAACATGAATGAAAGTGCAAAGCATGGTGTTTCGTCACACAAATTGAGGCATTCGTCCCAAATAATCGTCAGTCCATCCCGCTAGCCTTATTTTTGTCCGCTGGCGGCGTGATACGTAACAAATTGGCTTTCAGGTTGTCTTAAGCTTGTAAATTGATAATGGGAAGCAAATGGAGAAACTGACGAGATTTTTCTGGTGGTGCAGTGGCGCACATCAGTCCACATTGGCCAAATACCCCGCCGAGCATAACAAATATATGGGTATTGGCGCAACGATTTTTTTCACTGGCCTTTTCGCAGCCTTATCTGGTGGCTACGCGCTCTATTTTGTGTTCAGCGGGGATGGCGGTGCCGTCGGGTACGCGGTGCTTTTCGGATTATTATGGGGATTGGCTATCTTCAATATGGACCGTTATATTGTATCGAGTATCGACAAAAACGCTTCCGGTTTCAAACAATTCTTGCAAGCCACCCCACGCATCCTGCTGGCGGTCCTCATCGGTATTGTCATTGCCCGTCCGCTGGAAATCAAGGTATTCGATAAGGAAATCCGCGACCAGCTTCGGGTCACCTACCTCGATCGGCAGCGAGCAAGTATCGATACCCTCAGCAGGGCGTTCGATAGCAAATACGCAATCGAATTGGCCAAGGTCGCCGAACTGAAAGCCGAACGCGACGCGCTCGCAGCAACGATTATTGCCGACCGGCTAAAGCTCAAAATGGAGACCTTCGGCGAAAAGAGCGTAGAGACTTCCGGTATTGTGGGGTATGGTCCCTATGCCAAACAGCGACAGGCCGATCTGGAGAAGCAGGAACAATACCTGGATACATTGCGATTTGCCATTGCAGCGGAGGAGGCATTCATCCAGCAGCGCAAACAATTCGAGGGGTTGATGGATGTACAACTATTGACCGGCGCGCAAATGGATAGCGTGGTGAACCGAGCAGGGTTTGCCGACCGCAATGCGGCGCTGGGCGATTTGAAATATAACCCCGATGGCAGCATTAACACCTCGAACTATTGGTCGATAACCTTCATCATGCTGCTTTTCATTTTCTTCGAATGTTTACCCGTATTGGTCAAGTTGATGAGTGCACGCGATGCATACGACATCAACTTGAAGGACCAACAGACCGCAGATATCCACCGTTCGAGGAAAGACCGCGATGCGGAGATAGCGATCGTGGATGGCGTGTATAATACCAAGGTACAGGAAGGTATTGAACGGCAGAAGGCGCATCTCTGGGACTAAAAATGCAGCTGTATTCGGGTAATATTGTATAATCTGCTTAATTTGCGCGATTATTTCGTTATTCATTTAATTATTCCCCGATGAGAACCAGCGTACTGTTGTCAATTACCACCTGTTTGTTTGCTCTGTCGGCCATGGGCCGCGATTTTTATGAACTCAAAATATATCATCTGACGAGCGCCGAACAATCGGCCCAACTGGATGACTTTCTAAAAAATGCATACCTCCCGGCCCTCCATCGGGCAGGCATTCCACACGTAGGGGTATTCAAGCCCATTGTGAACGCTGAGGTTGCTGATAAACGACAGGTGTATGTGTTTATCCCTTATGCATCTTACGATCAATTTTCGGCGTTAGACGGCGTGTTGGTGCAGGATAAGTTGTATCGAAAGGCAGGCGAAGCTTATATACAAGCTTCCTATGACGCACCGCCTTACGAGCGCATTGAGACGATATTATTGAATGCTTTCGCCGGTAGCCCAAATGCACAACTACCCGATTTGACTTCTCCTAAATCTGTACGGGTGTATGAGCTAAGGAGTTACGAAGGCCCAACGGAAGCGTATTACCGCAATAAGGTCGACATGTTTAATACCGGTGATGAAATCGGGCTGTTCAAACGGCTGGGGTTTAACGCCGTGTTTTATGGGGAGGTTATCGCCGGAAGCCGAATGCCCAACTTGATGTACCTGACTACGTTTGAAAACAAACAGTCGCGGGACGAACACTGGGCAGCATTCAGCAAGGATAGCTATTGGAAAGAGCTCTCAGCCCGTCCCGAATATCAGAACAATGTATCGCGTAACCAACAGATTTTCTTATACCCAGCGGAATATTCAGATTTTTAGCGAGCCCTACCATAGCACGGTTTCTATTCGCGATAGCCAGTGCCTGTTTTCATCACAGAAATCCGCTACTTCATCCCAGATAATTGCTACGCCCCGTGAGATTGGCTTTTTTTGGTGAAAAATAGTTTGTTATGAAGCTGAATCGTATTGAAACCATCCTGGCCACGGGCATTTATCTATTTGCACTCGTGCTTATCTTTAGCAATCAATTCCACGCTTGGAGTACGCGGAATACCGTTTCGTTGATGGGTTACGCTACCATTATTTATGGCGCGTATTTGGCGTTCACCCAATGGATTTCACCGGTGTTTTTCAAGGCGCGTAGAATAGATCTTGGCATTGCATTTACCTTATTGCTCTTCTTCTTGGTGTGGTTGGGGCTCGCTGCCTGTATTTGGGCGCGCGATTATCACCGGTGGGGTGATGGGGAGTTCGCATTCCACCTCAAACGAGGCGGGTCGCTTGGCGGTGCGTTGCTCGTGTTCCTACTGCTTTTTGTTTACGAAGGTGTCAAACGCCTCATCCGCTACCTGCAGGAAACCCGCAACACACTCGCTACGCGTATCGCCAAGGAAAGTCTGGTGGTGCTGGGCGGTGGTGTACTGGTTTTTATGATGTTGATGGCCATTGAAAATAAACTTGCAGCGGTAACTTGGCTGGTTTCGGCTCCCTATAATTATCTTATTTTTGCATTGAATGTGCACTGGTTATTGCCATTAAAAGAGAATCGAGGATACACCTTCGCATTATACTTGCTTTTTGCTTTGGTGCTTTCGTTTGTCGTTTTTGTCCCTTTTGGGTCGCTCTTTGTGTTCGCTACGGGTTCGGCTGGGGCGTTATATTTCGTGCTGTGGGTCGGCGCCAACCTCCTCATGCTCCCGCTTGCCAATTTCGTACACCATCGGCAAAAGGAACGTATCGGCCAACTGGCACACCTCCAAACCGAGTTAGGCCAAACCTCTGCAGGACTGAATTTCCTGCGGTCACAGATCAACCCCCATTTCCTGTTCAATATCCTTAACACCCTGTACGGCACGGCCTTGCAGGAAGGTGCAGAGCGCACGTCTTCAGGCATTCAGAAATTGGGCGATATGATGCGCTTTATGTTGCATGAAAACAACCAAGACCGGATTTTATTGGCCCGGGAGATCGAATACCTCCGCAATTACATCGACCTGCAGCTGCTGCGAACTGCTACATCACCCGCGATTACCGTAGAATGCGATATCAATGACGCGCTGGAAAGCACCTATATTGCGCCGATGCTGCTTATCCCATTTGTGGAGAATGCGTTCAAGCATGGCATCAGTTTGAACGAGAAGTCGTGGATCAAAGTCAGTCTCTACGAATCGCAAGGAAATTTGTATTTCGATGTGCACAACAGCATCCACCGTAAACCGGAGTCCGACCCCGAGCAGCGGCATTCAGGTGTGGGACTGGACAATGTGAAGCAACGCCTTGCGATGCTGTATTCCAAGCGGCATGAACTGATAATCCGAGAGACCGCCCAGGAGTATTTTGTGCATTTGACGGTACGGCTGTAAGTAACAACAACTATTTTACCTACCTTTGGGAGAGCAACGTACTTAACGATGATTACTGCCATTGCTATAGACGATGAACCGATAGCGCTGGATGTGGTACGCAGCCACGCGGCCAAGGTGCCCTTTTTGGATCTTCAAGCTACGTTTACCAATGCATTCGAAGCGATGGATTATTTGCGGCAATATCCGGTGGATGTGCTTTTCCTCGACATCAAGATGCCGGACATCTCCGGTATCGAGTTTTTCAGGAGTCTGAGCAAGAAGCCTCTCGTTGTTTTTACCACAGCTTACGCTGAACATGCCGTAGCGGGCTTTGAATTGAGTGCCGTGGATTACTTGCTCAAACCTTTCTCGTTGCCGCGCTTCCTCAAAGCCTGCAACAAAGCGCAGGAGTGGTTAGTGCTGCGGGGCAAGGGCACCGCACCGGCATATATTTTCGTAAAAACCGGGTATGATCAAGTGAAGGTGGGGTTCGAAACCATCGACTACCTCGAAGCCACTGGTAATTACGTCAACTTCGTGTTGGGTGATAACCAGATATTGAGCCGGATGACCATTACCGAATGTGAAGCCCTCTTGCCCACCGACCGCTTCGTGCGTATCCACCGCTCATTTATTGCAGCTGTAGAAAAGGTAGAGAAAATCGAACGACACCAGCTTACCGTCAATGGGAGCGTACTGCCAATCGGAGCATCGTATATGGCGGTGGTGAAGCAATTTATGCCGAAACAGCCAATCTGACCAACTGTCCGTTTCCGAACACTTACTGCCCGATATCGAACAACGGTATAAATATGTGTTTATTTAACGGGCTTATAGTCACTGGATTGTGGTTTTGGCGCAAACAATGTTTCGATATGGCAAATGGAATAAGACATGTTTTTACGGATACATTATATCGTCTGTTTGTTTGCGGCCATTGGTGCGGCCGTCTTGCAGATCAATGCACAAGGTACGGTTACAGCCGATACGCTTACCTTAGAGCGCAGCATCACGCTCGCCCTTGAACATAACCGTGATGTGCAACAGAGCCGCATCCGGACACGGGGAGAGACCATCAACTTGCGGCAGGCCAAACAGAACCTATTGCCATCGTTGGAAGCGGGTATGGGCCACAGCTACAGCCAGGGCCGGTTTATCAACCCGACGACCAACCAATATGTGGAGGAGAATTTCACATCCGGCAATCAACACGTCAGCAGCTCGTTGATTCTATTCGATGGATTGCGGATGTTCCGAAACATTACGCAGCAGGCACATGCCTACCGTGCTACACAGCTGGAGGAACAGTTGATGGAAGAGCAGGTGGCACTGGATGTCACGGCGGCCTTTATCAATGTACTTACCGCAACCGATATGGTGGCGCAAATCGATAGCCAAGTGGCCGTGACCCGACGGCAGGTTGAGCGTAGTACGGTGCTTTTCGACGAAGGGGCGATTCCCCCCAGTGATTATTACGACCTTAAAGGCCAATATGCCAGCGATCTTAACAGCTTGAACACTGCGGAAAATACCCTGAGCGAAAATTTGCTGAGTCTATTCCGTCTACTGAACCTACCTTACGATGAAAATATATCGCTTGCTCCGCTCCAGGCCCTACCGCTGCCAACGGCACCCGTGTCGGATGCCGACGCCCTATACCAGACGGCCGTCGAACGATTAGGTATTATCAAAGCCGCGGACCACCGGGAAAAGCAAGCTGAGTTTTCACTCAAGGCTGCCCGGTCGTCGTATTTTCCCACCTTATCGTTAGGGGCTGGGTTGTCCAGCAATTATTCGAAAGACGGCATGGGCAGTTATTATGACCAAGTGCAGAATAACTTGGGGCGGTCGCTCGCGTTTTCGCTTTCGATACCTATTTTTTCGAGGTTTCAGATAAGGAATAATGTGGCGCGGCCTAAGCTCGATGTATTGGATGCCGAGCAGGCAGCTCAGGCACGTCGCAACGAATTGCAGCAAGCCACCCATCAGGTGTTGTTCAACTTGGAGGCAGCCCAGGAACGTTATAAAAACCTCGTGGAGCAGGTTGTCCACTATAAAGAGTCATTCCGCATCGCTGAAGTGCGGTTCAATGCCGGGTCAATCAACTCGGTAGAGTTTCTAATTGCCAAAAGCAAAATGGACAATGCAAGTGCTAACCTCGTTATTGCGCGCTATCAGTGGCATCTCCGGCAACGGATTGTAGATTATTACAACGGGGAACTGTTGGTTGGTCAGGATTGACCGGGAAGTGGGTGGAAACGGTCGACGCTGACATCCACGTGCATGCCCTTTTCGAGGTCTGCCTTGACATCTACGATGCCATGCAACGTGATCGCATGATGTTGTACGGTGATTAGCCGATAGAAGCCTTTGAATTGCGTGTCTTGAATTGTAAAGCGACCATGCTTAGACCCGGTAAATGATAACCACTCGGGGTGGATGGCCACCGCGGTATGGGTGTCGATATCCAACAGCCGGGCTTCTGCCGCTTCGACGATGTTACTTTTTGCTAGCAACCGCGCGGTATATGCATTGGGCGGTTGCAGGTACAGCTGTGCCGGCCGGCCTGATGCCGCCAATCGGCCGCCCTTCAGCACGATTAATTCGTCGGCCATCGCGAGCACTTCGGCGGGGTCGTGCGATACGAGTACCACGGTAAGTCCGGTCTCTTCCACGATGGAACGGATATCCCGTTGCAGGGTATCCCTGAACGACGCATCCACTTGGTTGAAAGGTTCGTCCATCAATAAAACTTCGGGGTTGTTCACAAGGGCCCGGGCCAATGCCACGCGCTGCTTTTCGCCGCCACTCAGGTCGGCAATGCGTTGCTTGGCCAAGTGGGCGATACGCAGGCGACGCAGGCTGGCTTCCGTTTCGCTGAATTTAACGTCGAGATCGGTGTTGGACAGTTGCGATGCGACATTGTCCCACACGTTGGCGTAGGTATTGAGGTCGTCAAACCCCTGCGATACCATGCGCATGGCCTCATGGCCGGGGATGAGTTTTTCGCGTGGACCCGGCACCCGCCATCCGCGGTAGCGGATTTCACCGTTGTCAGGCTCCAACAATCCGTAGATGAGTTTGAGCAGCGTGCTCTTGCCACTACCGCTTTCACCGATGATGGCCGTGACCTTCCCTTCGGGGATGCCGAAAGAGAGGCTGTTGATCGCCACAATCGGCCCCTTTCCGGCGAAAGAGCGGCTCACGTGCTCACCGTGGATGAGCAACAGGCCGGTGCGTTGCACGTCGTGCGGTACTGAACACGAAGGGGCATTGGTGGTGGGTGTCGCCATAAATAAAGCCGCCCCGATTAACGGGGCGGTACAAAATTACGAAATATAATGCAATGATTTTAAAATCCGAGCATCAGACCAAAGGCCATGGTTTGCAGACCCGCCTGCTCCGGGCTGTTTTCAAATAAGTCGTTGAAGTAGTATTTAGCATAGATACCAAACGATCCCACACCGAAGCGTGCAAAAGCACCGTAGCGGAATTGGGTAAAATTATAATCGTCTTTGAACTTCTGCTTGCCGAATTCGTCGCTTTTGAAGCGTTGCGTTCCCTTGAGGAGGAAACCGCCTTCGGGACCGAAGGCAAAACGCAGCCGGCCTAAGCCACTGTAATGCTTGCTACGTAGCTCAAAGGTGAGTGGCAGCCGGAGATAAGTGGAGGTGAGGCGATTTTTGGAATAGTCTACGTCGGAAGGTACCCATTCCAGCGGCGTGGTGTTCTCGAGAAAATCGATGTCTTCCCGCAGCCGGATGTAGGTCCAGTCAAATCCGGCCGATAAGAACAGACGGAAGTTGTCGTTGAAGCGATAGCCTGCCTGCAATAGGTCGAACCCGAAATTAACCGTTTTGCCGGGCCGGTACTTGAAATCACGGTTATTATCCGATAGCGTGAAACTACCATTATCGACCAGTTTGGCCAAGCCCAGGTCGATCCGCGAGAAGGTAATGCCATAGATGGGACGCGATTTCCGGATACGTTCAACGGTTATTTTCACGTCGTCACTGTCCTTGCCACCTTTCTCGTACTCGTACGTTTTTTCTGATTTTTCGATGGTAATGACTCCTTCATCCTTACCGGGGATGGTGATGCGTACTTTCCGTCGCTCGCCGGTTTCTACATCTTCCATAATGACCGTATCCATGGCGGCACGATGGTTTATGCGAAGGGTATCCGTTTTCTTTTTTTCCTGTGCGGTCGCCGTCAGTAGGGCGGCGCAGCATAACAGCATAAGGCTAATGTATTTCATGTTGATTTATTATTTAAAGGGTGATTACTTTATTCGTTTTTTCTTGTTTTTTGCCAGGCTGAAGTTAAAGTCGAGCTTTAGCGACCCCTCGCCATCGTTGGAGAACGTAACCAGCTTCTCATCGCGTTGGTCGACAGCACCCACCACGTAGTTCAGGATGTTGCTTACCCCGAAGGGTTGTTTCGATGCTTCCGCTGCGGCCAACAAGGTTTCTTCCTCTTCCTCCAATACCACAGGTGGCTGGATATCCGGTACGGTCGCCACGATCGCTTCCTCGCTTATTGGCCGGCCGGCGGATGGAAGGGTAATGAGCTCGTCATTTTTCGCCAGTGCATGCGTGGCCGAGAGGGTACCTTCGGTAATTAGTCGCTGGTTATCGGTGGTTTCGGCAGAACGACTGGCCTGCTGCGTTTCAGAGGCTTGTAATGTTTCTGCGGGATTCACCTTCGGTTGGTTTTTGTTGTTCGGTCTTTGCCTTGCGGAAGGCTGTTTCAGCCGGTCTATATCCAATGGCTCGACCATCGGAGCTGGCTCGGGTTTCAGCTCCTCGACAGCCGGGATTTCCGCTTCTTCCACGTGTGTTACCGGGTTTTGAAGGTAAGTTACCACTACGGGGCGGTTAAACCAATATATCATGCCACATACCACCAGTATACTTGCTGCAACCGATATCCACCGAATAGGAAACCGGCGCTGTTGTATTATCGGAACGATGTTGCTTTGCTCCTGTTCGTCGAGCTTCGAGGCAATCTTATCCCACAGCTCAGTGGGGGCGTCCGGGCGGAAGTTCTCGAACTTATCCGCTAACAGCCTGTCAAATTCGTTTTTCTTATCTCGATTCATGGATCCCTCCTTCTAATTGTTTTATCCGTTGTTTTAGCCATGCGCGCGCTCTGGACAATTGCGATTTAGACGCACTTTCCGTGATGTGCAGCGATTGGGCTATTTCCTTATGCGAAAACCCTTCCACCGCATACATATTAAACACCACACGGTAGCCATCGGGAAGCGCCTGTATTAGTCGAAGTAAATCCGCGCATTCCAGGCTGTCCATTGCAAACGTCTGTTGTGCATCATCGTACACTTCGTCTAACTCGACCTGTTGGCCGCTACGCTTGTTCCGGCGGTATGTTTCGATTGCCGTATTGACGATGATACGCCGTATCCACCCTTCAAAAGAACCATCACCACGGTAACTACCCAAATTATTGAAAGCTTTGATGAAACCGGTCTGCAACATATCTTCCGCTTCAAAGGTACTGCTGGCGTAACGCATGCATACCCCCAACATTTTTGATGCCAACGCATTGTACAGTTGCTCCTGTGCCTGACGGCTGCCGCCTTTGCAACCTTCATACAAACTTTCTATTGTAACCGCTCGCTCCAATTTGGGTGTGTTTATTACTATGATGGTCTTATCGATGAAAAGGTTGCACGACGGGCATGATTTTTTTTGGCCGACATGCTTCGTTCGTTTTGGATTGTTGATTAAACAATCAAAAAGAAGTTTGCAGGGGGGTACACGGTTATTTTACGCTACACGAACCTTGGTATTGCTTGTTTATGAATAGAATGGACTCATGGCAAAGTTCTTGTAAAGCCGGGATATTGATGTCGGAAAGTTTTTTCACATAAATGCATGCCTTGCCCATTTTAAATTTTCCGAGGCTGGTTAATGCTAGTTTGCTTTTCTCGGTATCGGAATAGACATAGAGTGAAAACGCAGCTTTTCTTGGGGAAAATCCGATAATCGGTGCATCGCCCTCATGTCCGCTTTCGTATTTGTAATGGTATTTGCCAAAACCGATAATGGATGGTCCCCACATTTTGGGTTCACAGCCTGTGATATCCTGCATAATTTTCAGGAGTTCAAAGCTGTCTTGACGTTTCTGATCGGTGTCCGCAAAAGCATCGATGAATTCGTGAACGTCAGCCGTTGTATAGTTCGTTTTGGTCTTTGCCATGAATAGTTAATTTTTGACGCGTGGGGGTGGCTACTACAAATTTAGGAAAAATGCTTGGATACAACTATTATAATTGTGTAACGGTGCACGACAAAGCCGTAGTGGGTTCGCACTTGGTTGGAAATGCTTCGACACTTGGCAGACATTGCTTTGAAGTGCGTGCACACTCCGTGCACCATAAGTCCACGTTTCCAGTGCTCCTTTGTGCGCTCACCGTAGCGGTACCGTGGCTATGGTGTGCTGGTATAGCGGACCGATCTCGAACGAGTTGTTGACTAGCGTCGAGCAGCCGCCCGAGCTGAAGCCTGCCATTTGATACGCGGACCACAAGTCTTGCATGCTTCCAACAGAAAAAGCCGTCTCGTTCGAACGAGACGGCTTTCAGTGATTATTTTATTTGCTGCGGTTCCTTACGCCAGTAGGCGTACCGGTTCTTCGAGCAGTGATTTCAGCGTTTGTAGGAAGGCTGCCCCAGTTGCGCCGTCAACCACGCGGTGGTCGCATGTGAGCGTTACCTTCATGATGTTGCCCGGAACGATTTGTCCGTTTTTCACCACAGGTACCTGATCGATGCCACCGATGGCGAGGATGCATGAATCGGGAGCGTTGATGATGGCAGTGAACTCATCGATGCCGAACATACCCAGGTTGGAAACGGTGAAGGTGGACCCTTCCCAGTCTGCCGGCTGCAATTTCTTGGCCTTGGCTCGTTGGGCAAACTCTTTAACTTCTGCAGAGATATGCGATAATGATTTGCCGTCCGCAAAACGTACGACAGGGACCAACAGTCCTTCGTCGACCGCGACCGCAACGCCGATGTTCACATGTTCGTTGTAGCGGATGGTGTCGCCCTGCCACGACGCATTGATTGCGGGATGTTGTTTCAGCGCAACGGCTGCTGCTTTGATAACCAAATCATTGAAGGATACCTTCACGGGTGCCACTTCGTTGATTTTGGCACGTGCCGGGATCACATTATCCATGTTGATCTTGATGGTGAGGTAGAAATGCGGTACGAGGAATGACTCGGAGAGCCTTCTGCTGATGGTTTTCCGCATTTGGGTAACCGGCTTTTCGGTATGGCGTTCTTCGCCCACGTATTGCGGGATATTGATGGTTGTCGTGGTCGCCCCTTCGCTTACAGGCGCTGCCGTTGTTGTAGGTTGTGCGGACGGCGTATACGTCTCGACGTCCTTCTTAATAATGCGCCCCCCGTCGCCCGTGCCTTTCACATCGCCGAGGCTTATTCCTTTATCTTTGGCTATTTTGCGAGCTAAAGGCGACGCTTTCACCCGTGAGTCATCGTTGCTGTCCACTCGTTTTTCGGCTTCTGCCGCATTCGATGGCTCAGCCGCTGCCGGCTTATTGCCCTTTTCTTCCGCTTTTGCTGCCGGTTCCGTTTTTTTACCGGTTTTTTGCTTAAGCAAGGGAGTCACGTCGGTGCCCTCCTCGCCTATGATGGCAATGATATCGTTCACCTTCGCGGCCTGCCCTTTTTCCACACCGATATACAGCAGCGTGCCTTCAGCATAGGCCGTTACTTCCATTGTTGCCTTATCGGTTTCGACATCGGCAAGTACGTCATCACTTTTGATGGTGTCGCCCACTTTGAAATGCCATTCGGCAATGACCCCTTCGGTCATGGTGTCGCTAAGCAGGGGCATGGTGATGACCTCCGCGTTAATATCCTCAACGTTTGCATCTGTATCGGAATCTTCGGCTGTTTCGTCGTTGGACTTGCCGTCTCCATCTTCACTTTTATCGGTGTCGGCTTTACCCGCACCGTCGCTACTGTCACTTTCGTTGAGCAACGCTTGATAGTCTTCTCCCTCTTCACCCAGTACCGCAATAACCGCATCGATGGGAACGGCTTCACCTTCTTTCGGGCCAATATACAATAACGTCCCCTCTTGGTACGATTCGAAGTCCATCGTGGCTTTGTCGGTTTCGACTTCCGCTATCAAATCGCCGGAACTGACTTTGTCGCCTACCTTTTTGTGCCATTTTGCGATTACCCCTTCGGTCATGGTATCGCTCATTTTCGGCATTTTAACTACTTCAGCCATGTTATATTGCGGTTAATCCTTACTTAAAACGTTAGTTATCTTCAAATACTTCAATCCATGATGTACGGGTAGTCCTCCTGTACATACACGTCCTTATACAGTTCATCCACTTCGGGGTAAGGCGATTCTTCGGCGAATTTGACACATGCGTCAATGGTCTGCTTTACATCGGCTTCCACTTGGGAAAACCATGCTTCATCCGCATATTTCTTTTCCGAAATGGTCGCTTTGGTTACGATTAGTGGATCCCGGCCTTTGTATTCTTCTAATTCTTCCTTAGTGCGGTATTTAGCCGGGTCAGACATGGAGTGTCCTTTGTATCGATAGGTCCGCATTTCGAGAAACGTGGGGCCGTCACCGCTCCGGGCACGCTGCACGGCTTCGTCCATCGCGTTATGCACGGCTACCACGTCCATGCCGTCAACAGGCGCGCTGGGCATGTCGAAACCGAGGCCCATTTTATAGATATCGCTCATGTTGGTTGTGCGGCCCACCGAAGTACCCATAGCGTAGCCATTGTTCTCACAGACGAAAATAACCGGGAGCTTCCATAGCATCGCCATGTTAAGGGTTTCGTTGAATGCACCCTGCCTAACAGCGCCGTCGCCCATGTAACACACGCAAACACTGTCGAGCCCGTTGTACTTCTCGGCGAATGCAATGCCGGCACCAAGCGGAATCTGACCACCTACGATACCATGTCCGCCCATGAATTTATGTTCCTTGCTAAAGAAGTGCATGGAGCCGCCTTTTCCTTTCGAGCATCCGGTGGCTTTGCCGAACAGTTCAGCCATGGCGGCATCGGGAGATACGCCCTTGGCTATGGCATGCGCGTGGCAACGGTATGCCGTAATCATCGAATCTTCTGGTCGCAACACCGACATGGCACCTGCTACCACAGCCTCCTGGCCAATGTAAAGGTGGCAAAAACCACGGATTTTTTGTTGTCCGTACAGTTGACCGGCCTTCTCTTCAAATTTGCGCATGAGCAGCATCGATTTATACCACTCCAAATACGTTTCTTTTTTTATCGGTGTCGAACTCATTTCAACGTCTGTTTGCTTATTGAATTTTTGGAAGGCAAACTTAGACAAAAATGTTGTGATATGCAATTGACTATGCGTCACTTTGTCCTTTTCAACCTCTTTTTCTGTGAAGATGGCGGGCCCATCAGCGGAACCCGTTCAATGGTGACGAAACTGGAATCGAGACCAAACCCACGTTCTTCAGAAAGGCTGTATGCCTTCAACAGGTTATAAATATCCAACACGATACGTTCCGTGAAACGGAATGCCGATGTGTTGAATAAGACACGCTCAAGCACGATGAACCGGAAGTCGCCATCCAGGTTGTATTTGCGGAGCGTTTCAAAGTTACTTTTAATGTCCACCTCGCCATTAGCAACGAGGTTCTCCACGATTTCACGGAATAGGATACTGATGCGTTGCTCATCGCGGAATCCAAGCCGGAAGTCGACCCGGATTAAACGCCCAGCCACGAGCTGGGTGATTTCATATTCGCCCGTATGCGGCGAATCGGTCACGTCCACGTGCACCAACCAGTATACATCGGCCCTTTTGGGTTTTTTTCTGATGATGGAATAGATGATGCTTTCTTCGATTTCGGAATCGAAATTTGCGCTGGTGAGGTAGACCAGTTGCGATGCATACAGCGGAATGGATTTATCCCGGCCGATTTCCGAAATGATAGGGATATACTTTCCTATTTCTACAAACCGGGTGAGCCTGTTTTTTATTTTCCGCGCCCACCACCAGCAAAACATCATGGAAAAAATAACGGCCGTTATCAGCAACGTAAGCCATCCGCCGTGTGCGAATTTAGAAACGTTGCCAACAAAAAAAGTGGATTCGATAATGAGGTATATAACCAAAAAACCAATGGCTAATGCCCTTGGAACCCGCTTTTGTAAAAGGAAGACGGTCATCAGCACTGTGGTGACCATAAAACTAATGTTTATCGCCAGCCCGTAGGCAGCTTCCATTTTGGCAGATTCGCGAAAAATTAGGATGACAACGACGCAGCCGATGAATAAAATCCAGTTAGCAGAAGGGACATAAAGCTGCCCTTTAAGCAAGTTGGGATGTACAATACGCACTTTGGGCCACAGGTTGAGCCGCACGGCTTCGGCAACAAGGGTGAAGGCGCCGGAAATCATCGCTTGGCTAGCGATTACCGCAGCTATCGTGGCAATGGAAATACCGTACGGAACAAACCAGGTTGGCATCACCATGTAAAATGGATTGCTGCCGGCGAGCAACGCGCCGTCGTTGGCCAGCAGCCACGCTCCCTGCCCGAAATAATTGAATAGCAAGCAGGCTTTCACGAAAACCCATGAAATCCTGATGTTCCTAAGTCCGCAGTGGCCCAGATCGGAGTATAATGCTTCGGCCCCTGTTGTACAGAGAAAGACTGCACCGATAATCAAAAGCGCATTAGGGTGGCTAGCAATCGTTTGGATAGCATAGTGGGGGCTCACGGCTTTAAATATGGCCGGGTGGCCAATCAGGTGTGCGAAACCCAATATTGCCAACATGGAAAACCAGACCAGCATGACAGGTCCAAATAAGCGGCCGACAACGGCTGTGCCGAATCGTTGGAGGGAGAACAACACAGCAACGATGACCAAGACAATCGGAACCGTCTGCAATTGCGGATAGAAAATCCCCAGCCCTTCTATTGCCGAAGAAATGGTAATCGCCGGGGTAATCATGCCGTCGGCCAATAATGCCGCACCGCCGAGCATCGCTGGGAATACAATCCATTTCCCGTTCTTCCGCACCAATGAAAAAAGGGAAAGGATGCCACCCTCCCCTTTATTGTCTGCCCGCAAGGTGATGATGACATACTTAACGGTTGTTTGTAGGGTGAGTGTCCAGAAAATACACGACACACCGCCGTATACCAGTGCCGGATTAATGGGGTCCTGCCCTACGATGGCTTTGAATACGTATAAAGGCGATGTGCCGATATCGCCGTAGATGATTCCTAAGACAATAAGGATACCGGCGGCGGTAAGGGGATGTTTAGACATTTGCTGGCGCATGATCTCAGCGTTACTCGCCTGCAAACATACTGTTTATCAAGTTAAGACATCAAGAAAATATCTAGATAATAACTCATTCTGCCGGCTATTCTCCAATGGCATAGTATTGGAATCCAATAGCAGGGAGATCATTCCCGCCGAGGAGTTTGCGGCCGTCGAACACAAATGCGGGCTTCATCATGTGCTCCTTGATGCGGCGCCAGTCGTAGGCCTTGAACTCATCCCACTCGGTGAGTACGGCGATGGCGTGTGCCCGGTCGGCCGCCTCGTACGGATCCGTCACCACCGTTACCAGCCTGCGGTTCGCCTCCGGGCTGCGTGTACCGAGGTAGTCCAGGTCGGCATACACCTGCTCGGCGCCCACCTTCGGGTCGTAAACCGTGATCTGTGCCTCTTCGTTC
>CAZTJY010000005.1:53503-58620 GCA_964613725.1 uncultured Parapedobacter sp. | reverse complement strand
ATACCCATCGCTGTTACAACGACCTCGTCAAGCGACGCCGCGTCCACTGCTAATCGAATGTCCACGGTAGACCGATCCTGAATATTCACGCGCTGCGTTGAATAACCCAAGTAGCGGAACTCCAGCTCTGTTGCCGTTGTCGGGACGTTTATGGAAAAAGTGCCAAGCTCATCAGTTTGGGTACTAACAGCCCCACCAACTAAAAGCACAGACACACCAGCTAACGGCTCTCCGTCTTCCGACGAAGTCACCCTACCGCTGATCCTCCTGTCTTGGGCATACGTCGATCCGATCAGCAGCATCCCCAACATAAAGAAACATAGTAATTTTTGTTTCATGTGTTTGTGAATTTGGTTAAAAAATAAAAAATTGAGAATAGTAATCATTCCAGGCCCGATTGCACTGGGCCTGATACCATAAAAGCCTCAGCGACTACTCGCCGGGCTTAATTATAAGTGAATAAAATCCTAACTGAAACAGTGCCGTTACCACTGTGGTCGATGATAGGGTGGCACCTAATTTCTCTCCGAACATCGTCTTCACGTTTACTTTAGATGTTGTGCACATTTTGTACCGCAGCGATGGTGAAAACATACCGTCAGTCCTCCCTATTAAATCAAAATGATTTAGCATGTAAATGATTTATATACAAATAAATCATAGGAAGAAACCAATCAATGCGTGCTTTAAAATTGTGCTTTATGTGTGTCTAAATTCTATCGCTGCGCCAAAAATACGATGTTTAGCCATATAATCAAATTATTAATTCGAAAAAAGTTAAAAAATGTTAATATTATCAGGCGTTTTCGATAAAGTTTTTGTTACTTTCGTCTCAAAAATTTAAAGTAAGCCATGCGTGCAAAAACCATTTCCATCATCATATTAACCGTATTAGTTACGGTCATCCTCATGAAAAACATGGATGAGGTCAATTTCTGGATCTTCGGAACGCGGTCCGTCCCTAAACTGGCCGTGCTGGGTACGATGTTTTTTATTGGCGCCGTTGTAGGCTTCTTGATCGGCCGGCCGAAAAAGAAATACGAGGTGGAGGAGCCAGCATCCGAGGACCCTGATTTCGAGGCAAAAAAACCGTTAAACCAAGACGACAACGACTACATCAATTAGGAAACCGGAGCGTGAAACGATGCAATCCGCCTTCATATTGATAGGTCAAATCCACACGGTGAAATTGGGCAATGGCCTTCGCCACGGCCAAACCAAGACCCGTGGAGCTGGAATTTTCTGACGACCGGTAAAAACGCGCGAACATCTTTTCGGGATCCAACGGCTGTTTAGGGCCGGTATTTGCTATTTCGAACCAATCGCCCGTAACCACGATATGGATACGCCCGCGCTCATGGTTATGCACAATGGCGTTTTTCAACAAGTTCGTAATCAATACGTCGGCCAAATCTGCGTTGAAAAAACGCATCAGTTTGGTTTTCTCAACAATTTCCACTTCAATGTCCCGGTAATGGAGCAATTCGGAAAAATCATCGACCTGCTGCCGCAGCCGGGCGTTGAAATCGAGCAACTCGCCAGAGGCGAATTGCCGGTTTTCAATTTTAGAAAGCAATAGCAACGACTTGTTTAACCGTGTCATTCGCTCCAGGTAGTGGATAGCATTTGCCAGCTGCTGCGCATCATCACCCGTCGATTGCTCAAGGAGGAGTTCGAGTTTATTTATGGCTATCGCCAGAGGCGTTTGCAACTCATGCGATGCGTTTTCAATGAACTGCTTCTGTTGTTGGAAAACCGCGATATTTGCCTTCAGCAGTTCGGCAACGGTCTCATTCATATCTTGAAACTCCGTGACTTTCGTTTGCGGCGGATTGAACGTCTTGTCCACACCCAATTTGAAACCCCGCAACTCGTGCTGCAACTGATAGAACGGGCGCCATATTTTGCGGAGTACCCGATTGTTGATGATGAACGCACTGGCAATCACGGCCACATACAGCCACAGCAGCGCATGGAGCAGGTCGCCCACCAAATCTTCTCCCTCTACCATGGAAGTGATGATTTTCAATTCATAATACTGCCCGTGGGTGGTGGAGAAATAGGTCGTTAGCATGCGTACCACCTCATACTCTTCTTCGTACTCCATGTACATCGCGGTGTCTCGAAAATCTTCCGTGGCCCGAAGCGCCAACTCACGGGGAATCGGCCGTATGGCATAGTTACTCTCGTCGAAATTACTTTTATGAAGGAGTGTGGAATCGCGGGTGGCCTTTTTGATGATGAGCATTTTGTAGTTTTCGAGACCATCATCAATGCTATCATATACTTCATCCATCATGCTGAAATAGAAAACCACCGCCCAGATACTCAAGATGAAAACCAGGGAGGCAGAAAGGTATAGCAGGGTGTGGTTGAGCAACTTCATCTATACGGTCAGCTTATACCCCACGCCGTAGATAGCCTGGATCTCGAGGTTAGCACCATGGCTTTTGAGCTTTTTTCGCAGGTTTTTTATCTGGGAATAGATGAAATCGAAATTATCCGCATTGTCCATGTGGTCGCCCCACACGTGCTCGGCCAACGCCGATTTGTAGAGGAGCCGGTTTTTATTGACCACGAAGAACGCCAGGATGTCAAACTCCTTGCGGTTGAGGTGGACATCCGTACCGTCTACGCATAACGTTCGCGCGTCGAAATCGAGCTCCATATTATTCAACCGCACAACATTTCCCCCACCTAATGCCTTGCGGCGTATCACCGCCTTGATCCGGGCATTGAGCTCGGCCAGATGGAACGGCTTTGTCAAGTAATCGTCCGCACCTAATTCAAGCCCCTGGAGTTTATCATCCAACGAATCTTTAGCTGAAATGATAATAACATTATCTTGTTTCTGCTTGGATTTCAGGGCACTAAGGAGGTTCAGACCACTTCCATCGGGCAATCCGACATCAAGCAGGATGCAGTCGTAATCGTAAAGCGAGACTTTCTCCATAGCCGTTTGGTAATCGGGAGCAAGCTCTACAATATACTGTTCCTTGCTCAGGAATTGGGCAATATTGTCGCGCAATCCTTTCTCATCCTCAACAATAAGTAACTTCATCTCGGGGCAATATCTATATTAAACAAAGATACCGTGAAAATCTGTAAAAAAGCTGAACCACAAAAAAGCCCATAAGACAGCGTCATATGGGCCCACCGCAATGCAAACGGCAGTTAGTCTTTCTTCTTAAACTCCTTTTTGACGTCTTTCGCCGCCTCATTCAATTCCTCACCAATTTTTTTTGCTGTTTTTTTCACATCCTGTGCTACCGCCTTCGATGCTTCCTTCACTTCTTCCTTTGCATCCCTGATACCGGCTTTCACGCCTTCTTTCGCCTCGCGGACTGTCGATTTGGTATCTTTCCCGAGTTTTTCCGCCTTCGCGCTGACCTGCTCACCCGCTTCCTCGATGCTGTCCAATGCCGTATCCACCTGTTCGCCGACCGTGTGCTCATGCCCGTGATGGCTATGTTCAGCATAGTCATGGTTGTGGACATCAGTTCCCCCCGTCTGGTTGTTGCAAGCCGCAAACGTCAATGCGCCAGCAAACAACGCGACCTGTGCTAATTTGTTCATCTGCATATTTTTTTCTTCGTTCACCATTAATACCAATGTTTAGTATACGCTACCTTTTGCTGCTTCCAGCGTATTCTTCAGCAAGCCAACGATAGTCATCAGGCCAACACCGCCCGGAACCGGAGTGATCCACGAGGCCTTCGGGGCTACCTGATCGAAATCGACATCGCCATATAGTTTATAACCCGACTTGGTGAGGGTACTCTCTTCGCGGTTGATCCCGACATCGATAACGATAGCCCCCTCCTTCACCATATCGGCTGTGATGAAATGCTTTTTTCCGATAGCTGCCACCACGACGTCCGCGCGCAGCACTTCCTCTTTGATGTTCTTCGTACGGCTGTGGGTCAGCGTTACCGTACAGTTACCCGGCGTAGCGTTGCGCGCCAGTAGAATGCTCATCGGGCTTCCCACAATATTGCTTCGCCCTACCACCACGGCATGCTTGCCTGTGGTGTCGATGCCGTAGTGATCCAGCATCAACAGAATGCCGTAAGGCGTAGCGGGGATGAAACAGGGCAGGTTGCGCTGCATCCGGCCCAGGTTTATAGGATGGAAACCATCCACGTCCTTCCGGTAATCGATGGCCTCGGTGATTCGGTCGGGATCGATGTGCTTGGGCAGTGGCAGCTGCACGATAAGCCCGTCTACGCCAGGGTCCGCATTGAGTTCCCCAATCTTCGCCACGAGCTCCGCCTCGGTAATGCTTTCGTCGTAATGGATATTGGTCGACTCGAAGCCAACCAGCTCGCAATTGCGCATTTTGCTGGCTACGTACGTTTCGCTCGCTCCGTCGTTGCCCACCAAAATCGCCACCAAATGTGGCTTCCTCCCGGCTGACGCCAGAAACGCTGCCGCTCCTTGCTTGATGTCTTCCTTAATCTTCGCTGATACCAGCTTTCCGTCGAGTAGTTGCATATTTTTAATCCAATTTCAATACCGCCATGAAGGCCGATTGCGGAATCTCCACATTGCCTACCTGCCGCATGCGTTTTTTCCCTTTCTTCTGCTTTTCGAGCAGCTTACGCTTACGGGAGATATCACCGCCATAACACTTCGCCGTAACGTCTTTACGCAGCGCGCGGATATTCTCGCGGGCAATGATCTTCGCACCAATCGATGCCTGAATGGCTATTTCAAACTGTTGCCGGGGCAGGAGTTCCTTGAGTTTCTCGCATATTTTCTTGCCGAAATCGTAGGAGTTGCTCCGGTGGATGAGCGACGACAGCGCATCGACCGGTTCCCCGTTCAGGCGGATGTCCAGCTTAACCAGATCCGACTGGCGGTAACCGATCTGGTGGTAATCGAACGAAGCATAGCCCTTGGAGATGGTCTTCAGTTTATCGTAGAAGTCAAACACGATTTCACCCATAGGCATCTCAAAAACGAGTTCCACCCGGTCGGACGTGAGGTACGATTGGTCAACGATGATTCCGCGCTTTTGGATACACAGCGACATCACCGGTCCCACGAATTCAGCTTTCGTGATGATATTGGCCTTGATATACGGCTCCTCTACGTACTCCAGTTTACTCGGGTCG
>CAZTJY010000005.1:41957-53493 GCA_964613725.1 uncultured Parapedobacter sp. | reverse complement strand
GTTGTGCACAATCACCTCTACATTGTCCTTGGTTAGGTAGGCCTTGTAAGACACGTTCGGCACTGTGGTAATCACCGTCATATCAAACTCGCGCTCCAACCGCTCCTGAATAATCTCCATGTGCAACATACCGAGGAAACCGCAGCGGAAGCCGAAGCCCAGTGCTGCCGACGATTCCGGCTCGAAAACCAGTGATGCATCGTTGAGCTGTAGCCTATGCATACTCTCGCGGAGCTCTTCGAAATCTTCCGTATCTACCGGGTAAATGCCCGCGAATACCATCGGCTTCACTTCTTCAAAGCCCTTGATCGCTTCCTTACTCGGGCGGGCGGTATGGGTAATCGTATCGCCCACTTTTACTTCACGCGCCTCCTTGATGCCGGAAATGATATAGCCCACATCGCCTGTGCGGATAACCTCTTTGGGCACTTGGGTCAACTTCAGCGTACCGATCTCGTCAGCAATATATTCTTTACCGGTAGCGATGAACTTCACTTTCTCGCCTTTCCGTATTTCGCCGTTCTCCACCTTGAAATAGGCCATGATGCCCCGGAAGGAATTGAACACGGAGTCAAAAATCAATGCCTGCAGCGGCGCTTCAGGATCGCCTACCGGCGCAGGAACCCGCTCGACGATGGCGTTGAGGATATCCATCACCCCCAGCCCGGTCTTTCCCGATGCCGGAATGATGTCTTCCCGCTTGCCACCGATCAGGTCGACAATCTGGTCCTTTACCTCTTCAGGCATGGCTCCTGGCAGATCCATTTTATTCAGCACCGGAATGATTTCCAGGTCATGCTCAATGGCCAGATACAGATTGGATATCGTCTGCGCTTGGATACCCTGTGAGGCATCAACAATGAGTAGTGCGCCTTCGCAAGCCGCGATGGAACGCGACACCTCGTACGAGAAATCCACGTGCCCCGGCGTGTCGATAAGGTTCAACACATATTCCTGGCCATCCTTGACGTAGTTCATCTGGATCGCGTGGCTCTTGATGGTAATGCCGCGCTCGCGTTCCAGATCCATGTTATCCAGCAGCTGGGCCTGGGCTTCCCGTTGGGTGATGGTGTTGGTGTACTCCAATAAGCGGTCGGCCAGGGTACTCTTCCCGTGGTCTATGTGCGCAATGATACAGAAATTGCGGATGTGCTGCATACAAATCGACTTCAAGCGGCAAACTTAGATAAATTTCCTTTATGCACATAAAGAAAATTTATCGATCTCTCCGCCTGCCATATAGCGCAAGCCTGCTATGGCGGAAACATAGGTTAATGACAGGATACTTTAGATAGCGACGATTTTGGCGCGGCACCTGGCCAACTACATCAGTCTGTCGCATTTCTCCGGCTATGCCAAATTGGGCGCCCGACGGGCAGCTCTCCCTGCGCGGCGACTATTCCCACACCTGCGCAGAACGATAACTTGCGCCACAACCCGTTACGCAATGCGCTGCGTTTCGGCCTGCATTACGGATGGTAAAGGCTTTGGCGACAAAACGGAACACAACAAATTAGCAAAAAAGGAAAAGCGTAGCAAAAATCTATTACCTTTGAGATAGTAACAATGCAAACATCATGCAACTGGCTATTATTTTAACAAGCAAATACCGACTGCTGAGCCTCGCCGCAATCGTTGATGTCTTTGAAACCGCCAACCGTCTCTTACGGGAAGACGGGCAGCCCGACAAATACCAGATCCACTTCGTCGGTCCGTCAGCGACCAAGGCCATTCCCGAAGGCATCGCCCACATTCCTTACCTACCGATAGCGACCGCTCAGCATTACGACCTGATCTTCGTACCCGCTTTCGGCTCCGTAGACCTAGCCCAAACGGTAATGGAGAACAGCTGCTTTTTCCCCTGGCTGCATAAGCAATACGCACATGGCGCCACATTGGCCAGCAATTGTACCGGCGCTTTCCTATTGGGCGCATCGGGGTTACTCGATGACCGGAAAGCCACCACCCACGTGGACGCTGCGGATAAACTGGCCGCCTGTTTTCCGAAAATCAAACTTACGCAGGATGCAGTGGTGACACACGACGCCAATATTTATACCAGTGGCGGTGCTACCAGTGGCTTCCACCTCATGCTGGCTCTAATACAGAAACATTGCGGGCGTGAAATGGCCGTTCGCATGGCGAAGATGTTCGCTATCGATATGGACCGCGAAAGCCAATCCTATTTCGGGCAATTCATGCCGGAAGATGCGCACGACGATGAATTGGTGATGCGGCTCCAACGGAAAATTAAAACCGAATTCAGTGCGATTAAGAGCTTGGAAGAAGCCATTGTTGACATCCCAGCGAGCCGACGTAACCTGGTAAGGCGGTTTAAGCAGGCTACGGGCATGACCCCGATTCGATACCTGCAGCGCACCAAGATCGAAGCGGCCAAGAAACTGCTCGAAAATACCGAGAAAGGGTTGCTCGAAATCATGCTGTCTGCGGGGTACAACGACATGAAAAATTTCAGGCAACTGTTTAAAGACAATACGGGCATGACCCCGAAAGCCTATCGGGATAAATTTGCCATGCGGTTCGAACCGATTATATAACGTAATCGACCCGCATCCAAAACGCTTCAAGAGATGACACGGATAGTGATTTGCATAATCTTAGGGTACTTCCTGATGCCATGGGCCCACGCCCAGATTAAGCCCGGCGAGGAGAAAATCGTCGTGAACCTCCCTTCCGAATACCGTTGGAAAGGCACGAAGATACCGAAAGACACCAAAGGCATTCGGGGCACTGCATATACCATAAGGGGTAGCGCAGCCAACAATGCCGCTGTAAAACTGGTCACCGTTACCACCATAGACCGACGGTACTACCCCATGAAAGCCGAAGGCTCGCCCGAGGAAAAGTGGCTGTACGAGAAATCTGCTTGCCCAGAGGCTACGCTGGAAGTGGTCGACAAAAAAGTGGTGGATGGCCGCGCCGCCATCCTTTATGCCATCAAATCCACGAAAATGACCGATGGCGAATGTGGATCGACCAATCTGATCACTTATGTAGTGGAGGGCCCCACTGCATTGCATACCGTTGAATTGGCCATTCCAGAAGCACAGTTTACGCCCGAACGGTACAAAAAGTGGTGCGACGCCCTTTTGCAAAGCCATATCGAATAGCCCAGCGACACTAGGCGAATCGCGTTGGCACCATCATTGCAAAGGAAACCTTATGCGTATCGACGATATATTATAATTGATAGATATTTCCTATGTTTACACCAGCAAAATTATTCAATATGAAAACCATAAATAGCTGTTTATTAGCAGCGTGTGCAAGTGCCTTAGCCCTATCAACCCACAGCTGCAAGCCGAAACAGGTTGTTTTGCAACCGGCGGCAGAGGTCGTCGAACGGGAGACATCCGCTGAGCGCGTGGTCAATGAAACCTCGAAGGAAGCACCAAAAGAAGCTCCTACGACTGTTGCGCCCGTAGCGACCACCCCACCGAACTACAATTTCAGAAACATTCAATTTGAATACGATTCGCACGTATTAAAAACCGATTCCTACGCCATACTTGATGGTATTTCGAGAGAAATGCGTAAAGATAGCAATGCGAAGTTCATCATCGACGGCCATGCCTCTATTGAAGGTACGGCCGAATATAACATGGAACTATCCGTCGACCGGGCAAATGCCGTGAAGCTTTACCTCGTCAACTCGGGCATCCCCGCAGACAACCTTACCGTGAAGGGTTACGGCGCTACGCGCCCAACAGCATCGAACGATACGGAAGCCGGACGGGCACAGAACCGGCGCGTGGAAATCAAGCATGTGAATTGAGCGGATGACGGAGTTGAAATATAACCTGCGGGGTGTATCCGCCGGCAAGGAGGACGTACACAATGCCATAAAAGGCATCGACAAGGGATTGTTTCCCCAAGCCTTCTGCAAAATCATTCCCGATGTATTGGGGGGCGACGATACATGGTGCAACATCATGCACGCTGATGGTGCCGGAACCAAATCGTCTCTCGCTTACGTGTATTGGCGAGAAACGGGGGATGCATCCGTATGGCGGGGCATCGCCCAGGATGCCATCGTGATGAACCTCGACGACCTATTATGCGTTGGCGCCACAGACAACATTTTATTGTCTTCCACCATCGGCCGCAACAAAAACCTTGTCCCTGGGGAAGTCATCGCCGCCATCATCAACGGCACCGAAGAGATTTTAGCCGAGCTCCGCGAGCTTGGTATCGGCATCCACGCCACCGGCGGGGAAACCGCCGATGTGGGCGACCTGGTGCGCACCATCATCGTGGACAGCACCGTTACCTGTCGGATGAAACGGGATGCCGTCATATCGAACCATCGTATACAACCGGGTGACGTCATCGTCGGACTGGCATCATACGGCCAAGCCAGCTATGAACAAGCCTACAACGGTGGCATGGGTTCCAACGGGCTGACCTCGGCACGGCACGATGTATTTCACAAAACAATCGCCGACCGGTTTCCGGAAAGCTATGATCCTGCTGTGCCTTACGAATTGGTGTTCGCTGGCACCAAGGCACTTACGGATGCCATCGACATCCCTGGCTATGGGCAGACCACCGTGGGGAAACTGGTACTCTCTCCCACGCGGACGTATGCCCCTGTCATTAAGCGGGTGCTCGACATTCACCGCCCGCAGATACACGGGATGGTGCATTGCAGTGGTGGCGCACAAACCAAGGTGTTGCACTTCGTCGACAACCTCCATATCGTGAAAGACAACCTGTTTGACATCCCGCCGCTCTTTAGACTCATCCAAGAGGAATCGGGTACCGATTGGCAGGAAATGTACAAGGTTTTCAACATGGGGCACCGCATGGAGTTGTATGTACCGGAAACCATTGCAGCCGACATCATCCGTATTGCCGTTGAATTCAATATCGACGCGCAAGTAATCGGCCGCGTGGAGGCTGCCACCGCCAAACAGGTAACCGTCAAATCGCAAGTGGGCGAATATCAGTACTACTAATGGCGAGCACGCCCAAAACCATCGGTTGGAAAGAGGTCGTTGATTTACCCGATTTGGATCTCTACGGCATACCGGCGAAGGTTGATACCGGCGCCCGGACGTCCGTATTGCATTGCAGCCATATCCAACTGATAAAGAAAGGCCGTAAACAATATGTCGAATTCCGACCGCTGGATGATGCCCACGATGTGCCTACCGACACCCATACGCTACCGTTCCATAGTGAACGAAAAATTAAAAATTCATTCGGGCAGGAGGAAAACCGATACATCATTAACACGACCGTGTCTCTCTTTGGTGAGCCCCACGCCATTGAAATCTCACTGCGCGACCGATCGGGCATGGAGTTCCCGATACTGTTGGGCCGCAGTTTCCTCCGCAAGAAATTTATCGTTGATGTAGCGCGATCAAACCTCTCTGCCAAATCAATCAACAAACGTTAGCACCAAACAACAGGGCATCGTTCTTGTTGCTACTCATTAGCAAATATAGCACACGTGAAGATAGCAGTATTATCGACAATCAAAAGCTTGTACTCAACGCGCAGGCTGGTGGACGCCGCCCACGCGCGCGGCCATGAATGCGTGGTGATCGACCATGGTCAATGTTACGTGGGCATCCGGCAAGGGCAGCCCAGCATCCATTACAAAGGTCAGCACCTCACGGACATCGACGCCATCATTCCGCGCATCGGCGCATCGGTCACCTTCTACGGGTCGGCCATCGTGCGGCAATTTGAAGTGATGGGTGTCATATCAGCCAATCCAAGCCAAGCCATTACCCGATCGCGCGATAAGCTACGCTGCATGCAGATCCTATCCGGCGCAGGCCTTGGCATGCCGATTACCGGTTTTGCCCGGCGCACGCACGATGTGGATGATTTGATTAAAATGGTGGGAGGCCCACCGTTGGTCATCAAGCTGCTCGAAGGGACCCAGGGTATCGGAGTCGTCTTGGCCGAAACCAAAAAAGCAGCATCATCAGTCATCGAAGCGTTCTATGGTCTGGGCAACAACATCCTCATACAAGAATACATCAAGGAATCACGTGGTACCGATATCCGCGCATTCGTGGTAGACGGTAAAGTGGTAGGTGCGATGCGCCGTACCGCCAAAGAAGGTGAATTCCGTTCCAACCTACATCGGGGCGGCACCGCCGAGGTTATCAAATTAAATAAGGCGGAGCGCGAAACCGCCGTCCGTGCAGCAAAGGAACTGGGACTTACGGTTTGTGGCGTGGACATGTTACCCTCGGACCGGGGGCCGCTGGTGCTTGAAGTCAACTCATCGCCCGGATTGGAGGGCATTGAAAAAGCAACCAATAAAGATATCGCTGGCACCATCATCGCGTTTCTCGAAAAGGAATATATCCTCAAACATCAGGCTAGAAAAGAACGGAAAGTGAAGGCAGGGCAGAAACTTTAGGAGAAGGCTTGGGGCCATGCTACCTCGATTTTCTCCCCAAAATTCATAATCGGGAGATCCAACGATTGCTTATTATTTTGATTTCATCGTCTTTTTATCGTCTTTCCATCGTCTTTTCATCGTCTTTTTGTCGATAAAAAGACGATAGAATATCTAAAAATACACTATTATTCCGGAATTCTATCTCTTCTCAATAGTTACTATTCATCTATTTTAGAGAGGGAATAGGGTTTGCGCGTTCGGGAGCAATCTCCAAATGCGCATATTTCCTTACCTTTATAGCGCACACGAGTGAATGATGAATACTTACGGAAACCCTATCCTGAAACGGCTCCACTCCACCTAAAGCAATACCTCGTGGAGCAGCACTATATGTGAGGTCGAACCGATTTGATGAATGTGATGATTAATCTACAAATTTTCAAATCAAATAACCCTAAAATCAAATAGATAACGCTATATTTACCAACCTAAACATATCATAACCATGATAGACAGCATACTAGGTGTAATCCATTGGAACACAAGTCCAGAGATATTTAGCATTGGCAGTTTTGAAGTCCGGTATTATACCCTTTGCTTCCTGTTAGCTTTCATCAGCAGTTACGTCCTAATGCTTCGCATTTTCAGGCGCGAGAACAAGTCACAGGAACTATTGGATCAATTGAGC
Source organism: uncultured Parapedobacter sp. (assembly GCA_964613725.1). GTDB lineage: Bacteria > Bacteroidota > Bacteroidia > Sphingobacteriales > Sphingobacteriaceae > Parapedobacter. The sequence goes on along the minus strand of CAZTJY010000005.1, from coordinate 46,420 downwards.
ATCTATATTTTCATAGGTACCCTATTGGGCGCGCGCTTGGGCCATTGTCTTTTTTATGAGTTTGACTACTACAAGGACCATCCGTTGGAAATGATATTGCCTTATACCTTTGATGCCAATGGCAACTTCAAGCTCACCGGTTTCCATGGGCTGGCCAGCCACGGCGGCGCGCTCGGCATATTGGTTGGTATTTTCCTCTTCTGTCGTAAAACAAAAACTGATTTCCTTTGGCTTACCGATCGGCTTGTCATTGTTATACCGTTGGCGGGAGCTTTCGTTCGCATCGGGAATTTCTTCAATTCGGAAATCATCGGATTGCCTTCGGACCTGCCTTGGGCCGTCGTATTTGAACGCGTGGATGCCATACCCCGGCATCCTGCCCAGCTGTATGAGGCGATATGCTACATTATTATCTTCGTTATCTTGTGGGGGGTATATCACCGCAAGCAGCAAATCAAGCCCGGCTTCCTTTTCGGTATATTCTTGATCCTTCTATTCGGTGCTCGGTTTGCCATGGAGTTTTTGAAGGAGAACCAGGAGGCTTTTGAGGACGGAATGAAATTCAACATGGGCCAGCTGCTCAGCCTTCCATTTGTTGCTTTGGGCGTATACCTGCTGGCCAGACCATACAAAGGGGATTATAATAAACCGGATGCATTACCGAAACGGTAATTGATGCCGATTTCGTGCGTGTTATTTCCGATGCGTCTGTTCAATGGCTCGTTCCTTGGATTGAACTGGTAGGAATAGCCCAAACCTATCCCGCCAAAGTTGACTTGTGCCATACCGGCGATGTCACCGTAGCTCCGTATGTTCATTCCAATTCCGCAAACCTCCTTGATGAACACCAAGGCCGAGATATCGACTTGTGGTCTCAGGTTGTCTGCGTACGTGACCAATAACGAGGGGCGGAAATAAAAATCCATGCCCAACGCGAATAGCGCTCCGGCGGTCAGATGGTATTGATTGCGGAAGTTATAGCGGCGATCGCTTCCGACTCCCAAACTGCCCAGCATCAGCCTCGGGAGCGAAATCCCCACATAATAGCGGTTCGGTCGACAAAGCATCACACCGAAACCGATCAGCGCATCGGTTTCTTTCACATCTTCCCTGAACGCGGGGTCCATCGGATCCAATTGTGAAAAGCGTCCATCGAGGTAACCGATACCGGCATTAAGCGACAGCCCCACGTACTCCGTCGCCGAGATGCGGACGCGTTTCGCGAAGAATGCACTCGCTTCCGTAAGGCGCTCCAACGCAAGGCTTTCGTGCCGTACCTGTAGGCCCACCGTTGCTCCGAATCGTTCAAACCCCAGGTGCCCACTGCCCCAGAAAACCTGCGGGGCGCCCTCCACGCCCAGCCATTGACGCCTACCGATGACACTCACTTCACCATCCATATGCATCAAGCTCGATGACGGGTTCATCGCCGTACGCAACGCGCCGTGCTGTGTATGTGTCAGCGCTTGCTGACCGGAAGCCGCAATGAATGACCCTAGCATCATCGCTACGGTTATCAATAAGTTACGTTTCATTCGAAAATAATTATTTATGTATTGTCCGTTTCATAAGCATCATTGAATGCTTCGCAATTTGTTCGTTAATGGCTTCATGGAACCTGCATTTTCATTGCACCATTTGTTTTCAGCGGTTATGAAGCTTTCGTTTCCGCAGATTTCATCCCCTTTTGTGCCAGGCGCTGACATGGCAGGGTTCATCTGTCTATTTTTTTTGTTTCTCAATTGTCAACCTATGAGCTTATTCATAATTTCACGAACTCGCTAATAACGCAACACGAAATAACCCTTTTGGTATTCCCATTTCCCGTTTACCTTCACTTCAACCATATAAAAATAGGTGCCGGCGGGTAACCTTGTTTGCCCGGTACTGAGGCCGCGAAACGCGACCTTGTCGTTATCATAGCCGCCCGCCTCCCACAATATGGTACCGTTGCGATTCACTATGGTAACCCTGTTTTCCGGGTAATCGCGGATACCCTCTATGATTAACCATTCGTTGAGGCCATCGCCATTTGGTGACACCGCTTGGTGGACACGGACGGGAAGAGGCGCAGATGGATCGACAATACGCACCGTTACCGTAACCGGATCCGCCGGCAGGTAATTAGAGTCGCCAGCTTGTGTGGCGGTAATTTGGACGGTGCCCAGACGATGGACATTCAACACGGCCCCCGTCAATGTGGCAGCCAAGGTATTATCGACACCCAAGGTAACCGGTAGCCCGCTCGTTGCGCCTACATCTAACTGAACGCTACCGATAGCGCGATTTATTTCCTTGTTGGGCATGTTGAAATTTATGACCTGATGGGCCTTCGTAACAGCCAGTGTCCCAACATGGTACCTGAACAGGTAGTTATCCGATATACCCCCTTCGATTTCAATGGGGTATGTTCCGGGCGCACTTGTCGATGTCGCTGGGGTGTTGGCTTCCGGCAGGCGAGTTAATGTGGAGACATCATCATTGTTTACAAATCCGCTATAGGATAATTCGAACCGGGGGTCGTCTTCACCATAAGCGCGACTGGCGTCGGCAACAAAAACATCCAGTGTTGCCCGCGAAATGTGGAGCCGACGTACAACGGGCGCCGCCGCCTTGTACTCCATGTTACCGGGTTGGGTGGCGGTTACCCATACATCCCCTGCCCCATGGATATGCAGTTCGTTACCTTGTTCGATGGTCGCGAGTGCTGTAGGCTTACCTTCGGTGTCGGTGACGGTATAGGCTATCGGTAATCCGCTGGTGCTCGTAGCATTCAATAGCATCGGGCCTTGTCCATAGGACCGATCACCCAAGTCATCGAACTGAATATGTTGCGCTTTGTTCGCCACCAACAGCATGCCCAGCGAAACGGAACGCTCAACCTCATCGCCAGCAACAATCCCGTTTGCCTGGATGGTGTGGTTACCGATTTCAAGATTGTCTGGGAGCAACAGACTTCCTTCGAAGGAGCCGTCTGGGCGCACATCGATGTGTCCGAGCAACTGCGGATCGGAAAATACATATACCGTAATGACCGTTCCTGGTTCGAAACCACGACCACTAACATACACGCTCGTGCCCGTCCCACGGATCATGCGAATGACGGCATCGATTTCCGAAATAGGAATTCGGTTACCGTCGACGTCTAATGTGGCTAAATTAAATTCAAAATCTCCGCTACTTAACCGCAAATATTCCGAATCCACAACTTCAAGTGTCACCGTTTCGACATCGCCATTGGTGATGACGACGGCCTCGCCCCCAAGAGGATTGGGCAGTTTCCCGTCTTTTAGAACCGGTGAAGTGGGTATGATGCCCACAACGTTTTCACTGAACGGCCCCGTACCTGCGTCATTTGCCGCCGCCACACGGAAATCGTAGGGGCGATTGTTTTGCAGGCCGACCACAACCGCTTGGGTAACGGTAACGGGTATCCGATCGGCCAGCACCCAACTCTGCCCACTGTCAGGCGAGAATTGGATGACGTACTCCGTTACAGGTTGCCCATTGTCGGGCGGCGCCTGCCAGTTTACGGTGACCTGCTTATCTCCGGCGGTAGCGGAAAGGTGAGTTGGTGCTTCCACGGCTCCCCATTCAATGCGCCCAACGGTCTCAGCGCTTGCTGTTTCCATAATGTAATGGATAGCGTCTCGACCCTGCAACACAAAATCTTCAACCCGCACGCGAATATGTTCACCAGCCCCTGCCTGCGCATAGCTTGCAGAACCTGAAACGTATACATCATCATCACCCAACACGCCGTTCAACTGATAGTTTCCGGCGGAAAGTTCGGCATGGGTGGTGCCATCGTAAATTTTCTCGATTTCCGGTGTTGCGCTCAACGAAATAGTGAGCGGCTTTGGCTTAATTGTAAACGCTTTGTTATTGGTATCAAAGATGATGTCATAATTCGCTGCTTTGGTGCCGTTGAGTTCAAGAAAGACCGAGTAGCTCCCCACACCTTCGCCGGCTTCGCGGGTGGTATTAGAAATGACGTCGCCAAGGTTATCGTTTACGGCCAGCATTGATCTCTCACCGAGCGCATATACATAGCCCTCTGGTTCATTATCGCCATAAACCTTTTCCTGTGCCTCCGCTATCAATATGATGGAACGAGGGTGCACCGATACGGTTTGGTCGGCCGTTATTACGTCGTAATTGTCCGTGTCATCTGGCATGAAGGTCACCGTGAGCGGGTGGCCGGTGCCGGCTTCCAGCACCGTGCCCGCCGCGGGGGTATAGGTAAACAGCCCATCAACGTCAGCTTCCGCATTCAGTTGTGTATCGTCCAAGGCCGTGCCGTAGGTGATCGCCATAGGATCAGCCCACGTGATGACCGCTTTGGCCTTGAGCACATCGATGGCTACTTCGGCTGTCACCGGGTCGTAGTTGTCCGTGTCATCCGGCGTGAAGGTAACCGTGAGCGGGTGGCCGGTGCCGGCATCCAGCACCGTGCCCGCCGC
>CAZTJY010000005.1:0-41857 GCA_964613725.1 uncultured Parapedobacter sp. | reverse complement strand
TATAGGTCAACAGCCCATCTACATCAGCTGTGGCGTTCAGTTGGGTATCGCCCAACGCAGTACCGTAGGTGATCGCTTCGGGATCAAGCCAAGTGATCACCGGGGTGGCTTTTGCAATGACCAATTCTTGCAGCACCGCAGTAGCCGGTTCAAAGGCGTCATTTCCGGGCTGTGTAGCCGTAATGGTAACCGTTCCTGTACGGTGAATGGTTACGGTCAGCCCGTCATCGCCAATCGACGCAATCTCATCATTACTACTTTCAAATAATACCGTCAGCCCGGATGTTGCCGTCGCTGACAATACGAATGGATCGGTACCGTATACTTTACCCTCCAATAATTCAAAGGTAATAACCTGAGTTGCCTTCGGTATTTCACTTAGCAGGTCACTCCATTCGCTTTCATTTCCAGCCTCGTCAACGGCCGCTATGCGGTAATGGTATGCTGTTCCGTTAACCAAATCGCCATGCGTGTAGCTGTCGGTCGCTACGCCGGCGATATCGATGGATTCATCTAAGGTTTCTTCGTCCGTACCCATGTAGAGCCGGTACAGCGCAAAGTCTATCTCCGTATTAGTCTTCCAGCTGATCACCAATTCTCCGTCGCCGCGTTCAATTGCCTGTAAAGATGGCGTTTCAGGTGCGGTTTTGTCGAAGGTTACGCTACTTTCATCCGTTGTTGCGATAGCCGCTTCGCCCGCATTGCCTGCTGCATCTATATAATTGACGGTGAAGGCGATGGGTCCTTCCCCATCGTCGGCAGTCATGACATAAGTCGCCTGCCAGCTATTGGGTACCTCGTTATCCAACGCGTTGACGGTTGCCGGTTGCCCCGCAAGGGTTACTGTAGGTACATCGATGGGTTCGTCGGCGACGAATGTTAACCTGATTTCGTCACCGGGTTTGGCTAACGTGCTCTTTGCATTGTCGGAAGCAATAGAAATTTCGGTCAATTTTGGCTCGACCCCATCGATCAGCGTTTCTTCCTCCATATTGCCACATAGCGAAAGGTTGGCTTCTTCCCCGCTGTCCGTATAGCGGATCTCTCCGCCATCTAATACGATTGTAACGCCCATACTTGCACCGTCGGTATCTTCATCGCCTTCGACTACTTGATAAGCGAATGTCAGCGTATTAGATTCCGAATCGGATTCGAAGTCGGCACGCCTGTTTTGCCCGCCTACGACAAGCGGAATATATGGCGTCCCGATTACGGAAACCGGCGCGCTGAAGGTCACTTCGAACATCAGCTTCTGTCCGATTCCATACGTGCCGGCGGCAGGGACAGCAACCCAATTGCTCTGTAGTGCCTGCCGCTCGAATGCTCCCATGTCTATGGCACTGCCAAACCGTCGCGGATGGCCTGCTGCATCCGAATCGAGTACTACATCATGGTCGCCATTTTCGTAACGTTCGTCGCTTCCACCGTCAATCGCCGGGCTGCAAGCGCCCAGTCGGAGGTAATCTGCGGAGGTTCTGTCGGTGCTGAGGAAGTCCGGATCCGCGTCAACGTTGCCTCCACCGTCGACGCCATAGATTTCATTCCATGCCGGTGACCCGCCGCTTCCGGCTACCAGGCTATGCGCGTACGTCCGTACCGATTCACCGGATCCGTTGTTATACACATCATCTGCCGTTATCCCATCAAAATTATCATTACGGCTGATAATGCTGTTTTCGATAATTGCTGCCGCTTCTACCGCATGGTATACCCCGCCGCCGTTGGCTGCCTGGTTGGCGGCGACTGTCGTATTGAGGAGAATGAAGTTGCCGTCATTATAGATACCGCCGCCGAAGTGTGCTTGGTTACCGCCGATTACTGTATTGACGATGGTCGCGGTTGTGCTGGCCGGGTGCAAATAAATCGCGCCTCCATGTCGCTGGGCACTGTTTCCCAGCATACGGCAGTTCTCCAGGTAAAGTGCCGACGATTCATCGGCCAGATAGATCCCGCCGCCATCGCTATTTGAGGTATTGTCCGTGAGGGTTACGTCCGTCAGTTTCAACGTTCCGCCGCCCTGATGGAAAATCCCACCGCCACCAGCCACTCCGTCCGCCATAGGCGGTGCGGACACGGAATTATCCCGGATCACAACCCGGGTCAGTATCGGGTTGGAGCTTTCCACATTGAGGATACCCCCACCCGAGTATTCAGCGATGTTGTTGCTGATTTCAACATCGGTGATTTCCGGCGACGACGCGTCCGTGTTGAAGATTCCGCCGCCCCAAGTCGCCCGGTTATCCTTAATCGATAAATTCCGGAGCGTGGGTGATGCGTTCCGATTATAAATTCCGCCGCCCCGATTTGTATCGCCACCTTGAATGATAAAACCATCCAATATCGTGAGGGCAGTGAGGTCTTCATTGGTGACGACCGAATAATCGTCTCCACTGTGACCGATAAGGACGGTTCCATGTGTTTTCCAATCCCGCTGGTCCATGTCACTTCCATTGGCTGGAAATCCGCCGTACACGGCTACGCCTTCTTTCAATTCAAACCTAATATGTGGCCTGCCAACATAGGTTGCCTGGTAATCGCCAGCCGCCACCCATACCTCGTCCCCTTCCAGCGACGCATCGATCATCGCCTGCAGATTGCTGGAAGCATTTTCCCAGCTTAATCCATCCCCAGTCGCCGTGCCACCATTCGCCTCGGTCTTGACATACCTGACCGTAATGGGCAACGGCGGTTGATCATGATGGTATTCATAGGCACCCATATCGATTGTGCCACCTTCGTAAAACCGAGGATTGCCCACCGCATCGACATCGATTTCCGACAAGTCCGGTGCTGCGCCGGGGGCAAAATATCCGTCATGGCCGGCATCGATGACCGGACTGGATTGCTGCAGCCTGTAATCTCCAGCTCCGGCTTTGAGGAAGCGGGGGTCGGTATTTCCGTCGATATTTCCGTTGGCATCAGCTGTGGTAAGCCCTTGTATCAGGCTATGCGACACGGCCACCGTGCTACCTGCATCGCTATACATGCCGTTGCTGTTGCTATGCATGATGCTGTTACGGATGCGTACCACCGAGTTGTTATTGTACACATCCATTGTCTGTCCGGTAGGATTGCTTGTGGTTGACACATATGCCGGGGTCGTTTCTGACTGGTTGCCGGCGATGGTCACATTGGTCAGGGTCACCTCGGCATGATCATTATACATAGCTGCCGAATGGTAACCATTCCCCACGGCATTGTGGGCAATCAGCACATTGGTAAATACCGGTTTAGCGATTGTTTCCAAGTATTCACCATTGTACACCCCTCCGACGTAATACCGACTTTGGTTATTGGTAATGGCCACGTTGACCAGCGTAGGCGATGCCCCATCGTTGTACACACCCCCGCCCCAGGTTGCGGTGTTATTCGTAATGTCCAGGTTCCGTAGCGTAGGCGAGCCAAGGCGGTTGAGTACCCCGCCACCATACTGCGTATCGCCGCCCGTAATCACAAACCCATCCAATATGCCTGTGATATCCACGTCATAACTGCTCACAATGGAAAGCGCTTCCGTAAGGTGCCGTTTGAGAACGGTCCGGTTTTCCCGCCAGTTACGCTGGCTCCAATCCCCCCCATCGGCAGGGAAGCCCCCGTAAATGGCTACGCCGCTTTTCAGTTCGAAACCCCTCGCCGGCATACCCGTATCGGCTTCTGGTCGATATGTGCCGGCAGCCACCCAGACCTCGCTTCCCGGGTTAGCGGCATCAATCACTTCCTGTAGAACGCCAGAGGCATTGGTCCAGGACTCCCCGGTTCCGGACGCCCCCTCCCGGACATAGTATATCCGTCCGGTGGTAAAGGAAGCAGGTGTGCCCCAGCTTCCAGAATCGCCCGCTTCGCACTCCGCCCTTACCCAAACAAAGTACGTCGTTGCCGGAAGCAGATCCTCCACCCACACAAAGGGTTGTGCGGTGGTGTGGCCAACCGCGCCTTCGGGCGGGGTACCCGATGTGGAAATATAGTAGCGGTAGCCATTGACCAGGATATCGTCGGGCTCATCCCAAGCAATCTTGGCCGTGGTGGTCGTCCGTTCGGAAACGGTTACCCCCACAACCGGCGGGCAAGAAAGCGGCGGACCGACATAGAAATCGTCAAAGGCCAAGTAGTAATCACCCGAGGTTCGGGAGGCAATAATGCGCACCTGTATGGTCTCGCCCGTATAATCATCCAGTGGATAGGAAAACTCCTGCCAGCCGCCGACGCCATTGTTTTCAATCGTTTCGATATCGGTATAGGTAGTTCCGAGGTCAGCAGAAATGGCGACGGTAAAATTACCCGACCCAGCGGCCGGCACCCCGCCGTCGGATGTCGCTAACAGGTAGTGAAATGACAGTTGGTCGCCCGGCCGGATGTCGCCGACATGCAACGTGGTAAATGTACGTTGGGCGACGTCAAAGTTGTAGTAGAGATTTTTGTAGATTGTATTCCCATCCGGCTCAGAAAAAAACAAACGCGTTCCTATTGTCCATCCCGTCGTCTCCCACCCTTGTGGTGTATCGGTGGTTACAAAGCCCTCGGCCCACGGAGGGCTGACCTGTGTGGGCGTGGTAAACATGGCCAGCGGTCCCCACTCGCCGTGGCTATCTTCATCGCAATATGCACGAACCCAGAAATAGTAGGTCGTGCTTGCTTGCAGATCCGTAAAGTGAATCTGCGTATCCGAGGTGCGCTCATAGCTACCGGTGTATGTGCCAGGGGGCGTATTGCTATCCACCAGGTAGTATTCATATTCGCTGCTGGCACTTTCCCACTCCACCACGGCACTGGTGAGGCCGGTTTCGGTAGCGGAAACCGTGCCGATAACCGGACATCCCGATGGGGGGCCGATGTGGAATAAATCAAACCCAATCTGATATCCTCCGGAGACATATTCAGCAACCACACGTATCTTTATGTTTTTCCCTTCGAAATCATCCAGTCCATAATTGAAAGGGCGCCAAGTAGTCGTACCGTTGAAGGTTACCACGTCGAGTTCCGAATAGTTTTCGCCGTAGTCTTCGGAAACACTGACGATAAATCGGCCTTCGGCGGGATTTCCAAACGCCAAGTCGTCGTGGATAGCGTACTGGAAGGACAACTCGTCCCCTTCTTCCACGTGGATATTAGGCGTCGAGAACGTTTGGCTCCGATAACCAGCGCCATTAAATAACGAAGCGGAAATGAAATGCCCTTCCGGATTGAGGATATCGCTTGCTGCACCCACCTGCCAGTTGGGTGCCTCCCATCCTTCGGGTGCGGAAGTCATTGCATCGAAGTGTTCTGTCCACGGGCTTAGAAGTTCCAATTCCGTGGAAAAGGCGCCTGCCATGCTCCATTCGCTGTATGTCTCCTCATCGCATACCGTACGAACCCAGAAATGGTACCGCTCACCGGAAGACAAGCCGGTTAAATTAGCTGACGTCGATGACGTCGTTCCCGACGGCTCCGTAGCGGCAGTTGGTAGCGTTGCACTTTCTGCATAATAATACTGGTATCCATCCGTCGGCACGACGGCCGGTTGGCTCCACGAAATCACGGCGCTGTTCGGGGTGATGTCGGATGCCGAAAGGTTCAACGGCCGCAGGCATTGGGGTGGGCCAACGTAAAAATCATCGAAGCCCAACGTGTAGTCGGCGAAATCGGTTGCAAGATTCGATGCACCCACGCGCAGGTGGATGGTCTGCCCCGTATAATCTCCCAATTCAAGGGTAAACCACTGCCAGCCGGCGCTCCCGCCGTTCGTGAAGGATGTCACGTCATGGAATGTATTGCCGCCATCGGTGGAAACCCCAATGGTTATTTCCAACAGTCCGGGAGGCGCCGGGTGATAAGGCTGATCGTAATACCCATTGCGATACACAAAAGTGAGTACGTCGCCCGGCTCAATGGGTCCGATAGCATTCGTAGCAAACGCAGCAGATTCCCCACGCGATAGGCCGCGACTGATAAAATAGCCGTCGGCCTCCAGCAATGATTGTGCCCGACCTACCGACCAATAGCTCGACACGGTTTGCCATCCGTCTGGCATCTCGTAATCCACCGCGAATTTTTCCATCCACGGCTGACTTGTCGTAAACGAGGTGCCCACCCAATTCCCGACATTACCGTCTCCGCAGTTGGATCGCACCCAGAAGTAGTAGGTCGTACCCATTTCCAAGCCGGATAAGTCAAGCGTCGTACTCGCCGTGCTCCCTTTGGGCGTTGTAGCCGCATGGGGGGCAGAACTGGTCGTGGCGTAATAATAGTCATATCCGACACCGGGTGCTTCATCCGACTCCCACGAAACCGTGGCTTGCTGCCGGCTGATAGCGGTGACGGCCAACTCCGCCGGAGGTAGGCAGGTAGCCAATCGCTCGAATGTAGCGATCAATTTCCAGGAACCCGCAACTACGCGATTATACGTTGTATTACAATTACCGTTACCTTGATAAGTCCGCCAAGCCCGCAGCACGAAATCAACTTGGCCCGTTGCACCATTGGCAAACGTTATCTGGCGCTCATAATCATACGCCCCTTCGGAATCTCCCACTCCGGAAACTACTTTTGTTTCACCCTTATTCAAGCTTGGGGAGTAAAGCATGGATCGCTGTTCACTGATATATCCATAGTTCCGCGCTTCCATTCGATATTGCACCGTAAGGACCGAAAGCCCATATCCATCGGGTATTTCAAGCGTTAACGTAGGCTCCGGCTCACAGAAATTAGCGGTGGTTGTAGCGGGGTGACCATCAAAGGCAGTCGGGATATGTCCACCCGTATACGTAATTACTTCGGTCAACGCTGGCGTAGCGGTAAGTGGCCCTGTCCAATGGCTATAACCGTCCACCCCACAATCTCTCCGAACATACACGTCATAAGGAATACCTTCGGTTAATCCTTCCAGACGGTGCGTCGTGGTTGTAAGTCCACTGACCAGCGTGCCCGCGCTCTCGACATCAAAACCGGCTACCCCCCATTTGAGTTGGAAATTGCTGCCGCTGCTTTCCCATGTTAAATCGACGGATGATGTGGTAACAGCCGTAGTTGCGAGGCCTGTTGGCCGCAGACATGCCGGCGGTGTCCCCACAATAACGGTATAATCTTCGACCTCACCATCGCCAGAGGTAATGCAGGGGTTAGCTTCAAACTCCGCATACTGCAATACAACGCGCATGCGCGTGGCGCCGGCGGCCGCGTGTCCAGGAACAGTAATATCATAGGTATGCGGCCCTGGGTCCCGATCGGGTAGGTTAGTCACCACCTCGTATACCTCACCCGGATCATCCAACAAACCGTTTTGATTCCAATCGATAAACACGAAAACATAGTCGGAAGCATAGGAATTGCCTAGAGAGACCGCAATCTGATACGTTTCGCCCGGAGTCACATCCGTTTTGATGGACGTGTAATCATTGTATCCATCTATACCATCTTGCCCGGAAACATTATCGATGTCTCCGAACCGCACCCGGGTGATGTGCTCATAATTATCATCCAACGCAATATCATCAACACAATACTGTCCGAACACATTTGTACTCATCAACAGCAGCATTCCGGTAAGCCCCGCAAGCGACCGCATCGCGGAGGACAATACCCTAAAACGATTCAAATGAAAAGGTAGTCTTTCTCTATTCATAATGCCCATAATGGTAGATACGGCTTGAAAACCGGCTATTAGTTTCCTTATAGGCAACAAATGAAATGAAAAAACAAAATGCGTGGGGAAAAATGTCGTGAACGGGATGAATAACGGCGCGAATCCGAAAAACGCGTGCCGCTACGCTCCAAATTTCTTCAAAAAATAATCTTTGTAGGTATCGCCAAGCGGGACTTGGTGGCCATTAACCATAATGGTATATTCGGCGATATCGGTTTCCTGCACGTTATTTAAGTTAACGATATAACTCCGATGGGTTTGCGCAAACAATCGCGGCGAAAGCTTTTTGTTCAGCTCCTTGAGCGAAATCCGTTCGAGATACACGGTCCCATCTTTGAGGTGGATGGAACAATATTTATCCTCCGCGGCGATATGGGTGATGTCGTTTTGGTCGACCTTGATGTATTTTGCTTTAATTTTTACCAGCAACATATGATGGTCGTCCAGGTAAGTTCGGGTGCCGATATCGGTCTGCGTAGTGTTGTACTGGAAGGCCAGTGCGATGGTACGCGATAAATCCGTTGCGTCAATCGGCTTTTTCAAAAATGCATACGCCGAAAGTTGCTTCGCCTTTTCAAAATATTCCACATCGGCATAGTGAGCGGTGATAAAGATAATCAGTATATCGTCCCTAAAGCGCTTCAGCCATTTCCCCAATTCCAGGCCATCCATTTCGCCGGCTAGGTTGATATCGATGAGTGCCATATCCGCACGGCTTTTCTCAAACAGCCGCAGGGCCTCCTCGGCGTTGGTTGCGGCACCGCATACGCTGTGGCCGGCCTGTTCAACCACCATTTCCAACTGGTCTATATAAAGGTCTTCGTCTTCGACTATGAACACATTCATCCTGAAAGCAGCGATCGTTGCGCCAAAGGTAGCCAAATTTCCACTAATGCACTTTTTCCAAATTGCAGGCAACCAGCTTTTCTTGCTTTTTAGACGAAACACACGTCCTTACAAGCCAGGCATGCGTTAAGTGCGCATCGTCCGGGGGAGATAAATTTCTGCGAGAGCCCCTTTCCAGTCATTTTTTATCGTCAATCGTCCGTAGTTTTTCTTTGCGAAGTGCATTGCTAACTGTAGTCCCAATCCAAAGCTCTGCCTGCTTCCTCCAGCCACCAATGCGTCGTCCGGCTGTTCGAGGGCATCCATCACATGCTGCGGGATCCCACCGCCCTCATCCCGGATACTGACAACGTAAAAATCCGGATCAAAAGCACCGCCTATACTTACGGTGCTTCCCGCCGGGGCATATTTGATGGCATTAGAAATCAGGTTTCGCAGCACCGTCGCCGCCATATTCAGGTCAACCCATACCTTAACCGCGTCCACATCGGCGACTAATCGGATAGCTTTTGCTTCCGCAGCCGCTTTGTGGACGGCCAGGGCTTCCTCCAGCAGCCGTGCCACATCCTGTTCCGTAGGATTGTAACTTATCCGGTTACTATTCGTTACGGCCCAATTCAAGAGGTTGTCGAGCAAATGGTTGATGCGGGTGAGTGTCTCACCGATTTTATTGCCCAGTTGCGCCAACTTTTCCCGATTACCGTTCTTTAAGTGAAAGTCGATAAGGTTGCCCATACCCTGCAGTGCAATCATTGGACTACGGAGGTCATGAGCTATAATCGAAAACAATCGATCCTTGGTTGCATTTACTTCCTCCAGCGCTTTCTTCTGCATTGAAATCCGCCGTAGCAAAACAATGACCAGCAAGACGATTAATACGAGCAACACCAACCCAGCCAAATAGGCTGTCTTGACCCGTCGTTCCCGCTCGTTTTCGAATTCCAATTGACGGATGAGGTCATTCTTGCGGTCGGCATCATACTTTACCGTCATTTCACGCATAAAGTCGCCTTTTTCGGCGTTGAATGCACTATCCTGAATCGAATTTCGTTCAGTCAGGTAATTGAAGGCCTTTTGGAAAGCGCCTTTTTCCTCGTAGTATCGAATCAGGCGATCATAGATCTTCAGCTGCATTCGTGCCGTATTGTTCATGTGGATCCGCGACAGGCCTTGTTCAATCGCTGTAAATGCCGCCACTTCATTCCCCTTTGCCAAGTGAAGTTCAAAAAGGCTGATTGCGGTCTCTACATAATCTTCCCAGAGTCGCAGGCGCTCGGCTTGCTGCAAATTCCCTTGTAGGCAGGCTTCCGCTTCATCCAGCCGATTCAGTGCGATGTAATTCTGGGCGAGCATCGTATTGACGTAAAGTTCCTCATTCGTACGTTCAAACCGACGAAAATACTCGCCCGCTTGCTTCATATGGTCCACGCCATCTTCGTATCGACCCATATTGTAATACAGCTCACCCATGTTGCGATGATAGCGCCCATATTCCTCTTCGACTACTAATCGCCAAGTCAGCTCACGCTGCCGTTCAAAATACTGAGCGGCCAAATCATACTCGCCAATAACGTTATAATTATGCCCGATATTATTGTACAAATCAATGATATCCACGTTGCTGGTATCATCTTTATAATATTCCATGGCGCGAAACAACAGTTCAATAGACCGACTATAATTCCCCATTTCTGCCTCAAGGCCCGCCGCATTATTAAGCACGGTAGTACTAAACCTTAAATTAACAGGTGTCATACGCAGGCTATCCAGCCTGGACACAGCCTGCCCACTGTACTGCTTCGCCGCATTCAGTTCGCCCAGCCGCGTGTGAAAAATAGCCATCCAAAAAGACATCCAAGCGTACTCAGGTGCGTCCATGTCTTGAAGCCACGATTCCTCGCTTTCTGCCAATCGCTGGAGGCGGGTCTCCAGCGCCAATAGGTTGTCCGCCTCCATCAATGAATCCATATACGCCACTTCAACGCTCAGGGAATCATAAAGTGCACTGTAGGGACTCTCATTGGCCGCCATCCCGCTATCCGGACCGCCACAGCCCCCTATAGAAGCCAGCGTTGCCATCCACAACAACACCATGAGATAACCGTAATCTTTTTTATGTAAAGGTGCCATGTTCATCGGTCGTTGGGCATAAAGGTAGTAAAATGCCAAAATAAAGCGCTATTTTTGTCACTTTCATGACGTCCACACGTGCAAACCGGTTCCTCATCTTCATTATCCTCGGGCTACTTTCCGCCATCGGGCCGTTTTCCATCGATATGTATTTGCCGGGCTTTGATGCCATAGCCGCAAGCTTGGATACCACCGTGGCACATATCCAGCTATCGCTTACCTCCTTCTTCATCGGTATCGCTTCCGGCCAGATCGTTTACGGTCCACTGCTCGACCGCTACGGCCGTAAGGTACCGCTTATCGTCGGTCTGGTAATCTACATTGTGGCATCCATCAGCTGCGCGTTGACTAATTCGGCCGACCACCTCATCGCGTACCGGTTTGTGCAGGCGCTGGGTAGCTGTGGCGGCATGGTCGCCTCCCGCGCCATGGTGCGCGATTTCTTCGGACCCACCGAAAGTGCCAAGGTGTTTTCCATGCTCATGCTGGTCATCGGCATCTCCCCGATATTGGCTCCCACGGTTGGCAGTTTCGTGATGGCGCATTGGGACTGGCACGGCATATTCGTGGTGTTGGCAGTCATCACGGCCGGCATCTTGGCAGCGGTCATTTTCTTCTTACCGGAGAGCCAGGGGCCCAACCCCGAGCTATCGTTGCTACCGCGACCCATTACCCGTTCGTATTGGCAGGTATTCCGTAACCGGCAGTTTATCACCTACGCGTTTGCCGGCGGACTGGCCTCATCGGGACTGTATGCCTACCTAGCTGGATCTCCCTTTGTAATGATTACCCTCTATGGACTGGACGAAAGCCAATATGGCATCGTATTCGCACTAATTGCATCGGCGTTGATTTCGGCGAGCCAACTGAACAGGTACCTGCTCACCAAATACAACAGTGCGCATATTGCCAAAATCGCCCTCATGGTGCAGTCGGCCATTGGGTTCCTGCTCGTAGGGCTCTGCTTTACGGGTTACATCAATTTGTACGTATTAGTCGCATTGATTTTTCTGTTCTTAGGTTCACAGGGCTTCGTTTTCCCCAATACATCTGCGTTGGCCCTCGGCCCATTCAGCAAATTGGCAGGGAGTGCCTCCGCCCTGTTGGGCAGCTTGCAGATGGCTTGTGGGGCTTTGTCTTCGGGGATGGTGAGCTATTTCCATAACGGCACAACGGTGCCCATGGCGGCGGTGATGGCCGGCTGTGCCGGCATGGCCATGCTTATTTTGGCAATAAACTCGCTACGGCCAGACGGTACCCATCAAGGCCGAAACCACAGATAACCCCTTTGCAGTTTTTGGCCAGGTACGAATGGTGGCGAAACGGCTCCCGGGCGTACACATTGGAAATATGGACCTCCACCACCGGTGTGGTCACGGCCGCAATGGCGTCGCCAAGGGCCAACGACGTATGCGTGTAGGCCCCTGCGTTGAAAACAATTCCGTCGGCCGAAAAACCCACTTCGTGGATTTTATCGATAAGCTCCCCTTCGTGGTTACTTTGGAAGTAGGACAGCTCAACCCCGGGATATTGCGATTTCAACGTCTCGAAATAGTCCTCGAACCGCAGCTCCCCATAAATACTCTTTTCCCGCACACCCAACAAGTTCAGGTTGGGGCCATTGATGATGATAATCCCGCTCATAGTGGCACAATATCCAAAAAAAAGTGGAGATAACTTAGCACGCCGTTCAAAAATCGTAATACAAATTGCGGAAGGACGAACGTAGCCCGAGTGTAAGCATGCCGGTTTGGTGGTGCTTACCCTGTTCGGGTACGCCATGCCGCCGGTATACCGCGCCCGCTTCTATCCGCAAATTATATTTCGGGTTGAACAAGTACGATATCCGTCCGTCTGCATACAACAGGTTATTGCGTACGCCTTGGGCGATACGGTTACCATAAACCTGCAAATGGGTGCTGTAAGGTTTGAAGATATCACCGCCCCAGTTGGTGGTCGAATCGGGGTCTGTGCCGAACTGCCCCCACGTACCTTGGAACGAGAAATCGAACCGCTTGTACGAATAGTTCAGTATGCCGACCAGCTCGCGGAAGTTCGCTCCCCAGGGATGGGCCAGTGGCTGACCGTAGTTGCTGTAGTTGCTTACCGGATCGAAATGACTATAGGTGTACGGGCGTGCCGTGTTATATTCGGCAAGGAAGTTCAAGTCTTTGACACCGAATGCATCGAAGCCGCGGAAACCGAACTGCGCAGCCCATTTGTTATTCACATGGCCGTTGCTCGAGAAAAACTCCTTCGCGGTAAATTCGCCTAAAAGGAACTGGCCGTAGACTGTGAGGTTTCGGAGTGCTTTGTATTTGGTATTGAGTCCAAGATGCATCTTATCGGGCGACGAGGTATTGGTCAATTCCACCGGTCGCATAAAGATGATCGGATTGAAGTAATTGAAGTCGAAGCCCCGTCGTCCGGCAGCGTTGCGCGCTCCCCAAACAACCGATTGAAAAAACCCGACGGAAAACCGATCTGTAACGTTCCAATCGAGGTATTGGAACGCCCCCCATTTCCAGTTGTCGCCCGCGCGGCTTACCGAGTCGAGTGACCGTGGATGCATCGGGTCGAGCATATACGCCCACATGCTCAGGTATTGTACGTTGCCTATTTTTCCCGTTAGTTTCAGGCCCGTGTAATTCGACGACACATCCGACAGCAACACCGACCGATACCCATCGCCGATGAAATGTTTATCATAGGCCAACGTTACGTTCAGGTAATCGTTCACCGTGTAAGATAGCACCGCCGACCCATACATCCAGTCCTTTTTACGTGGGTCCTCATACATGGACTTCCCGTATCCTTGGCCGGGTGTAACGGTATGCGTAAAAATGTATTTATCGAGGTAGTCGGGAAACACGGCTTGGTTTTCAAAGAAATTCACGTAGAGTGAAAACTTATCCTGAACGGTCAGCCCGGCCTGTGCCCCCCGGGTATTGAGCCAGGTGATACGTCCGCCGCCGGCGAAGTCGCGGCCAAGCTGGAAATCCGGTAAAAAATCAGCATAAAACGTGTAGTCGTCGGCGCCTGCTTGGACCAAATGCTCATTATACAATTTACGCCCGCCCCAGGAAGATCGCTCTTGTACCCCTAGCCGCATCAGCGAATCATACCTTGGCGCCAAAACATCATCCATGATCATGGGCTTCACCGAGGTATGCAGCCGTGTATCGGTATGGTATAGGGTGCTATTTAGCTTCTGGTAAAAATGATAGGAATAGGGCTGGTATGTTGCTTGCGCTGCGGCGTGGTGGGCAAAAGTAGAAACGAAGGCAAAAACCAACAACAGCCGCAATGAGGGGAAATAGAAACGTATATTCATCATGTACCAGTCAGTCAGCAAAGATAACATTTGCCACCAAGAATTGGGCCACAAGTTCGCCCGCTCACCATCTGCAACTTTTTTTGCATATTGCAGGCCGTAAAGCGACAACAGCATATTTTAAATACGATAGCAAACCAAATTTGATTACTCATGAAACGAAGAACATTCATCCAAAACTCCTCCTTGCTCGGTGCCGGCTTGCTGGCCGGAAAATTCTCGCTGGCCACCAAATCGCAGGAATTTCCCACCGTCCGCGTTGCACCGAATGAACGGCATTTTTCAAGCGATGCCATCGAGGGGGCCATCCGGGAGTTCCAGCAATTCACCACCGACAAAGAGCTGGGTTGGCTTTTCGGCAATTGTTTTCCGAACACATTAGACACCACCGTATATCCTGAAGATAAAGACGGAAAGCCATACACCTATGTCATCACCGGCGATATCGACGCCATGTGGCTGCGCGATAGCTGCGCACAGGTTTGGCCCTACCTCCCTTTCATGGCGGCTGACAGCCGGTTGCAGCGACTCATTGCGGGGCTGGTGAACAAGCAAAGCGAATGCATCAACATAGACCCCTATGCCAACGCGTTTTATAACGATCCTACCAAAGTGGGTGAATGGGGCAGCGACCATACCGATATGAGGCCGGGTATCCATGAACGGAAATGGGAAATCGACTCACTTTGCTATACGGTTCGGTTAGCGCATGCCTATTGGAAATCAACCGATGATACTTCCCCCTTTGGCAGCGAGTGGGTGGCCGCCCAACGCAACATCCTGAAAACATTCAAGGAACAACAGCGGAAAGACGGCCTCGGCCCTTACCGTTTTGAGCGCACCACCGCCCGTGGATCCGACACGCTGCAAGTAGACGGCTACGGTTATCCGGTCAATCCGGTAGGGCTGATCTGCTCCAGCTTTAGGCCGAGCGACGATGCAACGGTCTTCTCTTTCCTCATCCCATCCAACCTATTTGCCGTGGTGAGCCTACGCCAGTCGGCCGAGCTGCTCGCCAATATCGCCAATGAGCAGGCGTTGGCTCTTGACATGCTTGAGCTCGCCAATGAGGTGGAAGAGGCAGTAAAGACATATGGAATTGTGGACCATCCCATGCATGGACGCGTATATGCATATGAGGTAGACGGCTTCGGGAGCTACATGATGATGGATGATGCCAACATCCCCAGCCTCCTTGCGCTCCCCTATCTCGGCGCAGTTGAAACCGACGACCCCATATACCAACGCACGCGGGCCTATGTATTATCAGCGGAAAATCCTTTCTTCTTTAAAGGATCGGCAGCCGAAGGGATCGGCGGGCCGCACATCGGGCGAGACATGATTTGGCCGATGGCTATCACCATGCGCGGACTGACCTCCATCGATGACAATGAAATTAAAAAATGCATCGATTTGTTGAAGCGTACACACGGCGACACCGGTTTTATGCACGAATCTTTCCATAAAGACGACCCCAAGAAATTCACCCGCTCATGGTTCGCTTGGGCAAACACGTTATTCGGTGAATTTTTATGGAAAACGTACAAGGAAAAGCCGCATTTATTGAAATAGTTAAGACATTTGAGGGAGATATGGGGCCAATTGGAATCTTCGATTCGGGATATGGCGGATTGACGGTATTCCGCGATATCGTGCGTAAACTGCCGCAATACGACTACGTTTATTTGGGCGACAACGCGCGTGTACCTTACGGTACGCGCTCGTTCGAAACCGTATACGCCTACACGAAGGAATGCGTGGAGAAGCTTTTCGCGATGGATTGCCATCTGGTCGTTTTAGCGTGCAACACCGCTTCGGCCAAAGCGCTTCGCACGATCCAGCAACGTGACTTGCCCGAACAACCGGAGCTGCGCAAAGTACTTGGCGTAATACGGCCCACTACGGAAGTGATCGGATACCATACCAAAACCCGGCACATCGGCATTTTGGCCACGCCCGGCACGGTAAAATCGATGTCGTACCCCATCGAAATCCAGAAATTCTTCCCCGACATATCCGTGCATCAGCAAGCATGTCCGCTGTGGGTGCCGTTGGTCGAAAATGGGGAACTGGATTCACCAGGCACAGCCTATTTCGTGGAACGGGAAATCGGCCGACTCCTCGGGCAATCGCCGGACATCGATACCGTCGTGCTGGCATGTACCCATTACCCGCTCTTGTATCCGCTGATACGGCGCTTCCTTCCCGACCATATCCACCTCCTTTCGCAAGGTGAGCTGGTGGCCGATAGCCTCGCCGCCTACCTCTTGCGCCATCCCGAGGTGGAAGAACTATGTTCAAAGCGAGGGCACACCAGCTTTTTCACTACAGACAATGCAGTAGATTTTGAGAAAAGGGCAGAAACCTTCTATGGCAAGCCCATAAAAGCAACCAGCATGTCTCCCCGATAACCGAGCGTGGCTTATCGTTGTTTCGGGGTTACGATGGTCACTTCTACGCGGCGGTTTTGCTGGCGGCCTTCTTTCGTATTATTCGCTGCGATAGGCTTGGCTTGCCCATAACCGTTGGTAGTGATCCGACTGTCTTCTATGCCATGGTCAGCAATGTATTTCTTTACCGACTCAGCCCTTTTCTCAGACAGCCATTGGTTGTACTCTTCCGTACCGGTAGCGTCCGTATGCCCGTCTACAATCAGCGAAGCGTTCGGGTAATCAGCCAATAGGTTGACCAGTTTGTCTATTTCGCGCTTTGCTTGGTCGGTAAGATACGAAGAGTTTAGCGGGAATAACAGATCCGAATCAAACGTGACCATGATGCCGCGATCGGTCATCGCCGCGTCCTCAAAGTCGCGCTGTACATGCTGCAAGCCGTCTTGCGTACCATCGATCGTTACCTGTGCACCGGGATTGACGGCCATCTTCTGGTTTTTGCACGAGAAGAGCACCGTTGAAAAACCGACTACAAATAAAAGTACAATGTATTTCTTCATGTTATAAGTGGGATGATTAAAATGAACTATTCTATACGGAAATGATTTTCAACAACTTTTTTTATATCGGGATGGCTGGTAAAGAGGTCCCACACCAATCCACTCCGGCCGTTTTCAATCATCACGACCACCGCGGCTTGGTTCAGGGCATCAAAACCGGAAGACACGGCATTTCGTTCAGGTGCTATCCATTTACGGAACCCATATTCGGTGAACAGGGCCTGTCCGTACCGGCCATACAACGCTTTGATGGATCTTAATGCCGGCTCGGGCAAATAGGCATAACTTGCACTCGCGATTGCCGGGTTAATGGCATGTATATCCCCCACCGAATCGGCACCTAACGTATCGACCCCTATCACCGTCGTACCCCATATATTCGTAGAAAACCCGCCATAGCCCTGTTCGTTATCACGTCGCCGCACGGCACTCGACAGGTTCACATTATTCGTGAAATAATTGGTAAATGTATCGCGTTTGCCTCTTGGGTCAAACGCAAAGAACGGCACGTATGCTTCCAATAGTGAAGTCTCGATGGAGCCAACGGTGATGGGCAGCCCATATAACGTCGTATCGGTCGTATACTTTAATTCGTGATAGCGGGGCAATGTCGCCGCAGTATCGCCGCCCACATCAACGGCAAACAAATCATTGTTGGCTAGCTCCATGAGATACGTCGAATCGGGCAGTTCCCGTGGTATACCCAATCCTTCGACATAAGCATCGGGATTCAGCGAATACCGTGGTGATGCCAATGCCAAGACGTAGCCGATAAAATCTTGACCGAATCCACCCAAGGGCTGCGATTGCTTGAACCCGGACACCGGCGACCACTTGTCCAAGAGAATATTCGGCTGGCCTGCCACGACAAATTCGTTCCATTCAACTCCATCCCACAGCGTATCGATTTTGGCGGTAAGCCCGCCGACTTCGCTACTATCTACACCAAAATACTGTTGAGCAACAAGCAGGCCCTGCATCAAGAACGCCGTTGCCGTTAAATCGGCTTCGGGGACGCTGTCTATTTCAAAAATCCCCTTGCCGGTACGCCCGTCGATTTTTGCTGGGAAAGCGCCGTGATACCGCTCCACTTTCGCGAGAAAGTCGACAATGCGTCGTAGCCGGTCGATTGCCGCCTTACGCGATATGAAACCGCGCTCGGCGGCAACTACATGCGACAGCAGGCTCAAACCGGTCTCCATGACCGACACCGTCGCATCATCAACACCAAAATGGATGCCGTGCATGCCGCTGTTTACTTCGGCACGCTCCATAAAATAATTGAAATGGGCGGCTTGTATGAAATCTAGCAATGTACTGTCACTGGCGGTGTGGGTCGTCGCTTCAACCACTTCCGAAAAAGGCGATTCGAGGTAGTCATAGTCTACCCAGGCGATTTTGTAGGAATACTTCTTCTCTGGATAAGGAACGTAATCGGTATATTTCTGTACGAACACCGGGCGGATGGCCACGGGCTCGAAATGCTCGTTATCGTCAGCACGGTACACCTTTATGTACCGGATACTTGGTGTGAGTGGTAACTGCCATGTGAGATCGACGTGCCGGTCGTAGGCCGTGGCAGATGCAAGCACCGCTGGTGACGAGAGTTTCGCCCGCGGCGGGTTTGCCGAAACAAACTCGATTTGATCGATAAACAGCCAATGGGTTCCGGGTCCGGTCTGCCCCTGCGACAACCGAATACCGTCAATAGGCGCTTCCATGAGCAACCCGTTGACCGCCGTTACCGGGATACGTACATTGAGCCACATGTTCGCTCGAAAACCGTCCACGTAGTCGGCCAGTTCAAGGATATGGCTTAAGGTATCGCGCTGGATCAACGACAGCCTTGGCAATGCGCTGCTCTCCGTATTGGATGCGACATACAATTTGAATGTCAAGACGTCTGCGGTATGCGGGAAGTAGCGGTTTACGGCCTCGGGAAAGGTGACCTGCGTGTGCCAATTGCCTTTTTCAGCAGACACATACCTTAACGAAAGGGAATTGCCGGGTGTAAAGAAAATGGAGTCTGATACGGGCAATTTACCCGCCACGTTTTCGACCCAACTATGGTCGTCATGGTAGACATCACTATACATATAATTGCCTTCCAATATGCTGTTTTCGAACACTACACCCGGATAGGTTTCCGCCTGGACAGCAACAGTGGAAATACACGAAACCAGAACGAATAGGGTAATAGATCTGACCATAGATGTAATCGAAATGTATAATTTAATTGACCAAAAGAAATCGACGCAAAAACCAAGCCATTGCCTATACTGGCAGTCGTTTTCTGGCCATCATCATCAGACATTTTTAAATAGTCGAGACAATTGCCTAACTTAGCGGCCGATTTTTGCAATACCGCATGTATGGAAACAACGTTTGATTTTGAGAAGCCCATTGCCGATTTGCTGATGCAGATTGACAAGGTAAACCAAGTAGCCGACAAAACAAAGGTAGACATGAGCGCTACCTTGGCGGAATTGCAGGATAAACTGGAAAAGACCAAGCACGAAATATACAACAACATGACGGGCTGGCAAAAGGTGCAGATGTCGCGCCACCCGGATCGGCCCCAAACCCTCGACTATGTCAATCTGATCTGTGACGACTTCATCGAGCTCCACGGCGACCGGAATGTGCGCGATGACAAAGCCATCGTGGGCGGCTTTGCCACCATCGGCGGCCAGTCGGTGATGGTCATTGGCCACCAGAAAGGCAAGAATACCAAGGAGCGTCAATTCCGTAACTTTGGCATGGCCAATCCCGAGGGATACCGAAAAGCACTCCGATTGATGAAACTCGCCGAGAAATTCGGCAAGCCGGTAGTCACCCTCATCGACACCATGGGTGCTTATCCGGGCATCGAAGCCGAAGAGCGCGGGCAAGGCGAAGCCATTGCGCGGAACCTTATGGAGATGGCTGTACTAAAAGTGCCCATTATCTGCGTGATCATCGGCGAGGGTGCCTCCGGAGGTGCGCTGGGTATCGGTGTTGGAGATAAGGTGTACATGCTCGAACATACCTGGTACTCGGTTATTTCGCCCGAGTCATGCTCTTCCATCCTCTGGCGAAGCTGGGACTACAAAGAACGGGCGGCCGAGGCATTGAAACTGACCGCTGACGATATGTTGGGAAATGGCCTCATCGATGGCATCATTACCGAGCCCTTGGGCGGCGCCCACCACAATCCACAAGAAATCGCTGAATCGGTAAAACAAAAGCTCCTTAGCGATTTGACTGTCCTCCAAAAGAAAGGGGTCGACCAACTCGTAAACGATCGAATCGACAAGTTTAGTAGGATGGGTGTCGTGGTCGAGTAGCCATTAATCTATTGCACGGTCGAGGTGCACGTACCCCCCGTCTACATAGACCAGTTGCCCCGTGGTATGGCTCGAGCGTTCGGACAATAGGAACGCCACCGTGTCAGCGATTTCTGCGGCCGTTGTCATCCGCTGACCCAGCGGGATACGATTGGTAATTTTCTTTAGTGTTTCTTCCGGGTTGGGCAATGTCTTAATCCACCGATCATATAGTGGCGTATAACATTCAGCCACGATTACGGCATTCACTCGGATGCCATATTGCAACAGCTCAACGGCCCATTCCCGCGTTAGCGCGTTACGCCCGCCATTCGCTGCGGCATATGCCGAAGTGTTTCCTTGGCCCGTTTCGGCGGTTTTCGAACTGATGTTGACGATGCTTCCCTTGCTTTCTTTCAGCGCCGGCAGTGCGTGATGTGCCAAGAGGTAGTAATGAATCAGCGATTTATGGAGGCTATCCACGAACTGCTGGTAGCTACCGTTTTCCAAACCGACACCGTCGTTCACGCCGGCATTGTTTACCAAACCGTCGATACGGCCAAAGCGCGCCAGGGTATCGCTTATTGCCCGCTCGCATTCCTCAGGACGTGTCAGTTCGGCTTCCACGCAAAATGCTTGTCCACCTGCTGCCATGACTTCCTGCCGCACGCGTTCGTTATCGGCTTTTTTGCGACCCACGATAACGGGGATAGCGCCTTCCGCCGCCAATGCGAACACAATGCCTTTACCAATTCCTTTGGCACCGCCGGTAACGATAATAACTTTGTTTTCCAGTTTTAAGTCCATATTCACTATAAGCGATAAAAATCCACGGCATTTTGATGCCAGATCCGTTCTTGGTCGACAGACGACAGGTGGCTAAGCGCCTGCTCGGCCAACGCCACCACCTGATGATACGGTGCCGCCACATTACACACGGGCCAATCCGAGCCGAACATGATCCGTTTCGGACCGAACACCTCCAGGATATGTTGGACGTAAAACTCGAAATCGTTGAGCTTCCACGCTGTCCAATCAGCTTCGGTGACCATCCCTGATAGTTTGCAGTACACGTTGTCGTGCTCGGCAATTGTTGCTAATTGAGCAGCCCAGGGTTGCCGCTGCCCGGCTTTAATATCAGGTTTTGCCAGGTGGTCGATCACAAAAGGTTGAGTAGGAAAACTGTCGACGAATTCAATCACCGCGTTGAGCTGATGTGGCTTCACCAAGATATCGTAGGTAAGCCCAAACGATGCCAATGCTTCAACGCCCGCCATGAATTCGGGCCGTAGCAGAAAACGGGGATCTGCCTCACCCTGTACAATATGGCGAATGCCCTTGAGTTTCGGGTATTTACTGAAATCAGCCAGACGGTCCGCTACGTGGGGAGCCTGCAAATCCACCCACCCCACAACCCCTTGGATAAAAGGATGCTTTTCGGCTAGCTCCAGCAAGAACAGCGTTTCCGCTTCCGATTGGTCGGCCTGTACGGCGACGCACCCCGACACCCTATTTGTGTCCATCAGCGGTTTCAGGTCGCCCGGCATGAAATCGCGCTGGATAACGGCCATGTCGTCCGTAATCCAAGCATCTTTTACCGGATGGTAACGCCAGAAATGTTGGTGGCTATCGATGCGTTCCATAAGCGCCATTTAAGCCCCTTGGTAAGCTTTTACTACCTGTCGCGACGTGCCCAGCCCATCGGCGCCCAGTTCGACCACATCACCCGGTTTAAGGTAAATGGGGGGGTCGAAACCAAGCCCCACACCCGCCGGTGTACCGGTAGAAATCACATCGCCGGGTAGCAGTGTCATGAACTGGCTAACGTAGCTGATGACGAAAGGCACGCTGAAGATGAGATCTGCCGTGGTGCCATCCTGGTACGTCGTCCCGTTCACGGTAAGCCAAAGCCTAACATTGTTGATGTCTTTGATTTCATCTTTGGTGGCCAGGAAAGGACCAATAGGCGCAAAGGTATCGCAGCCTTTCCCCTTATCCCATGTGCCACCCCGCTCCAACTGAAATTCGCGCTCGGAAACGTCGTTGTGTAAAACGTAACCCGCTACGTGGTCAAACGCATCCGCTTCGGAAACGTAGGATGCGCGTTTGCCAATCACAACACCGAACTCCACTTCCCAATCTGTCTTCGTCGAGTTTTTCGGGATGACAATGTCGTCATATGGACCGCACAGCGACGTGGTAGACTTCATGAATATAATGGGTTCATCGGGGATCTTGGCGCCTGTTTCTTTCGCATGATCGCGGTAATTGAGCCCAATGCAAAGGATCTTGGAAGGACGTGCTATCGGACTTCCGATACGTGCGCCTGCCGGAATGGCAAGCAGTTTCCCTTCATTAGCCTTAACGAATTCTTCCAACCGGGCAAGGCCGTTGTTTTCAAAGAACGCCTCATTGTAGTCGCCGCCAAACGCGGAAACATCGTAGTTAACACCATCTTGCTGTACTCCTATCTTTTCATGGCCGGAGTCGCCATATCGGATTAATTTCATTTTTTTATTTT
Source organism: uncultured Parapedobacter sp. (assembly GCA_964613725.1). Taxonomy (GTDB): domain Bacteria; phylum Bacteroidota; class Bacteroidia; order Sphingobacteriales; family Sphingobacteriaceae; genus Parapedobacter. The sequence continues at coordinate 19,150 of CAZTJY010000005.1, read as the reverse complement.
GCTTTTTTGTGAACCTGTGAATTTGTAAAGTTCCTAACAAACTCACAGCCCCCTGTCTAGTATCTCAATTATTCAATGTTACGAAGCCGCCGTCTATCGGATAGTCGTTGCCCGTGATGAAAGCCGCTTCATCAGAACATAAGTACAATGCCAAGGAAGCGATTTCTTCGGGCTGGGCCATGCGGCCGATAGGTTGGCTTTTGGAAAGTTTTTCAAACATTTCTGTTTCCCTCCCCGGGTAATTCTTGGCAATGAATCCATCCACGAACGGCGTATGAACGCGCGCTGGTGAAATGCTGTTGCATCTGATGCCGTCATGCAAATAATCGCGGGCCACCGACAACGTCATGGCCAGCACCGCCCCCTTGCTTGTGGAATACGCGAAGCGGTCGGTAATGCCAACGAGCGTGGCTATAGAAGCCATGTTGAGGATTGTGCCACCACCCTGCTTTTTCATCATCGGCACCACCGCGTGCAGCACATTATATGCGCCCTTTACATTGACGCGGATAATACGATCGAAATCATCTTCGGGGGTATGCTCCAAGTTCCCGACGTGTGCGATACCTGCGTTGTTTACGAGGATATCAACCGAACCAATGCCGGTGATAACCTCGCGGACGTCCCGTTGCATGCTGACGTCGCAGGCATGTACTTTTGCTTGCCCCCCAAAGTCACGGATAGCACCAGCCACATCCTCCGCAGCCGCGGTATTCAATTCGAGGATATGGACAGCTGCCCCTTCTTGGGCAAACCGCCAGCTAATCGCGCGGCCGATACCACTGCCTCCCCCGGTAATAATTGCTTTCTTTCCAGCTAGTCGTTTAGTCATATGCCTTTTTATTAGTCCTTTTTAGTCATATGTCTTTGCTTAGTCGTATGTTTATCCTTAGCCGTTTGCCCTTAAAAAATAGTCATTGTCGAACGACCGACGACTGGCTAGTGACTGGCGACTAAAACTATAAAGACACTCCTCTTCGCCATGGGATAAAATCATCCTGCCCTAACTGTACAGCTTTGGGCTGCGCCGTGCCGTTCGCTACATCGATGACGTAACGGAGAATCGTATGTGCTACCTGTTCAATGGTTTCCGTTCCTTCGATAATGGTGCCGCAATTGATATCGATGATATCGGGCATCCGCTCGTAAAGTTTCGTATTTGTCGACAGTTTAATCACGGGCGCAATCGGATTGCCTGTGGGCGTGCCCAACCCGGTGGTAAACAACACGACATTAGCTCCGGCCGCGACCTCGGCGGTAGTGCTTTCCACGTCATTACCCGGGGTACACAATAGGTTCAGGCCCGGCCGGTTAGCCAAGCCGGGATAATCGACCACAGCCGTCACCGGTGACGTTCCACCTTTTTTTGCAGCGCCGGCCGATTTGATGGCATCGGTAATCAAGCCATCGCGGATATTGCCCGGCGATGGGTTGGCATAGAATCCGGAGCCGTCTGCCTCTGCCCTATCGTTATAGGTCTTCATCAACGCCATGAACCGCAACGCGGTTTCCTCATCTACGCACCGGTCGCTCAGCTCCTGCTCCACACCACAAAGTTCGGGGAATTCGGATAAAATCACCGACCCACCCAACGCCACCAACATGTCAGATACGTAGCCCAATGCCGGATTGGCCGATATGCCGGAGAAACCATCCGACCCGCCGCATTCTAGGCCGATGCAGAGCTTGCTGAGGGGCGCTGGCTGGCGTCGCTGCGTATTCGCGTGCATCAGGCCGGCAAAGGTGTGCTTGAGTGCTTGTTGGAGCAGTTCGTTCTCTGTGCCAACCAGTTGCTGCTCAAACACGTAAAGCGGCTTATTGAACGCGGGATCGCGGCGGGCGATTTCATCGCGGAGTATCGACACCTGCGCATGCTGGCAACCCAAGCTCAACACGGTCGCCCCAGCCACGTTCGGATGGGTGATGTAACCCGCCAGCAGGCCACATAGTGCGTCTGAATCCGTACGCGTACCACCGCACCCCATCTGATGGTTAAGGAATTTAACCCCGTCTACGTGCTCAAATAGCCGCTTACCGACACCCTCCTCTCGATCGGTCCCGATATCCGCATTCAAGATATCCTCTATGGCTGTACCGGATCGGTACAGCCCGATAAGTTGTTCGACTTCGGGTTCATAATTGCGCGAGCGCTTACCATACCCTAATCGTTCTTCCAATGCACGCTTCATAACCAGTACATTCCGGTTCTCGCAGAACACCAAGGGGATAACCAACCAATAATTTGCGGTTCCAACGGCTCCGTTGGAACGGTGATACCCCATGAACGTCGCATTTTCAAACGCAGAAACATCCGGCCGCTGCCAGGCCAGACGACGCTCGCCTAACTCGAACGCCTCCGCGGCGTGGTGGATGTTCCGCGTCGTAAGCGTTTCACCCCTATCCAGTACGGTGTTGGTTTTACCGACCAATACACCATACATGCGCACGTCTGCCCCTTCGGCAAGTGGTTCAATCGTAAACTTATGCTTTGCCTTCACTCCGCTAATCAGTGTAAACCGCTCACCGTGAAAGTTTATCTCCATGCCGGCTGGCAGATCGCGCAAAGCTACCAACACATTATCGTCGGGATGTATCTGTAAAAACGACTTTTTATTGTTCATCTGTTTGTCCACTGCTGCTAAGTTCGAAAATTTTATCCATTACCACCCATTTTTCGCCGGGTTTGGCACCGGGTATTGCCTTTTGGAACTTCCAGGTGAATTGCTCCCAATCCCTTACGTGGGGATTTGTTTCATCGGCTGCCGCCTTATCGGCGAATGAAAACCCATCATTTGCCTCAATGATCATAAACATCCGGTCGGCAAACCGGAAGATTTCCATTTGGGTAATCCCCGAATCCGTGATGGATTTCCTGATTTCAGGTGCGATGTTCCGGTGCAATGCCTCATATTCGGCAATGAGTTGCGCATCGTTTTTTAAATCGAGTGCTAGCGCGTATCGTTTCACGTATCAGAAATTAACTATCTTTTTGGTTTCACGGAATAGCCCGTATGCTGCGACCGCAGCAAAACACATCATCGGAACCAGATAGGAAATATTGATGTTACCCAAACTATCTGAAACCCATCCTTGAAAATACGTCAGAACGGCACCGCCCAAGATTGCCATAATCAAGCCGGAACCGCCGATTTTCCGGTTTTCCGACAGCCCTTCGCACGCCAGGCCATAAATCGTGGGGAACATGAGGCTCATGCAAGCTGAAATAGCGACCAAGGCATAAACGCCGATTTGACCACCTGTAAAAGATACGACCAAACATAACAGTACTGCCGCGACCGACCATGCCACCAATAACCTTGTTGGCTTGATAAACCTCATCAGACTTGTACTGATAAATCGGAAAAGCGTAAAGAAAACCAATGACAAAATGTAGTAATTGGAGGCCCTTTCTTCATTGACCTGCAACTCCTGCATAACATAACGGATGGTGAACGACCATACACCGATTTGCGCCCCGACATAGAAGAACTGGGCTAAGACACCAAATACATAATTCCTATTCTTGCTTAACCGGCCAAATACAGCCAAAACATCGCTACGGTCAGCATCTATGTCTTGTGGCATCCTAACGACCTTAATCAATATCCAAACCACCAATAACAGTACGGCCAACCCAACGTAAGCCTGCATGACCGCCGACAGTTCCGCTCGTTGGATTTCTTCCAGTGCCGACCGCTCCATTTGAACTCGTTCTGCGTTATCCGCTTGGTGAAGCTCAGCGAGTATCACGTATTTACTCAGCACCACTCCCATAATCGAACCGATGGGGTTGAATGACTGCGCTAAGTTTAACCGACGCGTTGCGGATTCGGGAGACCCCAAGCTTAAAATAAATGGATTTGCCGAAGTTTCCAAAATGGAAAGACCGCCTGCCAAAACAAACAATGCCATCAAAAAATGGCCGTATACCATCGTTTGGCTCGCAGGATAAAACAGCAATGCGCCAAGAATGAATAAACCCAAACCCAGCAGTATCCCCGATTTATAGGAGAACCGCCTGATATATAATGCCGCCGGTAGTGCCAAAAAGAAATACGCCCCATAAAAAGCCATTTGTATCAATGACGTCTGCGCATCTGTCATGGACATGATTTTCTTGAAGGCCGCTAATAATGTATCGGTCATGTTGTTGGCCAGCCCCCAGAGGAAAAACAGAGAGGTGACCAAAACCACCGGAATCATCGCATATCGCTTCGCCATGTTACTTTCATTAATCGGTCAGCATTTTAAGACAAATACAAAATAAAGAAACGCCGGCCACAATAGTTGCCGACATTTTAGCGATATATTAAGCTATATTACCTTGTTTTTGCTATTATTGCCAACTATTGCGTTTTTTTGACTGATTAAACCGTATGAAACCTCAATTGCTAAAAGTAAGCACGGGCCCCGCTCATTCGTTCAGCATTCGACGGGACACGGTACCTTATGCCAACAATCACTGGCATTACCACCGGGAGGTGGAGCTCATCCATTTTGAAAGGGGCAGTGGTACGCAATTCATCGGCGACAGCATCCGCAACTTTTCATCGGGCGACGTCATCTTAATTGGTTCCAATCTACCCCATTACTGGAGTTTCGACAGCGGATATTTAGACACGAACACTACTTGGAAAGCAGACGTCCGCGTGGCCCATTTCAATGACGATTTCTGGGGCGGGGACTTCCTCGACCTTCCGGAAAACACGAACATCAAGCAATTACTGAAAGACGCTCAACAAGGGATCGCGGTATATGGTACCGCCCGAGCCGATGTACAAAAATTACTTGCTGAATTACTGGAAACCGAAGGTGCCAAGCGAATCGTCTTGCTCATCGAAGCACTCACCACGATTGCACATTCCAAAGAGCGCACCCCTATCTCTTCCGTTGGTTTTGCACCGCATTTCCAACGGGGGGAAAATAGCCGGATAAACAACATTTATGATTTCGCACTCCAACATTTCCGCCAACGGATCACGTTAGATGAAATCGCTGGGGTGGCTGGCATGAGCAGCAATGCATTTTGCCGGTATTTCAAGTCGCGAACAGGGAAAACGTTCTCGCAGTTCCTGATCGAATTACGGGTTGGCCATGCTTGCAAGTTACTCATCGAAAACAACCTCAGCGTTAAGGAAATCTGTTTTGAAACTGGATTCCATAATTTTGCAGGCTTCCATAAATACTTCAAGCAGATAACCGGAAAAAGCCCGCTTAATTATCGGCGGGCTTACTTGAAATAACGTGTAAATTAACTATACTATTCTTCCTCTAGGCTCAACGAAAATGGGAAGTCCGCAGCATTGGTTCCCCTATGCTTGTTGGGTTCGCTCGCCATGTCGAATCGCAATACCGCACCATTAATTAGGTCGCCATGCTTGAGGTAGTTCTTTCCATAAGCCTTGCCGTTGAGGGTTACCGATTGGATATAGCGGTTTTCCTTGCCGTTATTTGGCGCCTCGATTTCGATGGTTTTGCCGTTGGGCAGTTGGATGGTCATCTCCTTGAATAGCGGTGCTCCCATGACATACTCGTCGGTAGCGGGGGTAACTGGATAGAAGCCCAATGCCGAAAACACGTACCAAGCCGAGGTCTGTCCATTATCTTCATCGCCACAGTACCCATCGGGTGTGGGCAGGTACATCCGGTCCATCGTTTCGCGCACCCAATATTGTGTTTTCCACGGCGCACCCGCGTAATTGTAGAGGTAAATCATGTGTTGTATGGGCTGGTTGCCATGGGCATACTGCCCCATGTTGGCAATCTGCATCTCGCGGATTTCGTGGATCGTAAAGCCGTAGTAACTGTGGTCGAAAACCGGCGGCAGGGAAAACACCGAATCGAGCTTGGTCACGAATGCATCATGCCCACCCATCAATTGCGCTAGCCCCTCCACATCCTGGAAAACCGACCACGAATAGTGCCAACTGTTGCCTTCGGTGAATGAATCGCCCCATTTGAATGGATTGAACGGTGTTTGGAAACTTCCATCCTTATTCTTCCCACGCATCAACCCGGTCTCTTTATCGAAGAGCTTCTTATAATTGAAGCTCCGCTCGCGGTATAGCGCAATCTCATCGGCGGGCCGGCCCAATGCTTTTGCCAACTGGTAAATCGCGAAATCGTCGTACGCATATTCTAATGTACGGGCAGCGTTTTCATTGATACCCACATCGTAAGGCACATAGCCGAGGGTGGTGTAATATTCCGCTCCTGCACGGCCTACTGCCGTAAGTGGCCCGGGGTTATTGGCTCCTTTCAACAGCCCTTCGTATAGCTTCTCGATGTCATAGCCCCGCAAGCCTTTGATGTAGGCATCGGCGACCACGGACGCCGAATTGTTGCCCACCATCACGCTCCGATAGCCAGGACTGGCCCATTCCGGCAACCAGCCCCCTTCTTTATAGGTATTCGCCAACCCTTCTTGCATCTTCTGGTTTACATCGGGGTACACCAGGTTGAGGAAAGGGAACAATGCACGGAACGTATCCCAGAAGCCCGTGTCAGTAAACATATAGCCTGGGAGCACCTTACCATTATAGGGGCTGTAGTGAATCACGTTGCCATCGGCATCATACTCGTAAAACATCCGCGGGAAGAGGATGGTACGGTACAAGCAGGAATAGAATGTACGTACTTGATCTATGGTGCCACCACCTACACGTACTTTGCCCAACTCAGCATTCCACTGGTCCGCCCCTTCTTGTTTGATGGTCTCGAAATCCTTATTACCGATTTCGCGGAGGTTCAGTTCGGCCTGCTCGTGGCTGATGAATGAGGAGGCCACCTTTGCCTGCACCTGATCACCGCGGTTGGCGATGCGGAAGCCCACGATGGCCCCTACGTGGTCGGCCTGTATTTCCAGGCGGTTGTCTACCAGTGCCGAGTCGGCGAAGGTACCTACTTGAGCGAACGGCCGGTCGAATACGATCACGAAATAATTTTTGAAGTTATCCGGCACACCGCCGCTATTGCGCGTGGTATAGCCTATGATGGTGTTTTCTTCGGGAATGATTTTAATATAAGATCCTTTGTCGAACGCATCGATTACTATGGACGCACTATCGGTAGCGGGAAATGTGAAACGGAATCGTGCCGCCCGTTCCGTGGGCGTGATTTCGGTGGTCACATCGTGATCGGCGAGGTACACGCTATAATAATGGGGCTGGGCAATTTCGGCTTTGTGTGAAAACCAACTAGCTCGCTCATCTTGATCGAATGTTTGTTTACCGGTTATGGGCATGATGGAGAATTGCCCATAATCATTCATCCACGGCGAAGGTTGATGCGTCTGTTTGAATCCGCGGATCTTGTCGGCGGTATAGGTATACATCCATCCGTCGCCCATTTTGCCGGTTTGTGGCGACCAGAAATTCATGCCCCATGGCCGGGCGATGGCCGGATAGGTGTTGCCGTTGGAGAGCAGGTGAACGGATTGCGTGCCCATCAGGGTGTTTACATAATCGAGTGGATTTTCAACGCGGCTTACTTCCTGTGCCGTGGCAATGAGCGTGAACAGCGAGAACAGTAGGGTTACTAATGATTTCATTGAAGTACGTGTTTGCTTTAGGACTTATATCGTTATAACTATGTAATCGTCCGCTAATATGATAAAAAAATCGGAAAAGGAAAATGCTAAAAGTATTTAGCGCTAATAAATGGCCCACCCCGGAAAGCTTGTCCTAGCAGGTTCCCGATGAAAATATTTGTGTGTGGCATGTTCGCGAATACCGTGTATTTTAGCTAAGTTTCTGCTGCTTCCGTGTTTTTCAATGGTAGCAGAGAGATCACTAAATTTGCATAAAGATGCAAAATTTAGCTAAGTTTGCCCCGGAAACCACAGCATAGAAATAGCGAACTATTATGAAAATACTTGAAGGAAAGACCGCACTCGTTACCGGTGCCTCTAAAGGCATCGGCCGCACCATAGCCGAGAAATTTGCCGAGCAGGGCGCGAACGTGGCATTCACCTACCTGTCCTCCGTGGAAAAAGGCCAGGCATTGGAGCAGGAACTTCAGGCCTATGGCACCAAAATAAAGGGCTATCGTTCGGATGCTTCCAAATTCGATGCAGCTGAGCAATTGATTAACGATATCGTATCGGAGTTCGGAACGCTCGACATCGTTGTCAACAATGCGGGCATCACCAAAGATGGCTTGTTGCTCCGCATGACCGAGGACCAATGGGATGATGTGCTGGAGATAAACCTCAAGTCTGTATTCAACCTTACCAAAGCGGCGTCGCGGATCATGATGAAAAACCGCAGGGGGGTATTTATCAACATGAGTTCGGTAGTGGGCGTACAGGGAAACGCCGGGCAAGCGAACTACGCCGCGTCTAAGGCGGGCATCATTGGCTTCTCCAAGTCGGTAGCCAAGGAATTGGGGTCACGGAATATCCGCACCAATGTCATCGCGCCGGGTTTTATCCGCACGGAGATGACCGATGTACTGGATCCGAAAGTGGTGGAAGGATGGGAAAAAGACATCCCCTTGAAACGGGCCGGCGAAACCGTGGATGTAGCTAATGCGTGCTTATTCCTCGCATCGGACCTATCGGCCTACATCAATGGGCAGGTGCTTTCGGTGTGCGGGGGCATGCTTTAAAGCGCGAGGTACTTGATGTTTTTCTGTTACGTTTTCAAATACCTAATAAATATTAGATATATTTGTATATGGCAACAGTACTTGACACACCGTTGAACGAGCAACAAATTATGATGTTGCGTTTGCTTCAGAAACCACTTCCCGAGGCAGATTTTATAAGGATACGCAGATTAGCTGTTGAACTGTTGGGTAAACAGCTCGACGAATTGGTTGGGGACTGGGAGGACAAAAACAATATTACTGAAGACTATTACGAGAACCTAAGCAAAGGGCATTTCCGTTCAAAAAAAAATTAGCCTGAATGCGGGTAGTTATAGATTCCAATATCCTGTTGTCGGCAATAGGTAAAAAAGCCCTTTGCGGAAGATTTGGTTATCTTTTCGCAAGGGTTGTTATACCATTATCGTAAATGAGGACATCTTAAAGGAATACGAAGAAATTCTTCAGGAACACGCTGTCGCCGGAGCCGCGGAGTTAGTCATGGAGATGTTTAAAGAGAGTCCTGACGTCATTTTACAGCATATATATTACAATTGGAACGCGATAGAAAAGGATCCGGATGACAACAAGTTTTTCGATGTGGCGGTAGCCTCAGCAGCAGACTACCTAGTCACGGACGATCGGCATTTCAATGCTGCGAAAAAATTACGGTTCCCAAAGGTCAACATCATATCTTCCGATGATTTTTTAGGCATTCTAGGAGATGATAACGTGGCTGACAAATCCGTCGATGGTTAACCCATCCTCCGGCACACCGGAAACAAAAGCTTCAAGGCGGGTTCCATGCTCGTAAACAGCAAAATTGCCGTGCATCCCTCCAAATACCTTCCGTACTAAAACACTACCTTTGCGGGGATGAATAATGAAATTTTCTCCATACGAACACGTCAAGCATTTGATGAGGTATGCATGAAGACATTTCATCACCAGGCCGAACAATGTTCGGTTTATAAGGAATACCTGTCATTAATCCATGTAGACCCTGCAACCGTACGGCATCCCGAAGCGATTCCCTTTTTACCCATTGCATTCTTCAAGAACCATCGGATCATCACCGGTCCGGGTCAGCCAAAGCTTGTATTCACCAGTTCGGGCACTACCGGCACAGCGCAGAGCAAGCATTACGTAAAGGATATCACGGTTTATGAGCGTAGCTTCCGCACGGCATTTGAATATTATTACGGAAACCCGGCCGATATGGCTATTTTGGCGCTGCTGCCCTCCTACTCCGAACGGGAGGGCTCCTCGCTTATTTACATGGTCGACGACTTAATCCGGCAGAGCCATCAGCCACGGAGTGGGTACTTCTTGTACAATCACGACGAGTTATACGATACCCTGCAAGCGCTGAAAGCTGCAGGCACGCCCACGCTGCTCATCGGTGTCACCTATGCGCTGCTTGACTTTGTCGAAAACCACGCCATCGATTTCCCGGCACTGATTGTTATGGAAACGGGTGGGATGAAAGGCAGACGACGGGAGATGATCCGCGAGGAGGTGCATGAACAGCTGCGCGAAGGGTTCCATGTTGCGGAAATCCATTCCGAATACGGGATGACCGAACTCTTGTCACAAGCCTATTCCAAGCGTGGCGGGCGATTTTTTTGTCCGCCTTGGATGGACGTCTATATCCGCGACACCAACGACCCGTTCGCCTTATTACCGGAAAACCGCACAGGAGCGATAAACATCATCGACTTGGCCAACATCCATTCCTGTGCGTTTATCGCGACGCAGGATTTGGGACGAAAATACGCCGATGGGTCATTTGAGGTATTAGGCCGTTTTGACCAAAGCGACATCCGAGGGTGCAACTTGCTGGTGCAATAAACAATACGCTGCCACCGAACCCTACTGCAAACTGGGGTCACTGAACGTATCACCCTGACGGATATCGCCGGTATCAAAGCCCTTTTTAAACCAGTATGCCCGCTGTTCCGAGGTGCCGTGGGTGAATGCTTCCGGAACTACCCGTCCCTGGCTCTGCATCTGTATCCGATCATCACCAACGGCCTCCGCCGCTTTCATCCCTTCCACGATGTCGTTGTATTCCAATTGAACATCCGACATCCGGTTGGCGTGGTGTGCCCACACCCCAGCGTAGAAATCGGCCTGCAATTCCAGCATGACCTGCACCTTGTTGTAATCCCTTTCGCTGAGCTGCTGCCGAGCCCGATTCACCTTATCCATGGCACCCAATAAGTTCTGTACGTGGTGGCCAACTTCATGGGCAATCACGTAAGCCATGGCGAATTCGCCCGTGGCTCCGAAGCGATTTCTCAATTCTTCGTTGAAACTGAGGTCTATATACACATTCTCGTCTGCCGGACAATAAAAAGGACCATAAGCCGACGCGCCCATGCCACAGCCATCCGTAGGAGTTTGCTCCCAATAGACCACCAACGTGTCCGGCCGGAATTGCAAACGCTCGTTGCGGAAGATTTCGCTCCAAACATCTCCCACGCTGGTATGCACCACCTGCGCAAACTCCGTAAGCTCAGATTCCTCCGCACTGATTTCGACAGGTCCGTCCTGCTGTTGTACACCAGTAACCTGCATCTGCTGTAGCAGTTGTTGCGGGTCACCGCCCAGCAGCAGCCCGATCACAAGCACTACGATGCCACCAAAGCCCCCTAACGCTAATTTCCCACCCGACGTCATCCCCCGACGATCTTGGAAGTTACCACTTTTTCTACCGCCTTTCCAACGCATAATGGTTTATTTTTTGGTTATAAAAAAAGCCTTACGGTAATGCAAGGCTCGGTATGATCATCCAATACGTTGTTGTGTCAACCTAAAACGAAAAATCGTCTTTTGATCCGGAATGATCAGCTACCCCTACCTCGTTATTTTCAAACCCCGGTTCGTACCGTTTTTCGACCACTTCCTGATGGGATTTGATATATTCGACCACATCGCTGAGCCCTTCTGCAAATTTCTCGAAGTCTTCCTTGTATAAGAAAATCTTATGCTTGATGAACACACCGTCTTCAAACCGCTTCTTGCTTTCTGTGATGGTAACATAATAGTCGTTCGACCGGGTTGCCTTTACATCGAAAAAATAAGTACGCTTACCAGCCCTTACTTTTTTTGAAAAAACCTCTTCACGCTCTTTGTTGTCAAAATCTCCCATTGTTAAGCTTTTTATTTTTAGCATTCTCAGAATCGGGATAAATATAAAGTAATTTAGTCGATTAATACAAGTAATTCACTCGAATAATTTATTCGTAACGGCCTCATGGCACCTGCATTTCATCCATTTTGTATAAATCCGCATTCCGACCGACAATCAGTTCATTCGTGTGCTAGGCCGGCCGTTTTACCGAAACAAAACGGCCGTTCACCGAGAAAACCGCCATTGTTGCCTAATCCCTATTGCAGAACGCGTATATTCGATATACCTTTGGTCCAGTAGCAATGATAATCGGCAAGAGATTTTAACTTTGACAACTTTTATAATAACAACATAATGGATAAACAACGCCAACCAGCAAAACCGCATTCCAGCGCGGGCCGTATGTGGGCAGGAATCATCATCATCGGCATCGGCGCGATATTACTTGCCGGGCGACTGGGGTTCGACTGGCTTTTCCCTCATTGGATATTCAATTGGCACAATATGTGGCCTATGGTACTCATCGTGGTAGGCCTGATTATTGGAGGAAATTCCAACTTTCGTAATCCGGCTTCTTATATCCTATTGGGGTTGGGAGCGTTCTTCTTGCTGAAGAACATCACCCACTTTGACATCGGCGCCTTTATTTGGCCAGCGGTCATCATCGGCATTGGCCTGTGGTTGCTCATGGGCCGAAGCAGGAGCGGCCCCTGTGCACCGCGGCCCGATAGGCATCGGCGGTTCCGGGAGCGATATCGCGACTACGAGTGGGACAAGCGTGTAAAAGAAAACGAATCGGATAGCCCCGCAGATGGCGGGGCAACCGCTTTTAGTGACGCCGCACGACCCGATGAAAGCCGTCCCTTCGGCGAACCGGATGCCCCTGCCGGCGATGCGAGCGGCCTCACCAACGAGGATTACCTCAAATCGACCGCCATATTCAGCGATGTCAAGAAAATCGTCATCTCGAAACGATTCCAGGGTGGTGAGATTGTGAACGTATGTGGCGGCACCGACGTAAACCTCATCCAAGCCGATATCCAGCAGCCCATCGTTATTGATGTGTTCCAGCTATTCGCTGGCACGAAAATCATCGTCCCCGCGCATTGGAAAATCCAATCCGAAGTCGTGTCGGTATTCGGCGAGGTGGACGACCGCCGCTTTTCGCAAGGGACGCCCCACGATGATCAAAAGGTCGTATACATCAAGGGAACTTCATTATTCGGAGGGATTACCATTAAGAATATCTAACCGGGCGGCAGCGTGAGTACCACAACATATACGTCATCCAAGCAACGCCTGATCAACATTAGTTGCTTTGTCATCTGGATGGTCTATGCGCTGGTCCAAACGGCCCTGCTGTGGTGGTTTGATGTCGATTTCAACCTCGCATTGAACGATAGCCTGGTCAGCGCGACGGTCATCACCCTATGCTGCTACGTCATCGCCAGCGCATTGACCCATTACCTACCCCAGCGCAAAGGCTATTTCTATATCGTTATCTGGGGGCTGGTGCTGGCCGCCATCAGTGTTTCCTTAGACCGGTGGATTCTCCAATATGTTATCCAAAATGAAGGCTACCGCGACCGCATCGACGTGTCTTTGCCGTTGCGGTTTTTCGTCAACGCCTTGCTGATTGCGTGGATGGCCATCATCAATATCCTCTGGAACATCCAACAGGAATATAAAGAAAACGAACAGCGGAAGGCTGATGCCGAGCGACTGGCCCGCGAAGCGGAGCTGTACAACCTTCGGCAACAGCTCCAACCCCACTTCCTCTTCAACAGCCTCAACTCCATCATTGCCCTCATCGGAAGAAAACCCGACGAAGCCCGGAACATGACCTTCCAACTGTCGGACTTCCTCCGGGGTACGCTCCGTAAGGACGACCAGCAGCTGATTGCGCTCAAGGACGAACTGGAACACCTCCAGCTGTACCTCGAAATCGAAAAAGTCCGGTTCGGCCACCGACTGGAAACACAGGTCGCCTACGACGAAGCGTGCCTGGACATGATGCTTCCCGCCATGATCATGCAGCCGCTGGTGGAAAATGCAATCAAGTACGGGCTGTATGATACCACGGAAAAGGTAACCATCAGCGTGGCCTGTACCTGTGTTGACCACCTGCTGGAAATACAGATCGAAAACCCCTACGATAGCCAAAGCAATAAGCCCCGAAGGGGCACGGGATTCGGGCTGCGCGGCATCCAACGACGCCTGTTTTTATTGTTCGGTCGTACCGACCTGTTGGAAACTAAAGCCACAACACATATCTTTACCAGCATAATCAAGATCCCACAAGTATGATCAAGGCGGTATTGGTAGATGATGAACCCCTGGCACGAAGCATGGTTTCCGAATACCTCGAAGGGTATCCGCAAGTGGAGATCGTTGCCGAGTGCGGCGATGGGTTTGAAGGTGCAAAGGCCATCATGCAGCACCAGCCGGATATTATTTTCCTCGATATTCAAATGCCCAAAATAAATGGTTTCGAGCTATTGGAAATCATCGACAACCCACCGGCCGTGATTTTCACCACAGCATTCGACGAATACGCCATCCAAGCCTTTGAACGCCACGCGGTCGACTACCTGCTCAAACCCATAGCGAAGGCCCGGTTCGACCGTGCCATGGCCAAATTCCTTGACAGCCAACACGTGGAGGCCGGCAAGAAGAATACCCGGAACCTATTGGACAAAATGCACCAAGCTGATGGTACGCTGGAGCGTGTGGTGGTAAAAACAGGAGCAAAAATCAAGATTATCCCGGTTGCGGGCATTATATACCTTGAGGCCGACGACGATTACGTGAAAATACACACCGACGAAGGGGTATTCATGAAGAACAAAACGATGGCATCGTTCGAAGAGCAACTCGATCCCGCCCAATTTGTCCGCGTACACCGATCCTTCATCGTCAAAATTGACCATATCGCCCGGTTGGAGCCCCATGAGAAGGACAGCTACGTTGCCGTGCTCGCAGATGGGAAACAAATAAGTGTAAGCAAAAACGGTTATACGCGTCTCAAACAAACATTAGGAATGTAGATAGGTTTCACGTAATTTTGCGTCATGTTTGAAACCATGAACAGGATTATCTGCATTATTTTATTGCTGCCTGTATTCCCTGCCTTTACGCAAGAGAAAAGCCGCGCCGAGCAAATCAACCAAGCGGTTTTCAATAAAATCGAATATCATTTCAACCTGCAGGAGACCGATTCCATTTATGCACTTGCTGGCCCGCGGTTCAAGCAATCGCTTTCGTTGCAGGCGTTCCAAACGGTAATGGCCCAACAGTTATATCCGTTGGGTCAAATCCAGTCGGCCGAACTGAAAAGCTTCAGCAAAGGAACGGGCACCTACAAACTCAATTTTCTCAGCACACCGTTACAGGTCGTGTTGGGGCTGGATAGCCTGAATCGGGTGGAGACATTCCTTTTCCAACCCTATGCGGGCGACCCGGTACCCGAAAAGAATGAAGTACTCGCTTCCAATAGCGCTGCTACTTCCAAACTCGATTTTTATATCGATTCGGTCGCCCTGGCGTATAGCCGCAAAGGGCATACCCACGCGCTGGCCATCGGCGTGGTACATGAAGGTAAAACAAGCAGCTATTATTACGGGGAAACGGAAAATGGGAACAAGCGGCTACCCGATGAAAATACCTTGTTTGAAATCGGGTCGATAAGCAAGACCTTCACGGCGACGTTGCTGGCTTATCTTGCGCAAACCCAACAACTCAGCCTCGACGACCCCATTACCCATTACCTCCCCGACTCGATAGCCGCAAACCCCGATCTCCAGCGTATCACGCTGAAACAATTGGCCAACCATACATCGGGTTTACCACGCATGCCGGCAAACATCGATGCCACGGCAGCGCCGCACCCCCTCAATCCCTATAAGGATTATACCCAAGCAGATCTGTACAACTTCTTGGCATCCTACCAAGCCACCACACCGCCGGATTCCATTTACCTATACAGCAACCTAGGCTACGGCCTGTTGGGCGATATCCTCTCCACCGTATATGGCAAGCCATACCACGAAATGGTACAGGAAATCATCTGCCAACCGCTCGGCTTGAAAAACACCACGGAATTCCCCGACCCGGATTCACAATACGTAGCCAAAGTGTATAACAAGGAGGGGCAGGAAACGCCCGTGTGGACATTTGACGCGTTCGCCGCGCATGGGTCGTTGAAATCAACGGTGAAAGACCTCCTTTCTTACGCAAAAACCCACTTTAAAATGCCGGAAACCGATCTGGAGCATGCCTTGGCCCGCACCCGCCAATTCACCTACTTCAATCCGCCGGATACCGACATCGGCTTGGCATGGCACATGAATTTGATGGGCGACGAGCTGATCTATTGGCACAACGGCGCCACATTTGGGAGTAGCAGTTATATGGCGTTTTCGCCCGACAGGAAAATGGCGGTTGTGGTCTTATCAAATACTGCCGAGCCCATTGATAGCGTAGGCGTTTCCATCTTGAATTCGATCTTGGCTGCCAAATAGTTTCCACATACTCCGATTACTGCATTGCTAGATTCAATGGCATTGTATAACCAACCCGTACAGGTTTGCCATTTAAGGTACCAGGAGTCCATTTCGGCGATTGCGTAAGCACTCTAACGAACTCCTCTCCCGTACCATATTTCAAATCACGGATTATTCTGATGTCTATCAGGCTGCCATCTTTATCAACAACAAAAGAGGCCAATATTTTGCCATTAACTCCCGCATCAATCGCTGCCTGCGGAAAAATGTAGTTCCTACTTATCCACTCCATAAAAGCAGCCATCCCTCCAGGAGGCTGGGGAGAATTTTCTAATGATGGTTCTGCAAGTTCTCCTGTATAAGTGTTATAATTAAATTCTATCGGTGGTAAATTTGGATTGTCAATTTTTAAGTCGTTTGTAGAATAACTGATAGATTTAGCCTCTTCAATAGGAATGTCCATTTCATATTTACCTTTCCTGTGTTGCTTTGAAAAATTGGTCGTATTTCGATTACGGGAAAATCTTAAAGCGAAACGCTAATATTTTATATTGTCTTTATTTTTCTAAACTTATTGACCTTATTTGATTACAGCAAATATAGGGATATTCAAAGTAATTCAGTATTTTTGACATTAAACAGGAAAGGGTAATAAGAATGAGGACAGTAACCTTGGATATTCTAAATGAGGAAGCCGTAAAATTATTGAAAAATTTGGAAGCTTTAAACCTCATACGTTTGCGTAAAAATAAGGGAACAGATGCCACAGAGCCAGTAGTGGATAAACTTTCGCTATCGGACTTTTCATTTGCTAACAGCAGGGAAATATTAAGGGATTATAAGGGTTCGCTTAGCGATACGGTTTTGGAAGAAAGAAGAGATGAATTGTGAGGATTTTTCTTGACACTTGCGCCTTGTTTAAGCTTTACCACAATGAAGAAGACACTATCAGATTTGAAAATATCTTCGTAAAAAACACGATTTCATCCGTATTTATTTCGGAATTGACAAAGCTTGAATTTTCATCCACACTTTGGAAAAAGGTAAGAACGAAAGAAATCACCGGATTACAAGCGAAGCAAACGATTTCCATATTCAACAGCGACCTACCAAAGTATCACATTGTACGGATTGACAGTGAAGTTATAAAAGCAGCTATTAATCTCATCGCGAAATATGGAGATGCAGGTTTGCGTACTTTAGATAGTATACAATTGGCTACGGCGTTACTAATAAAAGAAAAAGCTGACCTTTTTGTTACAGCCGACAAACTTTTATTATCACTCTTTGATAAAGAACGCTTAACTATTTCGTTTTAAGCTGAAGTACCCATAACGTCTAACTTTATTCGGCGTTACCTATTACACCTCTTTCCGCAGAATCTCCAACGGCGGTCTTTGCGTTACCCCGCGGCTATTGGCCAACCCAATCAACACGGTCAATAACGCAACACCCAGCATCAACAGCACCATGGTTGTGACATCGGGTGTGAAGGGGATTTCAAAGCTGAATTCGGCCAAAGCCCAGCTGCCGCCTAGCGCCAGTAGCACGCCGGTAAATGAAGCTATGGCCCCTAAGAAAAAGTATTCGAGCGCCGTAATGGCTAACACCTGTTTCCGGGTTGCCCCCATGGTTCGTAACAATACGCTTTCCTTTATCCGCTGGTACTTGCTGATCATTACAGAGGCAATCAATACGACGAACCCCGTGAGGATGCTGAAACCGCCCATAAACCGGATCACGAAACCAATCTTATCAAGGATGGCGTCCAACACCGATAAAATCAACCCGAGGTCGATGATGGATATATTCGGGAATTGCGTCACCACTGCCTGCTGCATACGTGCAGAAGCCGTTTCGTCTGGCACACGGGTCATCAGCACGTGGAATTGCGGCGCATCGTCGATCACACCTTCAGGGAATATCAACCGGAAGTTGGTTTGCACGCGATTCCAATCGACCTCCCGGAAACTACCCACAATCGTCGGTATGCGCACGCCCTGTACATTGAACAGCAGTTCGTCCCCGATATCCACCTTGATGCGGCGTGCATAACCTTCTTCAAGCGACACCCGCGCGGTGTCGCCCGCGGCGGTTTTACCCGTCCACTCGCCGGCGGTGACCTTTTCCGAATCGCTGAGCGCCGACCGGTATGTCGAACGCAACTCCCCGCCCAACGCCCGACGTGAAACCTCGATGGTGCTGTCGCGCCGAGCTTCATCGGCGGTAATGCCATTGATGGCTTCCAGCTGCACGGTTATGATAGGCACTTCGTCCAACACAGGTAGCCCCTGTGCCGCGACCAGTTCGGCTACCGCCGTTTTCTGAGACGATTGGATGTCAAACAGCACCATGTTCGGTTGGTTTTCACTGGCCGACAACGATACCCGCGTGATCAGCATCCCTTGAACGGCAAACAGTGTGGCGATAAACGCCGTGCCCAGTCCAATGGCGATAATCAACGTCACCGTTTGGTTGTTGGGCCTGAACAGGTTGGAGAGGCCCTGCCGCCATAGGTAGCTCCATGACGACGGGAAAAAGCGCCTAACAAGCCAAATAAGCAGGGTTGCTGCGGCATACAGCACCAGAAACGACAATACGACACCCGCCGTGAATGCCAATGTCTGGCCCACGCCGTCCAGTTGGAAATAGGCGTAGCTAAAAACAAACAACGCGATAAGTCCATAGATCAACCAACTCCAACGATCCCTGACCGGACTTGGTGCGTCCAGTGACAACCGCAGGGTGTTCAACGGGGCGATATTGCGGATACCGATAAGGGGTAACAACGCAAAAAGCACGGTGATACACACGCCCAGTCCAATACCCTGCGCGATGGCCCACCACGAGATATCGCTGCTAATTGCCACAGGGACGAAGTCGCGGAGCACCAGCGGCAACAGCTGCTGGACTAAGGTGCCCAACA